>JAFXTJ010000121.1 GCA_017535945.1 Lachnospiraceae bacterium
TCCAGGATTCCCTGCAGCCGCTCATCGCCTCCCCGATGATATCCCGCGATTTGGGATCCGCCATCCAGCAATCCACGATATTGATACCTTTTTCGTGCGCGTATTTAAGCAGCGCGACCGAATGCTCCACCTCGTGCCGCTCCAGCCATTCCCCGCCGAAGCCGACCTCGCTGATTTCCAGTCCGGTTTTTCCGAGTTTTCTGTAATTCATAGGTTCCTCCTTATCCGGTATCTCTGTGCTTTAGTCACAGACTGCCGAGATCCTCCTCCGCGACCGCCGGCACCTCCGTCACAGAATCACGAGATCCACGTCCCTGATCGCCGGCATCACGGTACATAACGGAGAGCACACGGCGCAGACATAACCGCCGTGCTCCGCCGCGAAAGAGGCGACCGGCGCCTCGTCAACGGCGAAGCCTGCATAGTTCTCCGCGAGCCCGTTGCCGGTGTACTTGGAATAGGCCTCCTTGCGCGTCCAGATCCGGAAGAAATCCGGGCGGTCCGTACAGCCTTTTTCCTGCTCAGAAAGCACCATGTGCGCGAGTTTTTCTACATCGGTCTTTCTCTCCGGATCCTCGATATCACAGCCCACCTCTGTCCCGGAGACGGCGCACAGTACGGCGCCCCGCGTATGGGACAGGGAGAAACGGATCCCGGGCGCCCCGTCGAAATACGGTTTGCCCTTCTCCGTCACGCGAAAGTCCAAATCCTCCCAGACCGAAGGCGCGCGCATATCCAGTCCCGTCCTCTCCAGCACATGGAGGAGCAGGGAAAAGGCCGCCACGGATCCGTATCTTGTTTCCTCCGCGCGGATCGTCTCCGCTTTCTCTCTGCGAAAGCGCGGCAGTCTCTCAAAGAGGCGCCGGTATACCTCGGGATCCGACAGACAGCCGGTCTGAGCCATGCAGATATTCAGTTCCTCCGGCGGCAGTCCCCGCGCCGGCCCGCTTCCCTGCATCAATACACCCCCGATATCATCCAAAATACTTCATACTTCCTCATTGTATCATCATCCGCGGGAAAAAGGAAACCGGGCAGTTTCCCGCCCGGTTCCCCGTTCCTACTCCTGCTTCAGCGGATCACTTATCCGCATCCGCCTTGCCGTCCACATGGACACTCATGCCGTCACCGGAGAGATTGATGTTCTTCGTAACCTTGGCATCATAGGTGCCGGCCCTCATGATCTCGGTGAAGTCCACACCGGTTGCCTCGCTCATCATATCAAAGACCTGCTTCATGACCACGGGCATGTTGCCGGAAATCTGGCTCGCGCCTGTCGAGCCGTCGCCTGTGCCGTAGATGTTGATCTTGTCGATCTGGCTCAAAGGCTTTGCGATCTCGGCGGCCATCTGAGGCATGATCTTGATCATCATCTCCGCCATGGCAGCGCCGTTGTATTTCCGGTAGGCCTCGGCCTTCTTCTCCATGGCTTCCGCTTCCGCCAGACCCTTGGCCTTGATCGCTTCCGCTTCGGCCAGACCTTTCGCGGCGATACCTGCCGCCTCGGCGTCATACTTGGCCTTGATACCGGCGGCTTCCTGCTCGGCGGCGTATTTCTGCGCCTCGGCCTGCGCCTTTTTCGCCTCGGCGTCCTTTTCCTGCTCGTACTTCTCCGCCTCTGCATTCTTCTGGCGCTTGATCAGGTCGGCTTCCGCGGTCTTCTCGGCGCGGTACTTCTCGGCATCGGCCTGCTTCTCGATCTGCGCGGCCAGCTCCTGCTGCTTGACGGTGACTTCACGCTGCTTCAGCTCTGCTTCGCGCTCGGCTTTTGCGATCTGAGCGTTCACGGTCGCCGTCTGGATGGATTTCTCCTGTTCCTGCTTCTGGATCTCGTAGGCGGCATCGGCTTCCGCGTTCTTGGTGTCGGCCTCTTTCTTTAACTCCGCCTGCTTGATGGCCAGCGCGTTGTTCTTCTCCGCGATCTCCGTCTGCGCCATGACTCTCGCGTCATTGGCTGCCTTGTCGGCTTCCGCCTTGGCGATCGCCACATCACGGTCGGCCTGCGCCTTGGCGATGGCGGCGTCCTTCTTGATCTTGGCGGTGTTGTCCATACCGAGGTCATTGATGAGGCCGTTCTCATCGGTGACATTCTGGATGTTGCACGAGAGGATCTCGATACCCAGCTTGTTCATGTCCCGGGACGCCTTTTCCATGACCTGATCCGAGAAGGAATCCCGGTCAGTATTGATGGTCTTGAGCGCCAGTGTGCCGATGATCTCACGCATGTTGCCCTGCAGGGAATCCTGGAGGTCCTGGGTGATCTGCTCCGGCGATTTGTTCAGGAAGTTCTTGGCCGCGAGCTGGATCGCTTCCGGATTCGTACCGATCCTGACCTTAGCCACCGCGTCTACATTGACATTGATGAAATCATTGGTCGGAACGGACTGCTCTGTCTTGATATCGACGGTCATCTGTCCGAGATACAACCGGTCCACCCTTTCCAGGAACGGGATCTTGATGCCGGCGCGCCCGATCAGGATGCGGGGCTTTGCGCGGAGGCCGGAGATGATGAACGCTTTGTCCGGCGGCGCCTTGACATACCCGGCAGCCACGACGACGATCAACAGGATGATGATCGCAGCAAGTATCAGTGTTAACATACGCTCCTCCTTTCGCGGACCTCTGTATCCGCTCCGTGTTAGTAGTTGTATATAAGATACCATCGTCCGGCCCGGGAATAAACCTCCGGTTTGGCGGAAGGCGGGATGTTATTCTTCTTTTTTCGCGAAATAGTCCGTTACACCGCAGGAAAAGTTTATAGAAATTTTCTTTGTTTTTTCCTGCAAAGCGGTGTATCATAGCACCATCGACGCGGTCATCACCGCATTTTTCCACGGATTCAGGGGCCTACAGACAGGAAAGGATATGTTATGTTTGCTGCCGTATTATCGGGCGGCGTACGCGGGATCACCAGCTATCTCATGCAGGTGGAGGTGGACGCTGCCGACGGTCTGCCGTCGTTTGTGATGGTAGGCTATGCCTCCGGCGATACGAGGGAGGCCGGCGACCGGGTCCGCGTGGCCCTGAAAAATGCCGGCTATCACATCCCTCCCATGAGGATCACCGTTAATCTCTCCCCCGCCGCGATCCGTAAGGAGCGGGTCTCCGTCGATCTGCCGCTTGCCATGGGGCTGCTGTGTGCGACCGGTGAACTGCCGGAGGAGTGTCTTGCGGATACGCTGGTCTTCGGCGAACTGGGTCTCGACGGCGAGGTGCGAAGCGTCCGCGGTACCCTGCCCATCGTCGCCCGGGCCGCGCAGGCCGGGATCCGGACCTGCATCCTGCCCGCTGACAACGCAAGGGAAGGTGCGGCCGTGAGCGGGATGAAGATCGTCGGTGTCCGCACACTCGAAGAAGCCGTACTCTATCTCAAAGCCTCCGCGGAGGAACGGGACGGACTGATCCCGCCCACCACGGTGGATCTGGAAGAGGTGTTTGCCGCCGGTGAGACCTCCGATCCGGCGGATTTTTCCGACATCAACGGTCAGGAGACCGTCAAGCGCGCCGCCATGATCGCCGCGGCGGGCTTCCATCATCTGCTGCTGATCGGGCCGCCGGGGACAGGGAAAAGTATGATCGCCAAGCGGATGCCCGGCATCCTGCCGCCCCTGTCCGAGGACGAGAGCATCGAGGTCTCCACAATCTATTCCGTCGCCGGTCTCATGGGGCCGGAGGACACCCTGATCACGAGGCGCCCCTTCATCAGCCCGCACCATACCGTGACCGAGGCGGCCCTGACGGGCGGAGGCGCGAGTCCCCGGCCCGGGCTCATTTCCCTCGCGCACCGCGGCGTGCTCTTCCTCGATGAGCTGCCGGAATTTCACCGGGCGACGCTCGATCTGCTCAGACAGCCGATGGAGGACCGCCGGATCAGCATCGCGCGGGCCGGCTTCAACTGCGTCTATCCCGCGGATTTCATGCTGATCGCCGCCATGAACCCCTGCCCGTGCGGCTACTATCCGGACAGAAACCGCTGCCGGTGCGCGGAGCATGAGATCCGCCGCTATCTCGGCAGGATCTCCGGCCCCATCCTCGACCGGATCGATATCTGTGTGGAGGCGCCTCGTGTGAAGATCGAGGATCTGTCGGGAACACACCCGGCGGGTGATCTGACCAGCGCTGCGATCAGGGACCGGGTCCTTGCTGCCCGCGGGATCCAGAAAAAGCGCTTTACCGGGACGAAGCTCCGGTTCAACGCCGATATGGAACCGGCGGACATCAAACGCTACTGCGCGCTTGGAGACGCGGAGAACGCGATGCTCTCCGGGCTCTTCCGTTCCATGGGGCTGAGCGCCCGGGCCTATCACAGGATCCTCAGGCTTGCCAGGACCATCGCGGATCTGGACGGCTCGGAGCGGATCTGTAAGAAGCATATCGCGGAAGCCGCCTGTTACCGGCGCGCGGACAGCAGTTACTGGTCGGGAGGAGGTGCGGCATGAACGCGGAAGATACTGACAGGGCATATCTCTACTGGCTGTTTTCCGCCCCGGGTGTCGACCGGGTCACGGCCATGACGATGCTCGCGGCATACGGCAGCGCGCAGGAGGTCTGTCGTCATGCCGTCTCCTGCCTGCGCTATATCGACCGTCCGAAGAGACGGGAGGCGTTTCTTGCCTATGCGCAGGCCGGCGATCCGACAGCGTCCTATGAACGGATCCGGGAAGCGGGGATCTCCTTTACGGCGATGCCGTTGCCCGATTATCCGGAGAAGCTGCGGGACATCCCGGATCCGCCCTTCGGCCTCACCTGGATCGGTCGCCTGCCGGATCCGGTGCAGCCTGCCGTCGCGGTCGTCGGTGCGAGACAATGCTCGGAATACGGGCGGATCATGGCGGCGCGCTTCGGCGAGGAACTCGGCGCGGCGGGGATCCGGGTGATCAGCGGGATGGCGGTCGGGATCGACGGACTCGCCCAGAGAGGCGCGCTCCGGGCCGGCGGGGAGAGCTACGCGCTCTTAGCCGGCGGTGTGGACAACTGTTACCCGGCGGAAAACCGGGAGCTCTATGAAGCGCTGAAGGAACACGGCGGTGTGATCTCAGAGAGCCCGGTCGGAATGGAGCCGCTGCGGCAGCTGTTCCCTGCGAGGAACCGCCTGATCAGCGGATTCTGTGACATATTGCTGGTGATCGAGGCAAGAAAACGCTCCGGCACCTCCATCACGGTGGATATGGCACTGGAGCAGGGGCGGGATGTCTTCGCGCTCCCCGGCCGTGTCACCGACGGCCTGAGCGAGGGCTGTAACAATCTCATCCGTCAGGGCGCCGGCATCGCCACCTGCGCGGCGGATCTCATTGATGCCCTCCGGACGGGAGAATTGTACCCCGACAGGCGCATCCGTACGGGGATCCACATGTTTGACAACACAGACGGGGACAGTCACGGGGCAGAGAACACACCACATGGCTCTGCGAACAGCCGCGGAAAACGCCGCACCCCTCCCCCGCTCCTCTCACCGGAGGAGGAGACCGCTCTGCGCGGGCTGGATCTCATGCCGCGCTCGATGGACGAGATCGCCTCGGCCCTGCAGGCGCTCGGCACGCCGCTTGAACTCCCCATTCTCATGGAGAGTCTGGTGGATCTGTGCATGAAGAATGTCGCGGCCGAAGAGGCTGGCCGCTTCTACAGAAAGGGGGTGTAGAGGGATCCGGTCTCCTCAGTAGACCAGGCCGTCGTCGCCGATACAGCCTTTATTGACATCTTTATCCTCCGCAGGCGGGGGATCCGCGATGAGACGGTCCGTATCGGTATCGATCTCTTTCTGGTCCGCGCCCGCACCCGGGACCGGCAGTTTGATCGCACTCTTCTTTATGGTGATCTCTTCCTGCTTCTCTTCTTGTTTCTCTTCCGCTTTGTCTTCGGCCGGTTTCCGAAACGCCGGCTTGTCCGCGGACTTTTCGCTCTTCGGTGCCGCGGCAGGTTCGATCCCCTGCGCCGACTCTGTATCATGCGTGAGTCCCATCATCCTCTGGGGAACTCCCACGATGAACAGGACGATGATGATCAATAGTACGCCGACGACTCCCGCTATGGCTGCTGTTATGCCTCTGTCACTCATATCCGTTCTTCTCCCCCTATCTCTCCGTGTAGCCGTCGGCATCAAACGCATACTCCCGGCCATCGATCTCCAGTGTCCCGGACACTGTATAGTCCCCCTTTTCATCGCGGTATTTCCAGCCGCGTCCGTCATACTTCCAGCCCTCCACGCTGATCCCGTTCTCGAGGACCGGCGGAGCGAGTTTCGTCGTCAGTTCGTTATCCTGGAAATGCCACCACTCACTGCTGATCATCGCAAATCCGGCAGCCTCCAGATGTCTCTTGAGCGTATTGGCATTGTCATTGTTGAATTTCTGTGCGGAATTCCAGCTCAGGTTGTGCATGTTTGTCTGCATCTCCAGCGGTTCGCTCACATCGTCCTCGCTCACGATCGTCATATCCATGGCGACGCCCAGGTTATGTCTGGAGGCGACGGCCGCCAGGAACGCGCCCAGCTTATATGTGCCGTTCGTCATTTCCCACTGATAGGTGTTTCTGGGCGTGTTGTCATTCACCAGCTCCATATCCTCCATATCGAGACCCTGGAGTGTCTCCTGCTCCGCCCAGATCTGATCCAGCTCCAGCTTGTCCAGATCCTCTTCGGAAGAAGTGCTCACGCCCTTCGGCGCGTCATGCGCCGGTCCCTCATATCCGTCCGGATACACGGAGGACACATTCTCGATGACCTTGCGGTCGTTCTGCAGATAGATGTCGAACGGGGTGCGGTAGGCCCAGTATTTCACGTACGGCAGCTTGATGTTCACGATCTTGCTCGTGGTGTCGTAGATGTAACGGGTCGCGCAGTGCGGCCGGAAACTGTCGTTGATCAGGATCTTCATGCCCTCCTCCCGGACCGATTTTGCCGCGACCGTGAGTTTTTCCGCGACGGGATACAGCAGGGGCACCAGGAAGGTGTTGTCGTTTAAGAGCACATTCTCATATCCGGGGATGATCTGCGCGGTCACACCGGGGATATAATAATCATTGACCATGTAGATGGAGGCGTAGCTGTTGGGGATGTCATACTCGCAGTAATCGCCCAGATAATCCGGGAGATTGATCATGCAGTAATCACTGTTGATATAACCCTCGATGTCACCGGACCGCACCCGGAACAGATGCGCTTCCTTATCCTGATCCAGCACGCACAGGCATTTCTGCGCCTCCACCGTGCCGATCTTGTCCTTCTTTGAAGTATCCGAATAGATCTCCAGTGCCTTCATGGGCCAGATGTTGGCATACTGTGTGCCCTCTTCCGTCTTCACCGTCAGGATCCCGGCGTTCTTGTCGTCGACCTCCTCCTTCTTGGCTCCTCTGGTCGGCTTGGATCCCGTTTTGGCCTCACCGCCCTCTCCCGACGCGGCGGCGATCTCCTCTTCGCTCAGACCTCTGACGCGGAAGGTGTATTCCGTTCCGGAATTCAGATGCTCCGCGATCTCGTAGACCAGTTTTTCGTCCCCGCCGATCCGCGTCAGTTCCTTGTAGCCCTTCTTTTTGGACTCCTTCATCTCCACGCAGTATCCGGGGCTGCCCGTATCGTTCCAGTTGATCCTGTAGATATTGTTATCCAGCCGTTCATACTGGAGCGTGATCTTCTTTGTGATCAGATTGACTCTGGTGATGGACCCCACCGGCTGCAGATCGCCCGGGAGCATGACGCGGAATCCGCCTCTGTGCGCTTCCATTTCCACAACATATTCCCTGTCGTCCTTGGGGATCTCGAAATCCCCCCAATGGCCGTAGGGGATCGTAATGAGGTATTCCTTGTCCGTAAGCGTAGTGCCGTCGGTCTCCGCCTCGATCTCCCGCACCTTCTTCCTGTTGTCGTCGGGGTCGCGCAGATAGATCGTATAGATATCGCAGTCCCATCCCTTCCACCTGACTTCGATGCTCTGCGTATCGATGTCGATGATCCCTTCCAGATCCTCTATCCTGGGCATGCTGAGACAGCAGAGATAGTCCGTCACAATGGATTCTTCGTCCTTCTTCCGGCCGGTCCCGGTCGTGATCCGGATATCGACCTGCTTATCCATGGGGATCTTAGCCAGATCCTCGGGATCGAGCAGGCACTTCGCCTTCCGGGAGGACTTCTCCACGATGGGCGCGCTGTCATTGTCCGGATCATAGACCTCCATCCGGTAGCCGCCGGCATTCTCCGCTTCATTCCATGACAGGATCAGGCCGTCGTTCTTGGCATAGTTGACCGTCAGTCCTTCCTCATTTGCGATCATCGTCTTTTTGACGGTCAGCTTCCGGTAGAACAGGAAAGCGATCCCGCCCACGACGAGGATCGTGACGATCGCGATGATCAGATAGATAAATCCGTAGCTTCTTCTCCGTGACATGTCGTTACTCGCTCATCTCAGAATAGTCCTGGTATCTCCAGGTCCCCTTTTGCCCGTACTGCAGTCCGAATCCGTCCAGTCCCTTGTTGTACTGAAAATCCGGGTCGTATACATAGGTCTGTCCGTCGAAATCCATCTCGACCCACGAATGGATCGTCAGCCCGCCCTTTCTGCTCGGCACCATCCCGCACATCTGTCTCGGTTCGTACCCGCAGAGCTTGGCGAATTCGTAAAAGGTGGCCGCCATGACAAAGCAGTTCCCCTTCAGATTGGTAAAGCCGAATTCCGCGAACCAGCAGGTGCCCGGATCGGCCGTCTCCGGCATATCCGCTTTCCCGTGTCCGTAGTAGGTGAGGCCGGCCGACCAGTCAAAAGCGGCTTCGATGTCCCAGTCCAGCGAATCCAGGACCGCGGCCGCCTGCGCATAGGAGGGATCGGACGTACCGGGGATGCTTCTCCAGTCCGCCGCGGCCGGAGCGCTTTCGATCACGGGTTTGTCATCGCTCCCGCCGAAGCCGCACACACCGGCGATATAGGCCGACGCGTCGACTCCTGCCGTACCGGCGGGAACCGTCCCCTCGCTGATCTCGATCAGGATCTCCTGCAGATCCCGGTCGCGGTACCGCTCAGCCCCGTTGCACAGGCCCTCGTGAAAGGTCCCGCTGAACACGGCCGAATCCGCTTCGTTCTCGCTTTTCAGCCAGATGCTGAGATCTCCGTTCCCCTCCGGCTTAAAGCCGTTCCATTCTCCGCTGTAGACGGAATAGGTGTTGCCGGCGGATATGACCGCCGTGGCGGTACCCTCTCCGCTGTCTCTGCTCAGTCCGCCGTAGATGACGATATCATTATCTCGATCCCGTTCGATCAGGATGTCATCGCCGATGTAATGCCTGCCGCTCAGACCCGTTGTATCCGCGACCGCTGTATACTCCGTCCCGTCCAGGAGCTTCGCCAGTTCCTCGTCATGATCTCCGCCCGCCAGGCTGATGATCTCGCCGTATACCCGGCTGATAGAACGGTTCGGCTCGAGGACCGACTGATCCGCGCCTTTATCCGCGGCCAGATCATAGTAGGTCGCCGCGTTTTTCCAGTTGCCCTCCGAAAACTCGCTTTCGGCATGGCCCAGCAGGCCGGCGATCTCCTTCTGTCCCGCATACTTCTCACGCCGCTCGTCCGCGACCCGGACCATCAGATCGTCGTCCCCCAGGATATCCCCGAACCCCTGCACGAGTCCGGAGAGATGCACTGCCGTATCGTAGTCCTGATCCAGTGAGGCCTGATCCGCCGTGACAAGGATCTGTTCCATATGATTCCGTACGGCTCTCCTCCCCCGCTCACTCTGCGGATCGATCTCAAGCGCCCTGCGAAATGTCGCTGCCGCTTCATCGTAATCAAGAGCTGCGAGATCCCGCTCACCCGCCGTGATCAGCCTGGATGTCCGGCGGGCCGGCGCCGTCTTGCAGATCACCATCCCCACCACGATGAGTTCGAGCAGCGTAAGAAGCGCAACCCCCAGAAAGCCCGAATATTTTCTCAGTTTTTTCAGTTTTTTCAAAGCCAGAACACGCACAGCCATATTATAGCCGAATTCTCACAGAATTCAAGAAAAAACGGGCCTCCCGTATGATCCCCCGTTGCGGGGCGGCGCCGTTCGTGATACGATGAGTCAGCCATAGCGGCACAGAACGTTGTATTCACAGACCGGAGACTGTATGAGACTCTTTTTCACCGACCTGGACGGGACTCTTTTAACGGATGACAAGCGGATCGGAGAACGCACAAGGCAGGCACTGACGGATTTCTCGGAGGCGGGCGGCGCGTTTGCCGTCTCGACCGGCCGTGCCCTCGAGAGCGCGATGGCCGTACAGAAACAGCTCGGGCTCTTCTATCCCCGCATGTATCTCATCGCCTATAACGGCGCACAGATCTATGACTGCGACCGCAAGGAAACCATCTACCGTTCCGGCATCCCCGTCGAACAGGTTCTGCGGTTTTCCGGACTGGCCGCGGCGCACGGGATCCATCTGCACACCTACAATGACGATGCCATCGTGAGCCCGCCCCTGCGTGACGAAGCGGACCGGGAGTGCATGGATTTCTACCGCCGGGCGATCAAGTCGCCCCTCATCCTGACCGATGACCTCGCGGCACATCTGCCTCAGCCGCCCTGCAAATGCATCGCCATCGAACTGCATGACAGGGAGAAGCTCGAGCGCTTCCGTCAGGCGCTCGCGCCCGTCGCGGGTGACGGGATCACCCTCCTGTATTCCAATCCGTATTATCTGGAGATCTTCCCGGCGGAAGCGGGAAAAGGTTCCGCCGTCACACGGCTGTGTGAATATCTGAACATCCCCGTCGCCGATGCCGTCGCGGCAGGCGACGAGGAGAATGACATATCCATGATCCGGGCGGCCGGCCTGGGCATTGCGATGTGCAACGGCTCACCCTCTGCAATAGCGGCGGCGGACGCCGTCACCGGAAAAGACAATAACCACGACGGGCTGGCGGATTTTCTCGACCGCGCCCGGTGAGGGATCTTATCCCTCGACGATCAGATAGCGGCCGTCTCCGACCTCGAAGACCTCGACCGCGTCCAGTGCGGAGCCTTCTCCGATCTCCATCCCTTCCTCTTCGAAGTACTCCTCCACCTCGTCGGCGGAGTCCAGGACCACCGCCATGCAGTCGGAGAGAAACGCCTCCGCTTCCTCCGGTGTGGTCGCGACCTCTTCGTCGAAGAGCTGTCCCTGTTGTTCCAGAAAACATCTTAAGACCGCTTCATCGTACTCATGCATAAGTCACCTCCTGATGATATCCAAAGCAGCCGTTACAGCAGATCATGATCCCTGAGTGTCCGGTACAGGCGGGAGACGGGAAGTCCCACCACATTGGCATAGTCCCCGCGGATCCCGGTCACATGGATCCCGAAGCGCCCCTGGATCCCGTAGGCGCCGGCTTTGTCATCCGCTTCGCCGGTGGCCAGATAGGCTTCGATCTCCTCCGCCGACAGAGTCTCCACATCCACCTCTGTCCGCTCCGCAAAGAGGATCTCTTCGTCCGGCGACAGGACCGCCACGCCGGTATACACTTCGTGCGTCCGCCCGGAGAGCTGTCCCAGCATCCGCGCCGCGTCCGCCCGGTCCCGGGGCTTGCCGAAGATCCTCCCCTCTAATGATACTACGGTGTCCGCACCGATGACAATCGGTTTTTGAAACTCTCCCGCCCGCGCGCCGTGCGTGACGAGTTCCCAGATCTCCTCCGCCTTGGCGCGGGCGAGGACGCGCACTGTCTCCTCCGGGGAGAGATCCGCGCATTTCTCCTCTCCCGCAGCCGGGATCACCGTGCAGGCAAGTCCCGCCGTTTCCATCAGTTCTTTGCGCCTCGGCGAAGCCGAAGCCAGGATCAATTCCGTCATTGCTTTCCCCGGTCACCTCTAATACAATAGGATCATCGTTATCTGTTACTATCATATCACAGTTGTGGAGCGGAGGAAAAACCATGTTCTTTTCGGAAGTAGACGGTGCATTGCGCGCGACACGAAACGGCGAAACGCTGCTCATCGAAGCCTGGGGACGCGATGCCCTGCGGATCCGCGTCACCCGCCATCCGGAGTTTTCCGGGCGGGACTGGGCCCTGACGGAAAAGCGCCCGGACACCCCTCTTGAGATCACTTACACCAAAGCGGAGCAGATCAACGGGACCGGCACCGGCAGGGACTGCGGCGGGATCGGTGCAAAAGAGGCGCTGGTGCGTAACGGCCGCATCTCCGTGCGGGTCAACCGCGTCGGCATCCTCACCTTCTACAGGGATGATGTGAAGATCCTGGAGGAGTATTTCCGTTTCTACGACGGTACCGTCTCCAAAGAGAGCCGCTGCCTCAAGCAGCCGGCGAGGCAGTTCCGTGCGCATACCGGCGGCGACTGGCAGATCACGCAGCGCTTTGAATCAAATGACGGCGAGAAGCTCTTCGGCATGGGCCAGTATCAGCAGCCGAACACGGACCTCAAGGGCTGCACGCTCGATCTCGAGCAGCGCAATTCGCAGAACTCCGTACCTTTCCTCGTATCGAGTCTGGGCTACGGCTTCCTCTGGAACAATCCGGCCGTGGGCCGCGCCGTCTTCGGCAACAACCGGACGGAATGGGTGGCGGAGTGCGCAAAGGAGCTCGATTACTGGATCACGGCGGCCGATGATCCACGCGGGATCCTCGCCAACTACACCGCCGTGACCGGCCGTGCGCCGATGCTGCCGGATGGATATCTGGGACTCTGGCAGTCGAAGCTGCGCTACCGCACGCAGGAGGAGGTCCTGCAGGTCGCGCATGCCTACAAGGACCGCGGGATCCCGCTCGACGTGATCGTCATCGACTTTTTCCACTGGACCGTTCAGGGCGACTGGAAATTTGATAAAACCTACTGGCCGGACCCCAAAGCGATGGTCGACGAACTCCATTCCATGGGGATCAAGGTCGTGGTCTCCGTCTGGCCCTCCGTCGACAAGCGCAGCGAGAATTACTATCCGATGGCGGAGCGCGGGCTCCTCATGCGCACGGAGCGCGGCGGCGTGCAGACCTATGATTATCAGGGCGACTGCGTGGTGATCGACGCCACGAACCCGGAGACCTCGGAATATGTCTGGGAGGTCTGTAAGAAGAACTACTACGATATCGGTGTCGATGTCTTCTGGCTGGACAATTCGGAGCCGGATCTGGAGGCCTATGACTTCGACAACTACCGCTATTATCTCGGGCCCGCCCTCTCCTGCACCAACATCTTCCCGCAGTACTACAGCAGGATCTTCCACGATCATGAGAAGGCCCTCGGAGAGCGGGAGCCGTTAAACCTCCTGCGCTCGTGCTGGGCGGGCAGCCAGAAGTACGCCAATGTGGTCTGGTCCGGAGATGTGCCCAGCACCTGGGAGGCCCTGCGCGACCAGCTCGCCGCAGGCATCAACATGGGTCTGGCCGGCATCTCCTGGTGGACAACGGATATCGGCGGCTTCATGACCGATGATGTCGACGATCCGGATTTCCGGGAACTGCTCATCCGCTGGTATGAATTCGCGGCCTTCACCGGGTTCCTGCGCATGCACGGCGACCGAGGTCCCTACAATATCCCCGCGCTGGACGACCGTGACTGGGGCGGCGGCTATCTCCACACCGGCCAGCCCAATGAGCTCTGGAGCTACGGCGAAGACAATCTCGCCATCATGAAGAAGTATCTGGACATCCGTCTGGGGATGCGGGATTATCTGCAGGAGGTCTTTCAGGAAGCTCACGAGGACGGTTCTCCTATCCTGCGTGCCATGTTCTACGAATTCCCCGATGACGCAAAGGCCTGGGAGACCTATGATCAGTTCATGCTGGGAAGGGATGTGCTGGTGGCGCCGGTACTTTATCCCGGTGTCAAAGAGCGTGAGGTGTATCTGCCGGCCGGCAGCTGGAAGAACATCCACACGGAGGAAGTCGTGGAGGGCGGCCGCGTGATCACGGCCGAAGCGCCGCTCGACATCATCCCGGTCTACCGGCGCGTGTGATTTTTAACGGACGCGGATGCCGTTCTTCTTCAGGTACTCCGCGGCCTCAAGCCCGCCCGTCATCCCGATCCGGCCGTCGGCGTCCACGGTCACGATCGTGCGGGTATGTGCGCTGTTCATGCTCCAGATCTGTTCCGTGACCGCGATGCTGCCGTCTTCCATACGGCTCCACTCGTGCACAGTGTCCAGATCATAAGCAGCCTGATGGATGATCTCCGTGAAGGAATTCACGGAGATCTCTTTTTTGTCGATGATCCCCCGCAGTTCCTCTTCGGGGAGCAGCTCCCCGCCGATCTTTGCTCTGAGTTCTTTGATATTCATGTTCAGTGCCTGCTGTGTGCTTACGATGTCATCGGGATGAAGACCCGCGACTCCTTTTCATTCTCCGTCTTTGCGGCGCGCTCCGCTTCCTCGCCGAAGACGCGCTGCGAATTGACGCGTTTCCTGCCGCGCTTGTCCACGCGGGCGTAGGTATTGTCCGGCATCAGGATGTGCGCCTTCTCCGTGTCCGCAAGCTCCGTCTCCAAGATATGGAGGAGCTTGGCCCGTCCCTCTTTGTTCTCCACCGGGAAGAGGATCTCGACGCGGCGCTCCAGGTTGCGCGGCATCCAGTCCGCACTGCTTAAGTAATACTCGGGATTGCCGGCATTCTCGAAGTAGAAGATCCGGCTGTGCTCGAGGAAATTGCCGACGATGGAACGGACCGTGATGTGCTCGCTGATCCCGGGGATCCCGGTCCTCAGACAGCAGATCCCGCGGATGATGAGATCGATCTGCACGCCAGCGGCGCTCGCCTCGTAGAGCGCGGCGATGACCTCCTCATGGCAGAGGGAATTCATTTTGGCGATGATCCGGGCGGGCCTGCCGGCGCGCGCATGCTCCGTCTCGCGCCTGATGAGGGAGAGGATTCGGTCCTTCAGCCACAGCGGCGCCAGGAAGAGCTTGTTCCACGCGAGCGGCTCGGAATACCCGGAGAGCATGTTGAAGACCGCCGTGGCGTCCTCGCCGTAGGCCTCCTCGCAGGTGAACATCCCCAGATCCGTGTAGAGTCTGGCTGTGGAATCATTGTAATTGCCGGTCGCGAGATGGACATAGCGCCGGATGCCGTCCTCCTCACGCCGCACCACGAGGGTGATCTTGCAGTGGGTCTTCAGGCCGACCAGTCCGTAGATGACGTGACAGCCCGCTTTCTCCAGCATCTTCGCCCAGACGATGTTGTGCTCCTCGTCAAAGCGCGCCTTGAGTTCCACCAGGACGGAGACCTGCTTGCCGCGCTCCGCCGCGCGCGCGAGTGCCGCGATGATGGGCGAGTTGCCGCTGACACGGTAGAGGGTCTGTTTGATGGCGAGCACTTTATCATCCGTGGCTGCCTGTTCGATGAAGCGCACGACGGGGTCAAAGGTCTCATAGGGATGGTGCATGAGGATATCGCCCGCGCGGATCCCCGCAAAGATATCCGGCACTTCCTCCCCGAGGAAGGCCGGCACCGGCTGTCCGGAAATGTAGCCGTGCTCCTTCAGCGCGTCAAAACCGTCCATGCCATAGAGCTTCATGAGGAAGGTAAGATCGAGCGGTCCGTCGATCGGGTAGATCTCCTGCTCCTCCACTTCCAGCTCGCTCCGGATGTGGCCGAGCAGACGCTCATCCATTCCACCCGAGACCTCGAGCCGGATCGCCTGTCCCCATTGTCTTTTCTTGAGCTGCTTCTCGATCTCCTTTAAGAGGTCCTCCGCCTCGTCCTCGTCGATCGAGAGGTCGGCGTTTCGTCCGACGCGGTAGGCGCCCGCGCAGACGATATCATAGTTGAGGAAGAGCTTCGGCATGTTGCGCCGGATGATCTCCTCCAGCAGGATCATGCGCCGTTTCCCGCCGCCCGGCAGTTCGATCAGGCGCTCCGTTCCCCCGGGCACCTGCACCGTGGCGAATTCGATCCCGCCGTCCCCGCCTTTCTTGGTGACCAGGGCGCCGATATTGAGGCTCTTGTTGCGGATCAGCGGGAAAGGTCTGGACGAATCGACCGCCATGGGCGTCAGCACGGGATAGACGAATTCATCGAAATAGCGGTCCGCAAAGGCGGCATCGTCTCCCGTGAGCACCGTCCCGTCCGTCAGGATCTCCAGCCCCTGCTCGACGAGCATCGGCTTGAGCTGCCGGTTCCAGATCTCGTACTGCCGTCCGACAAAGGCGTGCAGGCGCTCCTCCACGGCGATCAGCTGCTCCGTGACGGTCATACCGGCGATGTCACGTTTTTTATAGCCGGCATTCAGCATATCCTTGAGGGAGGCGACGCGCACCATAAAGAATTCGTCGAGGTTGCTCGCCGTGATGCTCAGGAATTTCAGCCGCTCGAACAGCGGGTTCTCCGGGATCGTCGCCTCATAGAGACAGCGCTCGTTAAAGGCGATCCAGGACAGTTCTCTGTTGGCGTAATACGCGGGATCGCGGTAATCGACCGGATCCGTTTCCCTGGCTGTCTTGCTCATTTTGTCCCCTTTCTGCGGATGACGGGTACGACACCGAAAATCTGCTCAAAAAACGCCGCTCGGTTACCGAACAGTCCCTTCTCGAGCGTCACATCCTCTGCCGTATCCACCGTGATGCGCAGTTCCTGGTCTTTTAGGGCAAAGGTCGACTTGCGGAATTTCTTCATGTGGGAGCGGTCCAGACCGCCCGCCACGCGCAGGATCGCGGTGAGCTTCAGGATGATCAACCGGCTCGCCTCGTCCGTCACCGGCATGCTGCTTCGAACATCGTCATAGCCCGGGATCGGGGCGTAGGCGTAGCGAACCGTACAGGCGACGATCTCGCGTTCTCTGTGGGAGAGCCCGATGATCTCGGTCGCCATGATGATCGCGTAGGCGCTCTCGCCGATGTTCATCATGCTCACATATTTGCCGCAGTCATGGAGGATCGCGGCGATCTGCAGCAGGAGCCTCTCGCGCTTTGCGAGGCCGTGGATCCGCTTCGTGCTGTCAAAGATCCCGAGCGCGAGTTCGCCGATGAGCTCGCTCCGCTTGCGGTTGCCCTTGTAGCGCGCGGAAATGTTATAGGCGCTGGCGATGATGTCCTGTTCGAAATCATGCTGTCTGGCGAGGACACGCTTCTTCTGCGCATATTCGTAGACGATGCCGTCGCAGAGTGTGACACCGGGTGCCCAGACGGCCTGCGCCTGCATGACGTCGGCGATGCATTTCACGATGAGGCCCGAGATGTAGACGAGGGGCATGTTCTCATACGGGATCCCGAGGATCCTGGCATTGATCGTGCTCGATTCCGTGGGGACACTGTTCAGGAACCGGATAAAGGTGTCCGCGGACGCGTAGCCCGGCATCTTTGCCATCTGCTGCGCCTGCTCGTGAGAGATGATCCCCGCCTCCTCGAGCGCCGCGCTCTTCTGCAAAATGGGGGAGATATAGTCATCGGCGATGATCACATTGACGATCTCGCGGTCCTTTAAATACATCCGGGTGAAAACAGAGAGCTGCGCGCCGACGATCTCGCTGATGAGTTCGTTGTATCTCCCGGTGCCGACCCCCAGGACGTTGACATTCTCCTTGAGCCGCAGCACGCCCAGCTTGAGGTTCTGTGTGGTGACAAGCTTCTGCCTGTCAAAGAGCGAGATCTGCACGCTCCCGCCGCCGATGTCCACGATCGCGGAGTTGGTCTCGATCATCTGCCCGAAGGCATCGCTCTTTAAGGCGATCGCCTTGTAGTCCAGAAAACGCTGCTCCGAGTTGGACAGCAGTTCCACGCGGATCCCGGTGCGCTTCTCGATCTGCTCGAGCACGACTGCCGCGTTGCTGCTCTCGCGGATGGCGCTCGTCGCGCAGGCGCGCACCTTTTCCACGCCCCAGCTCTTCATGACCTGGCCGAATTCCGTGAGGATCCGGCATATCTCGTTGATGTGCGCGCTGCCGAGCCTCCCCGTGGCATAACTCTCACTGCCCAGGTCCACGCGGTGGCGCACATGATCCAGTTCACGGACACCTTTTCTGGACGAGAGTTCAAAGACCTTCATGGAGATCTCATAGGAGCCTACATCGATCGCTGCATAGATTTCCGCCATAGTGCGTCTCTCCTCAACCATCCGCCGGCTTCGGAGGATCCCCCGCGAGGATCCGGCGGCCCACCAGGTCGTCCACCAGCTGTCTCGCGGTCCGGCCCGAATAGCCCGCGTGCTTCAGTTCCCATTGGTTAGCCAGCTCCAGCAGTTCCTGTCTGTCGATCTTAAGTCCCGCGCGCTCCGCGAGCGTGGTCACGATCCGGTAATACTCCGCGGGCGCCGGTGCGCCGTAGTAGATCGCGAGGCCGAAGCGGTCGTAGAGCGAGAGCTTCTCCTGCACCGTATCATTGCGGTGCACATCGTCATCCGACAGGGTGCGCTTGTCATTGAAGCTCTCGCGGATCAGATGGCGCCTGTTGGAGGTTGCCAGGATCAGCACATTATCCGGCTTCTTCTCGAGGCCGCCCTCGATGATCGCCTTGAGGTATTTGTACTCCGTCTCGAATTCCTCGAAGCTTAAGTCATCCATGTAGAGAAGGAAGCGGTAGTTGCGGTTCTTGATCTCCCCGATGACATCATTGAGATACCGGTATTCATGGCGGTAGATCTCGATGATCCTGAGGCCCTTTTCGTAGTAGGTGTTGGCCAGCGCCTTGACCGAGGTGGACTTGCCGGTGCCGGCATCGCCGTAGAGCAGGCAATTGTTGGCATCCGCTCCCGCGAGGAACGCCTCGGTGTTGTTTCGCAGGAGTTCCTTGGCGCTCTCGTAACCCACGAGGTCATCGAAGCGTACGTCCGCGATCCGCATCACGGGGACGATCTCCACGCGCTCCTCTCTCACCTGCAGGCGGAAGGCCCGGTGCAGGCCGTAGGCGCCGACGCCGTAGCGCTCGTAGAATCCCGTGACTTCATCGAGCATGCTCTGCGCGTCCGGACATTTCGCCAGACGACGCGCCAGTTCGCAGATCTCCCGGCAGGCTTCTTTTCCGTAGACACGTCCCGCCGCGGGATCCGTGCGGTAATCCGTGAGCAGTCCGATCTCCCGGACGCCGAAACGGTAGACCATATGCTCCAGATCGACGGCGAACCAGCTGCGGAAGATCTCCATGTCATGCAGGGCAAAGGCGTTCACAGTCCCCTCCGGCCTGCCGCGGCGCTCCGCGGAGAGCGTGTAGCTGTTCTCGCTCTCGATGAGAACCCTGGTGAGGAGGACATGGAGGAGGTTGCCGTAGAAGCCGGTCTCGCCGGCCATGGCGAGCAGTGCGTGCGCCAGTCTCGTACAGGCGCGCGCCGCCCCCGGATCCTTGTCATCCGCCGCCGTGCACAGGTCGGTCAGAAGCGGTGTATACCGTGTGTTTCCGTAGAGTAAGAGCTGTTCCGCTCCGAGCATAGGCGCCTCCGTTCCTAATAGTTTCCGAGGATCCGCAGATTTCTGGCTTCCTCTCTGAGCCCGCGCAGGGCGTTCTTTACGGCATCATCCGCGAGGTTCCCCTCGAAATCCACGAAGAACCGGTATTCCCAGGCCATATCCGGGATGGGGCGGCTCTCGATCCGGGTCATGTTGAGATCGTTGTAGATGATGTGGGACAGCATGCGGTAGAGCGCTCCGGGCTCATGCGGCAGTTCAAAGGAGATGCTCACGCACCGCGCGTTCTTTAAGAAGACCTTCTGATTGGTGATGATGACAAAGCGCGTGGAATTGCTGCCGTCGCGGTTGATCCCGCGCTCCAGGATCTCCATCCCGTAGTACCGGGCCGCGTATTCGCCCGCGATGGCGGCCTGTGTCGGATCGTTATCCGCAAGCACCTTCTGCACCGCGAACGCGTTATTCTTCATGCCGACCTGTTTCCAGGAGGGATGAGCGTAGAGAAAGGCATAGCTCTGCATGAGGGCCTGCGGGTGGGCGTAGACGGTGGCGATCCGGTCAACGCTGCTCCCCGGGAGGCCCAGGAGGCAGTGCTCGATCTTCATGATCTGTTCCGCCACGATCGTGTTCTCGTACGCGGAGAGCAGGTCGTAGATCTCGCTCACCATGCCGGCCGTGGAATTCTCGATCGGCAGCACGCCGTAATCCGCGCGTCCGTCCTCGATGGCGATCATCGCATCGCGAAAGGTCTCCACCGGAAAGCTGTTCACATCCTCGCCGAAGAACTGTTTCATGGCCGCCTGGGAATAGGAACCCTCCGCGCCCTGGAAGACCACGCGGATGTTCTCCCGGTCCACGTCGTCGATGCCGATGAAGGGGAGCCGCCCCGCCGTGCCGGCCTCATTGATCTTGCGGTACTGGAGCTTGCGGCTCATCGCCATGATCTGCCGGTAGAGTTCCTCGACGCCGCGGCGGTTGAAATCGTTGGAGGCTTTGGCGCCCAGCTCGGCGAGTTTGCTCTGCTCGCGCTCCCTGTCGAGCACGGCCTTGCCGGTTTTGATCTTGTACGCCGCGATCTGTTCGGAGACCGCCATCCGTTCCTCATATAATGCCACGATCTGATCGTCGATGGCATCCAGTTGTTTACGAAATTCCGCCAGATCCATGGAATATACTCCCTTAAACGCAGGCAAGCCTGCGCTCTTTCTGCCTGAGCAGGTGCCGGCAGCGATCTACAGCCCCTCACATATTCGCACACGGCCGCTTCGCGACCTTGTTGTTATTATAATTCGAAAAAGGTCTTGATAGCAACCTCGGAAAAGAAGTATAATAAATAGTCGAAAGCACTTGATTTGGGGTCAGGTCATTTGACGGAGCACAATATATGGATAATCGAAAAAAACTCGTCCTTGCGCTTCTGGTCTTTGCCGTACTGTCTGCGGTTGTCGTCACCTATTCCATCCTGTCGGAACGGATCCCCATGAATCCGGACAATACCGTCGGCACCCTGCCGGGGAATGCCATGAACGGCGGGTATTTCTGTGAGTTCAATGATACCGTGTATTTCTCGCATGTGGAGGACTCCCACTCCCTCTACTCCATGCGTCCCGATGAATCGGACTATAAACGCCTGGGCAATATGGGCGTCAATCAGATCTGCGCCGCAGGGAAATTCCTGTATTTCTTCATGGACTCCGATGAGTATTCGAGCGGCAAGGGGCTGGGCTATGTTGCCAACACCTACGGCATCTACCGCTACCGCATCTCCAATGCCCGTATCACACAGCTCGTGCGGGCCAGGCCGCGGATGATGCAGCTGTGCGGTTCCACCCTGTATTACGCCGGTGAGAGCGAGAAGGAAGGCAACGGCCTCTACTCGATCCGGATCGATAAAAAGGGTCTGAAGAAGCTCGCGGACCGCGTGATCTCTCCCGCCGGGTTTGACGGACGTTATCTCTATCACACGGGCATCGGCAGCGATCCGTCCCTCTATTCGCTCAACACCGCCGTGGGCGGCACGGAGAAGAAGGTGATAAACGGCAATGTCTCGCTGCCCCTGCCGATGGGCGATTTCGTCTACTATGTGGACAATGCCAGAGACTATCATCTCTGCCGGTACAACCGGACCACGGCCTCCAGCGAGGAGGTCATCGCGGAACGGATCGATACCTACAATACCGACGGCTTCTTCATCTGGTATGCCACCTCCGTCGGCGACGGCGCGCTCAAGAGAGCCAATATGGACGGGACGGATATACGTGTCGTGGCTCCCGGTGTCTACAACAATATCTGTCTGACTTCCCGATATACCTATTTCGCACCGTTTGACAAGAGCGGTGTAACCACGATGTTCCATGTACCGCGCGATCTGTCGGCTTCCGTGAGCCGTTTCGCTCCGCCGACCGATTTTAAGTAACACAGGCAGAGGGTTCCTCTGCCGGCTCACGTTATGGAGGAAGGAAAATGAATGAGATGCGTCACCTGATGACACCGATGGACTTCAGTGTCGATGAATTGGAGCGGCTGTTTGACAAGGCCGCCGACATCGAAGCCCATCTGCAGGATTATGCCCACGCCTGTGACGGCAGGATCCTGGCGACCTGTTTCTACGAGCCCAGCACGCGCACACGCCTCTCTTTTGAGACCGCGATGATCCGGCTGGGCGGCCGGGTGATCGGCTTCGCGGATGCCTCGTCGAGCTCGGCGAGCAAGGGTGAGAGCGTCGCCGATACGATCCGCGTCATCTCCTGCTTCGCCGACATCTGCGCCATGCGCCATCCCAAGGAAGGCGCGGCCATGGTCGCCGCGGCCAGATCGACGATCCCGGTCATCAACGCGGGGGACGGCGGCCATGAGCATCCGACGCAGACCCTGACGGATCTGCTGACGATCCGCTCCCTCCATGGCAGGCTCGGGGATTTCACGATCGGGCTCTGCGGGGATCTGAAGTTCGGCCGCACCGTCCACTCCCTGATCCACGCTCTGGTCCGCTACAAAGGCATCCGTTTCAAATTCATCTCTCCCCCCGAATTAAAGGTTCCCGATTATATCATAGAAATGCTCAAGGCGGAAAACATCCCGTTTGAGGAAGTGATCCGTCTGGATGACTGCCTGCCGGATCTCGATCTGCTCTACATGACGTGAGTCCAGCGGGAACGCTTCTTCAACGAAGAGGACTATGTACGGCTCAAGGATTTCTATATCCTGGATAAGGAGAAGCTCGCGAGAGCCAAATCCACCATGCGCGTTCTGCATCCCCTGCCGCGTGTCAACGAGATCGCGGTCGATGTGGATGATGATGAGCGGGCCGCCTATTTCGCGCAGGTCCAGTACGGCCTGTATGTGCGCATGGCGCTGATCCTGACGCTGCTCGATCTGACAGATGATCACATGAACCACGGACTGCTCAAGTGGCAGTAAGACCGGAAAGGAGACGATATGCTTAATGTAGGCAAGATCGAAGAGGGCTTTGTGCTGGATCACATCCAGGCGGGAAAGAGTCTCTCCATCTATCATCAGCTGGGACTGGACAAGCTCGACAACACCGTCGCCATCATCAAGAACGCACGGAGCGGCAAGTCCGGCAAGAAGGACATCCTGAAGGTCGAGGTCGATATCGACACGCTCAACCTCGACGTGCTGGCCTTCATCGACCACAATATCACGGTGAACGTCATCAAGAACGGCGAGATCATCGAAAAGCGCCGTCTGGTCCTGCCCCGCGAGATCCGTAACATCATCCACTGCCACAATCCGCGCTGCATCACCTCGATCGAACAGGGCCTGCCCCATATCTTCTATCTGGCGGACGAGGAAAAGGAGATCTACCGCTGCCGTTACTGTGATGAGCGGTACCGCAAGCGCGACGGCGACGAGCTGTGAAGCGCTGACAGGCAGTATATAGCGTGTATGAAACAGGCGCCGGCATGAGCCGGCGCCTGTTCTTTATGCCTGCGGGAGCATTTTCCGGTAATCGAAAACCCCGCCGGGGAATCTCCCGACGGGGTTCTGTATTTGACTTGCTTATCCGGATCGATCTTCAGATCATGCCAGCTTGCTTCTTAGTAGCCGAACTCCTGTGCCCAGTACCAGTCGCCGCCATCCGCGTAGATGCTGATACCGCAGGTCTGGAAGCTGCCGTCCATGATGTTCTCACGGTGGGTCGGGGAATTCATCCAGGCGCTCACCACAGAATCCGGAGAATCATAGAACTCTGCGAGGTTCTCGCCGTACATGATCGTCTCGTTCACCGTGTACCAATCCGAACCGTCGGGCCTCGTGTGAGAGAAGAGGCTGGGAAGCTCGGTGGCGCGGACATAAGCCGCTGCTGCAAGTCCGTTGCTCCAGGAAAGCGGAGCAAGTCCGGCGGCCGTTCTCTGTGCGTTCACCAGATCAAGGGCCTCGCTCGCTGCTGCAAGCAGGACCGGATCACCGGGGTTCGCTGCCAGCGGAACCGACTCATCCGGGATGACGCCCTCGACGAACGCACGGCTCGCGGAGCCGGCATCCAGTGCGGGAGCCTTGGCGCCGCACCCGGCCGTAAATACGAGCATGGATGCGATCAGTGTAAGTGCTGCGATCTTTCTCATCTTCTTCATGGCAATCTCCTTTTCCGGATAACCTGGTACTATCCTTCTTTGCAAGTATCATAACCCCGTTTCCGGGAAAAATCAAGAGAAAAATCAAATTTTCTCAAAATTTTTCAGAAGTTCTGTTTTTGTGATGATCCGTTATCTGTATTTCGTGATCCGCACATAAACATCCCTTTATTGTTTAAGACGTCCCGCCGGCGGAAAACGGTTCATGTTTTTTTAATTTCTGTCCTTGATCCGGTAACGGATATGCTGTTCCCTCTTATTCTCAAACATCCGCTCATCCGCCAGCAGGTAGACCGCATGTGCGTTCCCGCCGTGGCATTCATGCCGGAAGGCGTAGCCGATGGCCGCGCTGCGGAAGATCGTCTTGTCTTTGGCGTTCATCTCATCCAGATCGCTGTAGAGACGGCGCAGGCGCACACCGAAGCCGTCCGCGTTGGTGCGTTTCATCACCACGAGGAATTCGTCACCGCCCATCCGCGCGCATAACTCCTCGTCACCGAAATTGGCCTTGAGCGCCGTCGCGTAGTCCCTGAGCAGCTGGTCTCCCGCCGCGTGTCCGAGCCTGTCGTTGGTATCCTTGAGCCCGTTGACGTCCACGCTGACCAGGCAGTAATCCTCGCGGCTGCGGTCCAGATCCTCGAACACCTTATCCGCACGGGCCCTGTTGGCGAGGCCTGTCAGGGCATCCGCATAGGCGATGTTCTGCAGGGAGGCGTAATCCTTCTGCCGCGAGCCCGATTCGGAGATAAAGGAGAGGTAATTGACCACCTGGGAGCAGGCAAAGAGCATGGCTCCCAGCGGGAGCAGGTTGTGTCCCGTCTCGCGGTCCACATACGGCAGTCCCATCCGCCAGGCAAAGATGACGATCATGCTGACGGTGAGACAGACGATCACGGCCGCCAGTCCCATCATCGTCACGCGGCTCGCCGCGGGGTTGGTCTTCACCGTCAGGTTACGGATCAGATCCGGCATCTGGATCGCCACGCCCACCGCGGCCAGGAGATAGTAAGGGAACAGGGCGCGGTTCATATGCGCGATCCCGGTCACATGCAGCAGCACGACCACAATGAAGAACGCGGTCGTGAGCGGAAGCAGCTGCCGGTAGATCTTATCCGGAATGATATGCTCCGTGTTCAGCGAGTTGTTCAGGATGATGCTTAACGGCAGCAGAGAATAGATCGACAGATAGTTGATGGTCGCGCCGACATCGGCGTTCATGACCAGGAAGGCCGCGTGGTCGTTGGTGATGAGCAGGATCCCCAGTACGGCGCACAGGATGCTGCCGTGCAGCTGCGGCTTCAGTTCCGGTACATTGCCCAGATAGATGAGGGTCAGGAATACAAAGCTCATGCCGAAGATCACCAGGAAAAAGCCGCATCCCAGGGAGAAGAAATTCCACCGGACGAGCATCGCCTCCAGATCTTCATGGGCACCGATATAGGGCGCGCTCATGACCCGGCCCGCGTGGGATTCCGTCCGGTAGAGCGTGATGCTCACATACTCTCCCGCGTAATCCTCGGGCAGAGACACGAGATGATAAGTGGATCCCACAAACCGCCTGTTGTGGTACCGGTCCATGGCAAAGCGGTCCACCACAACGCCGTTCACGCTGACTTCATAGGCCGCGTACCGGGTCTCAAACATGAGTGTGGGAAAAGGGATATCCCCCATGTCGGGCAGTTCCAGGGAGACCTGCAGATAATCCCCCCGCTTGGTAACGGGCAGCGTGGTGACATTGACCGAATCGTCCTCCAGCGGCATACTGTCTCCGCCGGCATCCGTCAGTTCTCCCCTGAGACGCCAGCCGTCCGACAGGATCCGATAAGGGTAATGCGTCACATCCCCGATGATCCCCAGGATGATCGTCAGGAGTGCGATAAAGATCGCCACACACGAGGCACCGATCAGGATATTCCTACGCATTGGCACCTCCCCCGGACTCCGCAGCCATGGCGGAGGGCGTGATGATCCCCCGCTGTCTGTGGTGTTCGTCCTTCATCGCATACATCCGCTCATCCGCCAGCATGTATACCGCCTGCACATTCTCCCCCTCCGAGCTGTCGGCGATGCCGTAGGAGAACGCATAACGGAAGGTCCCGCCGCGGCGGTTCGCCTCCTCCGTCCCCTGGATGAGGCTGCGCACATCGCTCTCCATCGCCTCCCGGCCGGTATCTTTGCGGATGACGATAAATTCATCTCCGCCCATCCGTCCGACCAGTTCGCAGTCCGAGAAGGCATCCTTCATCAGTTCCCCGAAGCCGGAGATCATCATGTCCCCGATGCTGTGTCCCTGTTTGTCGTTGACGATCTTGAGGCCGTCCAGATCGATGCTGACGACCGCGTAGCGCGACATGACATCCGCGTCGAGTCCCGTCATGAACTGATCGCAGCTGGCCCGGTTGTCAAGTCCGGTCAGAGAATCCCGGAAGGCCATCCCGTACAGTTTCACCTTGGTCCGCGCCTCGGTCAGATGGTCGATGGAATGGAAGAAATAATTGAGCATGATCGAGAGAACGATGGCCAGAGCGCCCACCGTAATGAAATCGATCCCCGCGCTGTCATCCGTCTTGAACACATAGGCCATCAGATAGTACCGCAGGATCTCCAGGAAAATGGAGCAGATGAAGAGCATGATCCCGACCAGCAGCACTCTCTCCGAACTCATCCCCACATAATTGCGTCTGGAGCTGCGGGCCTCCCGGTCGCAGCGGATGAGCACATAGATCAGATAGATCCCCTCCGTCAGGATCATGGCATGGAAGATCGGCAGCATATGATTGATCATCAGGATCCTCGTGGCATGGAGTACGACCGCAAGCGTGGCCATTGACAGATCGAACACCAGCAGGATGCGCAGTACGCGCACTCTGGCACCCGCGGATCCGCTCGTGAGGATGTAGAGGATCATGATGGACGGGATAAAGTACAATGCCATGTACTCGAGCACATGGGAGATCACATCATTATGGATGATATAGGCGATGACCTCGTTGTAGCACAGGATATAGACTCCCAGAAAATGCGAGATCATGGCGCTGAAGAGGACCGATTTATCCTTGGCGGCGCCGATGATCAGGAAAGGGGAGAGCACAAGCAGCACAGCGCCGAAATAGAACATGAATATCCCGATCAGCAGCGCAAGCCTGCGGGTCTGGAGATAATGCCGCATCAGATCCTCGGTATTGCCCAGCGTAACAGGATAAGCCGATGAGAACGCGTCATCGTCCGCCGCCGTCAGTTCGATCCGGAGGAAGTGGCCTCCGCAGGAGGAAGACAGCGGGACATAATGGACACTCTTCGGCACGAAATGCCCTTCCGGGATATCGTAGCCGTAGCTGTAGACCAGAGAGCCGTTCTCAAAGACGCGGACCCGCGCCATCCTGCTCTTAAAGGTGACGCTGGGCGCATAGATGTCGATATCCTCCGGCAGAACGGTTTCCAGGGTCACCTTCTCCCCCGCCACGATACCGTCCGACTCAAAGCGCTCCAGTTTGGAATTGATATAATTCCGTCCCCGGTAATTGATCTTCCAGTTCCCGTCGATGACACGGCTCTCGTAGTTCTGCGGCGCATTAAAGATACTGCTGCCCATTCCCAGGATACCGGCCGGGATCAGCAGGGCGATGAGGAAATACAGCAACACCCTCACATTAATGCTGTTTTTATTATCCGCAGTATCTGCCATACTTTTTCAGTCCGCTACCCTTCCCTCAAAAAGATCAGATGCGGATCGGTAAATACCGCCTCGCTCTCCTCGGCGAAGAAGCCGAGAAATACACCGGTAAAGGTCATATGCGCCGTGACCTCCGTGCACAGCGCCGCCACGGCACCCTCGTCCAGCAATTCATAACGCATGCCGTCCACGGAATAATACAGATGGTAATTCTCCGTATCGGAGGTGATCCGGAGTCTCACGCGGGACCCGGGGACCATGACTCTCTTCTCCTGCTCGATATTATACACCCGGAGCCGGCTCATAACAAAGAACGCGCCGTCCTCCTTGGTCAGGAGGATGTCCAGATGATGCTCGCAGCTGTAATAGGCGCTGATCCCGGCTCCGCCGGCAAAAGGTTCGTCATTCTCCGCCGACACCAGCCGGACCTCGGTATCCAGAGAGGAGAGGAACTCCTCCTGCCGGACACCGGCAAACGTCGGCGAGAGATGCGCGCCGTCCCAGTCATCCAGCGAGATCTGCCCGCCGTTTAAGCGGATCGTGTTCTCCTCCGTGTCAAACTCATAGCGCGGCATATCCGGTGTCCGGATAAAGGTGAACGCGCGCTCGTCAAACAGCTCCGTAAGCGAGTATTCCCGCATCTGTCTTGCTTTTGCATCCTCCGAAGGGATCACCGGCTCATCAAAAAAACCGTCGGTCTCACGCTCGAGATCCGCCACCCAGCCCTCATCGCGGGCGGTCTCATCCGGCGCTCTGCCGCCGGGGAGATTGGCTTCCATGCGGAGATCGATCCTGCCGCCCCGGCCGACGAAGGGCCAGCCGTCCTCCCAGCGCACGGGCGCGAGGAAAGTCTCCCGTCCGAGATTGTGCAGCATCAGGTGCGGGAGCTTGCGCACACCGAGACAGACCATCCACAGTCTGCCGTTTTTATCATCCACCAGATCCGCATGACCGGTGCAGGCGATAACGGATTCCTTAAACTCCGCATGGGACAGGATGGGATTGTCGGGACAGGGCACGTAAGGTCCGTACGGGGCGCTGCTCCGCAGCATCGTCACGCGGTGGCCGTATTCCGTGCCGCCCTCGGCCAGCATCAGATAATAACGGCCCGCGATCTTGTAGAGATGCGGTCCCTCGGCGTCCCGTCCGCCACAGCCTCTGGTCAGGAGGCGGGAGGGTGTCTTCATCTCGCCCGTCAGCGGGTCGATCTCGGACATATAGATCCCGAGTTCCCCCTGTTCACTGCGGTTGGACAGGAAATAGCAGGTGTCGTCCGCGAACAGCAACGACGGGTCGATGCCCTGCTGCCGGACGTAGACCGGATCCGACCACGGGCCCGACGGATTCGCCGCGTGCACGATGAAATTGCCGCCGCCGGACACATTGGTGCAGGTGACGTAGAAGAGCCCGTCGTGATGACGGATCGTCGGCGCATAGAGGCCCCGCGAATGCGGTGTCCCCGTGAAGTCCATCTGGGATGCCCTCGTGATCACATGGCCGACACAGTGCCAGTCCGTCAGATTCCTGCTGCGGAAGACCGGGATCCCCGGAAAAAACTCAAAGGTGGAAGTGACCAGATAGAAGCAGTCGTCCACTCGACAGATGCTGGGATCCGGATGAAAACCGGGCAGGATCGGATTGCGATAACTCCTCATGCTCTTCCCCTTATCATATATCAACAGTCGTCATTACGGCTTTCCATGGAAAAGAGGTTCGGCGCGCCGCGGCACCGAGCCTCTACTATTATAACACATCACAGATCAAAATCTCTATTATTTTATTAAATTTTTCTGAAAAACGCTGTTTTTATGATTTTTTATGTCGGTCAGATTATCCTGTTCTCTTTGATGAATTCGGGATAGGACATCCGGACCACTTCACCGCCCTTGATACATGCCACCTCGACCAGACGCTTTTTGCCGAAGGGCTGCCTTTTCGAACGGGAAGATCCCCGGTACCCTTCCATGGCACCGATCGACAGGGACTGCGGTTTCAGATTGGCGGACATCACGATGGCGGAGCTGTTGCCTTCATATCCGGCACTGACCTCGCCGAAGAGGCTGCCCAGCACATAGACGCTGCCGTTTGCTTCCACGCGCCCGCCCTCGCGGACATCCCCGAGGATCACCAGGCTGTACTCCGAACGGATCGTCTCGCCGCTCTTCACGGGGCCGGTATGGATGATGGCGAAATCGCCGGACAGCTGCCGTTCCAGTTCCTTGAGGATCTCACGGTCCGCGGGCGAGAGTTCCTCCGTATCGCCAAAGGTCCTGCCCTGTTCGTCGTCCTCTTCTTCATCTATGGCATCTTCCGTGTCAAAGATCTCATCGGCGGTCAGATGCCGGGGTTCCAGCGGCGGCTCAACAACGAGATCCGTCACGGTCACATGGGCGTTCCGGCGGATGATGGCCAGCAGTTCCTCCTGCTCCTCCTCCGAGAGATTCCTGCCCCGGATCCTGACGGGGAATCTGGCATCCCTGAAGAAATGCGCAGAGGTGCCGATCCGCTCCGCCAGTTCGTCGCGCAGCTCCTCAAAGGACGCTTCCGCGTCCAGTACCAGGATCACACCTTTATCCGTCCCTTTGATATTCACATATCCGGTCATGAGATCAGCACCTCCGGTATCCGGGCCGGCGTCTCCGCGATGAGATCCGCTCCGGCCTCTGTCAGTTCCTCTCTGCTCCCGTATCCGTACAGGACGCCGACGGAAGCGGTCCCCGCCGCTTTTGCGCCCAGGATATCATATTTCCGGTCCCCGATCATCACCGCTTCGGCTGCCGCGCCCCGCACACCGTACGCCGCCAGCGCCCTGCGGATGAGGACATCCTTGCCCGAGTCGGCTTCGCTCATATCCGGGCCGAACAGATCATCGAAATACGGCTGCAGCCCCGAATGCTCCAGGACCCTGACCGCGATCTCCTCCGGTTTGGATGTCACAACGGCGAGCCGCATGCCGGCATCGCGCAGCTGTTTCAGCGCATCAAACACGCCGTCATAGACCGGCGCGTCCTTGTATCCTTCCGTGTTGTAGTACGAGCGGTAGATGCCGATCGCTTCCTCCACGGCAGCCTCATCGAGGCCCGCATAATAACGCAGGGAATGTCCGAGCGGCGGACCGATATAGCGCCGCAGTTCTTCATCGGAGAGTTCCGTGATGCCGAAATGTGCCAGAGCCTGCCGGATCGAACGCCCCACACCGAATTCCGACTGCGTGAGCGTGCCGTCCAGGTCAAAAAAGCAGAAAGAAAACCCCATCGCCGGTCAGATCCGCAGCCCCAGCTTCATGGACATGGTGTCGGGATCCTGCGCGAAGCGGACGGCGCTCTCCGGGTTGATCTTGCCCTGCTGGAAGAGCTGCATCAGCGCGTCATCCATCGTGATCATGCCGAGCTTGCGGTTGGTCTGCATCACGGTGATCAGCTGATGCGTCTTGCCTTCGCGGATCATATTGCGGACCGCGCCGTTGACATGCAGCACCTCAAATGCCGCGAGCCGTCTCTTGCCGTCCGCGGTGGGGACGAGCTGCTGGGAAACGATGGCTTCGAGCACGTTAGCGAGCTGGATCCGGATCTGCTGCTGCTGATGCGGCGGGAACACATCGATCATACGGTCCACGGTGCTGGCCGCACCGATCGTGTGCAGGGTCGAGAGGACCAGATGGCCCGTCTCGGCCGCGGTGACCGCCGTGGAGATCGTCTCCAGATCGCGCATCTCGCCGACCAGGATCACGTCCGGGTCCTCGCGCAGTGCGGCGCGGAGCGCATCCGCGTAGGAATTGGAGTCCAGACCGATCTCCCGCTGGTTCACGATGGCCTTATCATGGCGGTACAGGAATTCGATCGGATCCTCCAGTGTGATGATATGCGCCTCCAGATGGGAATTGATCTGGTCGATGATCGAAGCGAGCGTGGTCGATTTGCCGCTGCCGGTGGGGCCGGTCACCAGGACCAGACCGCGTCTCCTGTTATAGAGATCCACCACGGACTGCGGGATCCCCAGCTCCTGTGCGTCCGGAACCTCGGTCGCCACCAGACGGAATGCCAGGGCGATGGAACTCCTCTGTTTGAACACATTTGCGCGGAAGCGCCCGATCGCCGGCACGGAAAAGGACATGTCCAGCTGGCCGTTCTCCTCAAACCGGGCACGCTGTGACTCATTGACGATGCTGTCGGCAATCGCCTTGGTATCCGGCGGGAGCATGCGCCCGTAATGGTCCATTGTGATCAGCTGCCCGTTGATCCGCATCTTGGGCGGTATACCGACGGTGATATGCACATCGGAGGCATCCGAGTTCTTGGCTTCCGTGAGGATCTGTTCGAGGATCGACATCTGTCCTTCCATTGCTTTTTCTCCCTGTTATTGAACGGTATCTGCGGTCATGAGAACCCGAACTTCCTGAGCGCGTCGGGGTCCATCACATGGCGGTTGTCCATGGTCTTCTGGATATCACTGATCTCCAGATCGTCGTAGGTCTCACGGTCGCTCAGATCGATGATCTCGTTGCGGCTGAAGGTGAGCACCACGGGACGCAGCAGATCTTTCGGATTGGTGCGGATGACCAGCGCCTTTTCCCCGGTGCTAAGTTCCACGCTGGTGCCGGGCGCAAGGATATTGATGGAATTCATGAGCGCGTTCACCACCTCGGGTTCATAGACATCCGGGCGTTCCAGCATCTTGCGCAGCGTCAGCACCTCCGAGAGCGGCGGCTGATCCATCCGGACCGCCGTGTCGGAGTCATAGGTGTCCGCCACAAGCAGGATCTTGGCCCCGATCACGGATTTCATCCGTTTCAGTTCCTCCTCGCTGTTCTGCACCTCGAGGATATGCTGCGCCTGGACGCAGATCCGTTTCATGTTCGGATTGGACGCATAGAGATTGCCGATGAGATCAAAGCCGCCCACTTCCGCATGCAGCAGGCGGATCCGGTCCTCCGGCATCACCTCGCGTTCGGAGAAGATCTTCTGGTCCACATCCAGCTTGCCGATGTCATGCAGCACCGCCGCCGTCACCACTTCCTGCTGATCCGAGAGCGGCACGACCATCGTATGGGAGATCAGTGCGCACAGGATCGCCACGTTGAGGCTGTGTTTATAGATGTAATCATCCGCGGACCGGAGACCCTGGATGAAGTTCACCTTATCCTTCTGATTGCCGTATTGCCGGACGATGCTGTCCACGATCTGCGTGATATGATTGGTCTTGCCGGTCCTGCGGCAGGACTCCATCTCGTCCTGGATCTGGAACGCCATCATGGTCTGGAAGCGCTCGAATTCCCTGTCCTCATCCGTCATGGGCGGGACCGGTTCGGCGGGCTCGAGGATGAAGAGTCCGATCAGGCCGAAGCCTTTGATGTTCTGTATGCTCTGCGTATCCTTCAGGACTGTCGCGCGGTCATAGAGCATGACGCCTTTCTTGGAGAAAATGGGCCGCGCGATGCGCATGCCGGGTTTGAGTTCTTCGAGTCGGATAAACCGCATATTGATCCCTCCCGAGACTGAACGATCGATCGTGCACAAAAAACCGATAACAATTTTATCAGATAATCGTGAGGATGACAAGAGATTCGATACGTGTTATTCAGAACATGAAGTCCGCCATGACCGTGTTCGCAAGATCCTGTCCACGGTCCGTGAGGCGGACGCGTCCGTTTTTGCGGACGATCAGGTCCGCCGCGGTATGGCGGCGGAGCGTTTCGCCGTATACCTCATCGATATCCCTGCCGAAACAGCGCCGGAAATCCGCTTCCGCGACCCCCTCCGTCAGGCGCAGGCCCAGGAACATGAATTCCTCCATCCTCTCCTGCGGGGACAGCCGCCGCGTCTCTTCCCGGATACAGGAGAGCAGTCCGCCGCGGGCATTCCCCCCCGCTTCCGCGTACCGCCCGGGATCCCGCGTATTGGTAAGCCGGGTATCGTCAAGGAGCGAAGCCGCTCCGAGACCCAGGCCGAGATAATCCTGTCTCATCCAGTAGGCGAGATTCTGTACACAGCGGTACCCCGTCACGGGGCGGCCGCCCTGCCTTGCGTAATTGGAGATCTCATACTGCTCATAGCCATGCTCCGCAAGCAGTGCGCGGGCGGCATGGAGCATCTCCCGCTCTTCGTCCTCATCCGGCAGTGCGGGCGTATCCGGATCCGGCGCGGACGGCCGTTTCCGCTTCCTGTCATAATGCGGGTCCGGCACCTGTCCGGCATAGCGTTCATAGAAAGGTGTACCGGGCTCGATGATGAGGCTGTAGAGGGAGAGGTGTTCCGGTCCGAGGCGGATCGCCCGGCCGACCGTATCGAGCAGGGAATCCGCGGTCTGTCCGGGCAGCGCCGCCATGAGGTCCAGATTGATATTGTCAAAACCGGCATTCCTCGCCTCTTCATACGCCCGCAGTGCATCTGCCGCCGTATGGACTCTTCCGAGGAGTTTTAGTTCCGTGTCATGAAAGCTCTGGACACCGATGCTCAGCCGGTTCACGCCCGCGTCACGCAGTTTCTTAAGCTTCGCCGCATCCGCCGTGGCGGGATTGCATTCCAGGGAGATCTCCGCATCCTCCGCAACAGGGAAGCCGGCGCGGACCGCATCCAGACAGGCCGCGATCCCGGATACCGGGGCAAGACTCGGCGTCCCTCCGCCGAAGTAGATACTCGTCACTTCATATGCCCGCAGTTCTTCCTCTGCCGCGGCAGCCTCCGCAAGGAGCGCATCAAAATAGCGCCGCATGCGTTCCTCCTGCTCCCCGGCCCGGGGTGCGGGCGGAAAGGAGAGAAAATCGCAATAGGCGCATTTTCTGATACAGAACGGGATATGGATATAGACGGCCAGCGGTCTGCGGGGTCCCGCGGCGGATCCGCTCAATCCTCGTCTCCCAGCTTCAGGACATTTAAGAAGGCGTTCTGCGGGATCTCGACGCTACCGATCTGCCGCATCTTCTTCTTGCCCTCCTTCTGCTTCTCAAGGAGCTTCTTCTTACGTGTGATGTCACCGCCGTAGCACTTGGCGAGCACGTCCTTGCGCATGGCCTTGACGGTCTCTCTCGCAATGACGCGGCCGCCCACCGTGGCCTGGATCGGGATCTCGAAGAGGTGGCGCGGGATCTCCTCCTTTAACCGCTCGCACATTTTCTTGCCGCGTTCATAGGCACCGGCCGAATGCACGATAAAGGAGAGGGCATCCACCTGCTCCTTGTTGATGAGGATGTCGAGCTTGACGAGTTCGGAACGCTCATACCCCTTGATCTCGTAATCAAAGGAAGCATAACCGCGGGATCTCGACTTCAGCGCATCGAAGAAATCATAGATGATCTCATTGAGGGGCAGTTCGTATTTGAGCACCGCCCTCGTCTGCTCGATATAGTCGGTGCTTAAGTACCTGCCGCGGCGCTCCTGACACAGCTGCATGATCGCGCCGATGTATTCCGTGGTCACCATGATCTCGCCGGAGACGATCGGTTCCTCCATATACTCGATCGTGGAGGGATCCGGGAGGTTGGAGGGGTTCGTGAGTTCGATCATCTCCCCGTCCGTCTTGTGGACACGGTAGACCACGCTGGGCGCCGTCGTCACGAGATCCAGATCGTATTCGCGCTGGAGGCGTTCCTCGATGACCTCGAGATGCAGCAGTCCCAGAAAGCCGCAGCGGAAGCCGAAGCCCAGCGCCTGCGAGGTCTCGGGCTCGTAAAAGAGCGAGGCGTCGTTGAGCTGGAGCTTCTCCAGCGCATCCCGCAGTTCCCCGTAGCGCGCATTGTCCGCGGGATAGATCCCGCAGTAGACCATCGGCATGACCTTCTTGTAGCCTGGCAGCGCCTCCGCACAGGGCGCCTGCGCCCCCGTCACCGTATCACCCACGCGCGTGTCGGCGATATTCTTGATGGACGCCGTAAAATATCCCACTTCTCCGGCCATAAGGCCGTCGCAGGGGATGAAGCGGCCGGGCCCGAAATAGCCCACCTCGACGACCTCCGCCTCGGCACCCGTGGCCATGAAGCGTACCGGCATGCCGCGGGAGATCTTCCCGTCAAAGAGTCTGCAGAAAACAATGACCCCCTTATAGGAATCGTAGACGGAATCAAAGATCAGGGCCTTGAGCGGTTCAGCGGGATCTCCCTTGGGCGCCGGCAGCCTCTCGATGACCGCTTCCAGCACCTCTTCGATGCCCGTGCCGACCTTTGCCGAGATCAGCGGCGCATCCTGCGCCTCGATCCCGATGACATCCTCGATCTCGTCCTTGACCTTCTGCGGCTCCGCGCTCGGCAGGTCGATCTTGTTGATGACCGGGACCACCTCCAGGTCGTGGTCGAGGGCGAGATAGACATTGGCCAGTGTCTGCGCCTCCACGCCCTGGGTGGCATCAACGACGAGGATCGCGCCGTCGCAGGCGGCCAGGGAGCGGGACACCTCGTAGCCGAAGTCCACGTGGCCGGGGGTGTCGATCATATTGAGGATATACTCCTGCCCGTCCCGCGCGGTATAGATCATCCGCACAGCCTGGGACTTGATCGTGATGCCGCGTTCCCGTTCGATATCCATATTGTCCAGGACCTGTGCCTGCATCTCCCTATTGGTGAGGACGCCGGTCTTCTCGATCAGCCGGTCGGCCAGCGTCGACTTGCCGTGATCGATGTGCGCCACGATGCAGAAGTTCCTGATATTCTTTGAATCCGCCATAGGTTCTCCGTTTGTTCCTTTCCGAAGTTACCCGACTATCTTACCATCATTCTCCTGTTTTTTCTATTATTTCCGTTTTTTCTATTGACATTTCCGCGTGTTTTTCATAATATATTCAAGCACGCGCAAATCGCGAGCGGTTTTGCGCGCCTTACAGGAGTTATCTGAGGAAGAAAGGATAGTACCATGGCAAATATCAAGTCCGCAAAGAAGAGAATCTTAACCGATAAGAAGCGCGCCGCCAAGAATACGGCCGTTAAGTCCGGCATGAAGACCGCGATCAAGAAGGTCCGCACCGCTGTCGAGGCGGGTGACAAGGCCGCCGCCGAGGCTGCTCTGCTCAATGCCACTTCCGTCATCGACAAGGCGGAGACCAAGGGCGTCATCAAGAAGGGCAACGCTTCCCGCCGTGTTTCGCGTCTGGCCAAGGCCGTCAACGGCATCGGCTGAGCGATCCCGCACAATAAAGCAACATGGAAACCGCCGGGAGACGATCCCGGCGGTTTTGTTATGCTCTTCTCTGCTGTCACGCTCTACTCGTTGGGATTTGAGAAATCAATGATCTCTGCCGCCGGCGGCGTGCAGGAGGCGATCGTCTCCGCGATCAGATAGGGGCCCTCTCCTTCATAGGCTTCGACGAACTTCTTCTCCACCCGGGCCGTCACCTCCACCCAGTCGCGCTCCTTCAAGGAAGAAACATCCGTATATTCACAGGCAAACCCCAGGACCTGGATGTCCTGCGCACAGCACGTCATGACGAGACGTCCCGGCACGAAGCATCCCGCGGGGATCCCGCCGGGTTTCATGACCATACCCTTGAAGCGGATCCGTTTGCCGAGATACCGCTCCACATGGTCCAGCGCATCGAGGTAGAAATTGCCGAAACCGAAATTATTGAGTTCGATGGGATCCGCGTTCAGATCATAGGGCAGATCCTCATCGAGCGTCACATCGATCTCCCCGTCCGCTCCCTCAAAGATGATATCCGCCTTCTGATTGACCGCCTTGACATTGCGCTTGTAGGCAGGCAGCTCCTCCGAGCCGTCGGCCCGGTTGAACAGGATCAGATCGGATGTCCGGAGCATATCGGAGAGCAGCGACTTCATATTGGTGAAATACATGGAAAAGGTCTGCGTATCGATCATCGTGATCTGCTGCTCCTGCTGCCAGGCTTTCGGCAGCTTGAAATCCCGGAACGGCCACATCCCGTTCCATTCGATGAGGATCCGCTCGGGATCGTGCTTCGCCTCCAGTGCCATCAGCGCGGACGGTGTGAAGTCCTCCTTGTCTTCAAAGACCTCCATCACCGTGTTGGTCTTTTTGAGAAGGGTCTCATCGTAACCGTTCTCCCCCTCTTCGCAGACAATGAGCAGTGTCAGTCCCTTGGTCTGAAAATAGGGCTGCATCATCGTATAGCGGAAAAAGTCCGTCTTGCCGCTGTCCAGGAATCCGTTGATCACATAGACCGGCTTTGTCTTATTCTTACCGAACATCTTCTTTCCTCACTTCGTTGCGATCGTCACAGCCTTCTGCGGAAGAGCTTCTCCAGATTCTCCTCGTGCAGATCCGCGCCGATGACGCAGAATTTGCCGATGACATCGGCGCTCCCGTCTCTCACCTCGGCTTCGCCGGGCACATAATCGAATTCGATCCAGCCGCCCTCCGTGCTTGCGACCATGCCCTTGGCGCGCAGGATCACGCCGAAGAGTTCCTCCTCTTCGAGCCGGTCCAGCATCCCGCGGATCTCATCCGCGGTGTACTTCACAGGGGTCTCCATGCCCCAGCTCGTGAAGACCTCATCGGCATCATGATCATGGTCGTGATGATGGTGCTCATGCTCCTCATGATCGTGGTCATGGTCGTCATGATCATGGTCATGGTGATGATGCTCATGCTCCTCGTGATCGTGATCATGGTCGTCATGATCATGGTCATGGTGATGGTGCTCATGCTCCTCGTGATCGTGGTCATGGTCGTCATGATCATGGTCATGGTGATGGTGCTCATGCTCCTCATGATCGTGGTCATGGTCGTCATGATCATGGTCATGATGATGGTGCTCATGCTCCTCGTGATCGTGGTCGTGTTCCTCATGATCATGGTCATGATGGGCGCGGTGCACGATCACTCCCTCCTCATCGGCTTCGGCCGCGGTGCTCTCGTGATGGTGATGGTGGTGATGATGCTCCTCGCGGGATGCCATCACTTCTGCCAGCAGCTCCGCCTCCAGATCGTGGTTGCCCTCAAAGGTATCGAGGATCTCTTTGCCGGTAAGCTCCGCAAGCGGCGTTGTGATGATCGTGGCCCGGGGATTGTGTGACCGTACCAGTTCAGCCGCCGCCTCGATCCTGTCATCGGCTGCCTTGTCCGTTCTGGTCAGGAGTACCGTCCCGGCGCTCTCGATCTGATTGGAGAAGAACTCACCGAAATTCTTGAGATAGACTGCCGCCTTGGTACAGTCCACGACAGTGACCGCGCTGTTCAGGCACATATCAGGCGTCTGATCCGTCACATCACTCACGGCACGCATGACATCGGAGAGTTTGCCGACACCGGAGGGTTCGATGATGATGCGTTCCGGCGCATATTTGTCCATGACCTCCCGGAGAGAGGTACCGAAATCACCCACCAGCGAGCAGCAGATGCAGCCGGAATTCATCTCGCGGATCTCGATCCCGGATTCCTTTAAGAAGCCGCCGTCGATGCCGATCTCGCCGAATTCGTTCTCGATGAGGACCACGCGTGTCCCGGCCAGCGCCTCCTTTAACAGTTTCTTGATGAGTGTGGTCTTGCCGGCTCCCAGAAAGCCGGAGACGATATCGATCTTGGTCATGATGTGCCTCCTTGAACTACAACTTCCGAACGATTACCCATTGTAATCCCCGCAGCGCAAAAAATCAAGGGAGAGCGTCCGCACCGGGCGCGCGGCCGCCGTGATCCGGTGCCGGCAGGACACCGGATCACAATATGCAGCACACCGTTGCTGTGTCAGTAGATCAGTTCCATCCGGATCACACGATCGCCGGGGATCAGTTCCGATGCATCGTTCAGCGTCCGGTCTTCGAGAGACTCATCCGGAACGCCGCAGGAAACTGCCGCTCCGGGACAGTGACCGTCCACAAGATGGGCGAGATAACCCGCATAAGCGGCAGCCTTGGAGGTGCTCGTCGTCGTGCTGGTGGCGGTCCTTGACCAGGAATTCCCGCAGCTTTTGCAGGTGTAGACATACTTCGTCCAGTCATTGTTACCGTCGCCGTCCGTATCATCCCCGTCCTGGAAATAACTATATCCGGCATTGGTATAGCAGGACGCGCAATGTGTATGGGCGGCATGGATCAGCAGCGTGGCTGTCAGCTGGCTTTGCCCGGTCTGCGCATCCGCATAACCCGCCGCGTAGCCGGCGTCATATCCCGCGTTGTAGCCGTCCTGATAGCCCTTGCTGTATACGCCCGTCGTATCGATGATGCCCCCGATATAGTATCCTCTCGCCAGCTCCTTAAGTTCACTGCCGGACGGCCGGTATTCCAGAAAGCCGTTCAGACTCACCGAATTGGAGACCGTGACGTCTCTGTCAATATATCCGGCCGGTATCGTCAGCTGCTGCCCCGGACCGAGATCCGCGGCATATCCGCTCTGCTGAACGGATCTCGCCTCCCCGTCCGGTATGCCGGGCGCATTGTCTCCTCCCGGAAACTCTCCCGCCGTCCAGGTCAGGGTGTCGTCTCCGCTTGACCGCATGGACCGCAGGGCGCCCGCCATTGTGGAGAATCTCCATACCCGCTCATCCTCCGCCCCCGTGGTAACCGGGATCTTTTTTGTCAGCAGCGCGCCGGCTACCTCACTCTTACCGCTACTGACAGATGTAAAAGACGATTCGATCCATTGCTGATAGGTATCCAGTTTCGCCGCGAGATCCCCGTTGCCGGTTTCCAGCCCCTCCGCGATCTCCTGCAGCCTGTCGGTATTGCCGGTCAGGCTCTCCCTGAGTCCCGCCAGTACCTGATTGTTGCTGTTCAATCCCTCCTTTACACCGGCCAGTTCCTGACTGTTGCTGCTCAGCCCTTCCTTCACGCCCGTCAGCTCTCTGCTGTTGCCTGCGACATCCCTGGAAAGCGACCCGAAGCCCGCATCCAGATCGCCTTTGATCTCCGTCACGGAATCCGTGTAGGTCTTGCGCAGTTTGGAGAGTTCCTCGCTGAAACCGGACAGGCCTTCCCTCTGCGTCTTCTCCATCGCACTCTTCATATCGGAGAGCGAATCGATCACGGACTGGTGCCGGGTCTTGTCCTCGCTCCTGAGCTTCTCGATGATCTTCTCCACATCGGAGATGGCGCTGTCGTACTCGGAATTCAGTGTCCGGATCGAGTTCTCGATATCACGGAAGGACTTTTCCATCGCCTCGCGGTCCTCGCCGGTGCTTTTTTCCAGCGTCTGTTTCATGAGCGTGATCAGTTCTTTGGTGCTCTTGATCTCTTCATGGAGGCTTTCCATCCGGGTCCCCAGATTGACCACATCGCCCTTCAGCTGCTCCTGGGCCTCCGTCATCGCTTCCTCCTCCGACTGGTCCGTATCGGTGCGGCTGCGGACCTCCTCCAGTGTCGTCTGGTTATCCGTCACCATGCCGTCCAGCTGGACCAGATAGTCATAGATCTCCTGCATCCGGACCGTCATCTCCTCATCCGCCGCCGTCCGGGCGGCATCCGCAGTGCCGCCCGCCGCGAGCGGATCCTGCGTATAGATCTCCGCCCCCGGGACAGGCATATCTCCCCAGGCCTCCTCCGCTGCCTGTGCATTGGCTGTATCCGCCGGTGCGCACAGGATGAGGATCAGACAGGCGATCAGCGCCACGGCCGCAGCGGCGCAGCCGATGATGACCGCCTTGTGCTTCTTCCAGGTGTCGCTGAAATAGGGTTCCAGACTCTTGAGTTTTTTCATGATTGTTCTCCCTGATCTGTGAATGGACCGGGAGTTTCACGGGAAAGATCATGATCCGGCGTCTGATGCGCCGTACATGAGAGGATACAGAAAACCGCGGGAAAATGCAAGCACTTTCCCGCGGTTTATAGAAATTTCACTTTTGCGCCGTTTATCTCTGGATCCGCCCGGAACCGTCGCCGCCGGCGAGTTTCTTCACCTCGTCCACACTCACCAGATTGAAATCGCCCTCGATCGTGTGCTTCAGGGCCGAAGCCGCCACCGCGAACTCGATGGTCGCCTGCGGATCATAGTCATTGACACAGGCGTAGATCAGACCGCCGCCGAAGGAGTCACCGCCGCCCACGCGGTCCACGATGTGCAGCGCGTACTTCTTGGAGAAATATGCCTGCCCGTCCTTATAGAACATGGCGCTCCAGTTGTTGTCATTGGCAGAGATCGATTCCCTGAGCGTGATCGCCACCGCTTTGAAGCCGAAGCGCTCGGTGAGCTTCTGCGCCACTTCGATGTAGCCTTCGCGGTTGAGTTTGCCGGTTGTCACATCCGTGGAGGAAGCAGCAATGCCGAACACATCCGCCGCGTCCTCTTCGTTGGCGATGCACACATCCACATACTGACAGAGCTCCGCCATGACCTTGCCGGCCTTTTCCTTGCTCCAGAGCTTGCCGCGGTAGTTGAGGTCGCAGCTCACCGTGAGGCCCTTTTCCTTGGCTTTCTTCGCCGCGATCAGCGCGATCTCGGCGAGGTTGTCGGAGACCGCCGGCGTGATGCCCGTCGTGTGGAACCAGCAGGCTCCCTCAAAGATCGCATCCCAGTCAAAATCCTCCGGCTTCGCTTCGGAGATCGCGGAATGGGCGCGGTCATAGATGCACTTGGAGCCGCGCTGGGAAGCGCCCTTCTCGTTGTAATAGATCCCGACGCGGTCGCCGCCGCGGGTGATGAAGGACGTGTCCACGCCGTACTTGCGCAGCTGGTTCACCGCCGCCTGCCCGATCTCATGGGCGGGGAGCTTGGTCACATAGCGGGAGTCCAGTCCGTAGTTGGCCAGCGAGACGGACACATTGGCTTCGCCGCCCCCGAATAAGGCCTCATAATGATCCACCTGTACAAAACGGAGATTGTTATCGGGCTGCAGCCGCAGCATGATCTCTCCAAAGGTAACCACCCTTTTTGCCATGATATTCTCCTTCCTTTCCGTCAATTCTTCACGAGGTGCACCGCGAACCCGCCGAATTCCTCCGCGAGGTACGCGACCTTTAAGTGACCGGCATCATCGTATTTAAAAGAGGACTCGTCAAAGGCGACGCCCTGCCGCGACAGATGGTACACCGCACGGTCCACGTTGTTGGTGCCGACCGCGATGTGTCCCATCGCGCCGGGTCCCTTGGCCTTCATGACCTCGATGAAGCTCCCGGCGAAGACCGAGGAGTTGCCGACCTTCTTGGTAAAGCCGAACATCCTGTCAAAGGCGTCCGCCGTCTTTTCGGCATCGTCCGCGTTCTCCCGGTTGATGCCGACATGCTTGAGCGTGAAGCCCAGCATCGTCTCCACCGCCTCACGGGTCATCTTCTCGATCACGTCAAACTTCCCCGCCGCGATCAGGTCCTTCTTCACCATCCAGCTGCCGCCGGCGCAGAAGACCTTGCCGAAAGACAGGTAATCATTCAGATTGTTCCTGTTCACACCGCCGGTGGGCATGAAGTTCATCTTTGTATAAGGTGCCGCCATCGCCTTGATCTTGGCGATCCCGCCGTTCTGCTCCGCCGGAAAGAATTTCACGGCATCAAGACCCAGCTCGATGGCCTGTTCCACCTCGCCGGGGGTTGCGGTCCCGGGGACCACCGGCACACCGATCGACTGAATATACTCGACATTGCTGCGGTTGAAGCCGGGGCTCACGATAAATTTCGCTCCCGCCGCCTTGGCACGGTCCGCCTGATCCTTATTGAGGACGGTACCGGCACCGACGATCATCTCCGGAAATTTCGAAGAGATGATCCGGATCGCCTCCTCCGCCGCCGCCGTGCGGAAAGTTACCTCCGCGGCGGGCAGGCCGCCGTCGATGAGCGCTTTGGCGAGCGGCTCAGCATCCTTCGCATCGTCGATGGCGATGACCGGCACGATGCCGATCCTGTAGAGTTCCTCGCAGATCTTATCCATGTCAGCCCTCCTTCTTCACATCCAGATCGTCCTCTTCCTCATCCGCGAATTTCGAGGGATCGAGGTTGCCCGGATCCTGGCCGATGTAGGCGGAAATGCCGCCGTCGATGTAGATGACCTGTCCGTTGATGAAATCCGAAGCGGAGGAAGCCAGGAACACGGCCAGGCCCATCAGATCCTCCGTCCTGCCCCAGCGCTGCGCCGGTGTCTTGGAACGGATGAAGCGGTCGAACGGGTTCATGGAGCCGTCGGGTCCTTTCTCGCGCAGCGGTCTCGTCTGCGGGGTCGCGATATAGCCGGGGCCGATCGCGTTGCACTGAATATTGTACTGTCCGTACTCGGAACAGATATTGCGGGTGAGCATCTTGAGGCCGCCCTTGGCCGCCGCATAGGCGGAGACCGTCTCACGGCCGAATTCGCTCATCATGGAGCAGGCGTTGATGATCTTGCCGCTCTTCCGCTCCATCATGCCGGGCAGGACCGCCTTGGAGCAGATGAAGGGACCGGTCAGGTCGATATCCACCACGAGCTTCCATTCTTCGACCGACATCTCGTGCATGGGCACGCGCTTGATGATACCGGCATTGTTCACCAGGATATCGATCGGGCCCTTTGCCGCTTCGACCTGCTTCACAAAAGCCTGAACCTGATCCTCTTTGGTGACGTCGCAGACCGCGCCGTAGGCATCGATCCCGAGCTTTTTATACTCCTCGAGTCCGCGGTCCACCAGTTCCTGCCTGATATCATTGAACACGATCTGCGCGCCGCTCTGCGCATAGGCCACGGCATATGCAAAGCCCAGGCCGTAGGAAGCGCCCGTGATCCATGCCGTCTTGCCCTTTAACGAAAATTTCTGTAAAAAGTCTTCCATCTGTCCTTCCCTCCTTTGGATATCCTCACATCAGATCCTGCATGGCACAGTCGTCCATGTCATCGAAATCCTGATTCTCCCCGACCATTCCCCAGATAAAGGTGTAGGCGCGGGTGCCGCAGCCCGAATGGATCGACCAGCTGGGCGAGATGACCGCCTGTTCATTGCGCATGATGATATGCCTGGTCTCTTTGGGTTCGCCCATAAAGTGCATGACGACCGCATCCTCCGGCATATCGAAGTAGAGATAAACCTCCATCCGGCGGTCATGTGTATGGCAGGGCATCGTGTTCCACACACTGCCGGGCTTTAACTCGGTCATGCCCATCTCCAGCTGACAGCTCTGCACCTGGCCCGGCAGGATGTATTTGTTGATCACGCGGTGATTGGCTTCCTCGCTGCTGCCCAGCTCTTTTTTATTCTCTTCCTTGATGATGACCACGTCCTCCGCGGGGGTGCCTTCGCGCTTAATGAGCACGGTCGGCCACACACGGTGTGCCGGAGCGCTGTTTAAGTAGAATTTCGCCGGCGCAGCGCTGTCTTTGCTGGCAAAGACGATCTCCTTCGTCCCCATGCCGATATACATCCCGTCCCGGGGCCCGACCTCGTAGGTCCTGCCGTCCACACAAACGGTACCGGCTCCGCCGATATTGATCACACCCAGTTCCCTGCGGTCGCAGAAATGCTCCGCCCGGAGTTCCTCGCCGGCCGTAAGTGCCAGCTCGCCCCTGACGGGCACGGCACTCCCCGTGATGATGCGATCGATATGGCTGTATACCAGCTTGATCTCATCCGCGTTAAAGATATCATCGATCAGGTATTCCTCACGCAGACGCGTGGTATCATAATACCGCGAATCCTTCGGTGAGGAAGCAGTCCTCAGTTCCATAGATCCTCCTTTCCCCTGCGAAAACTCATCATACCTGCTGCGTGAAAAACGCAATTTTCCTTCATGATAATTATATCAGAAAAATGGACCCTGTCATCAATTTTCCCAAAGTTCGCCTTTTTTATCATTTAATACGCAATAATTGCCTAATACAGTTACTATTCCCGTGTGCGAATGTGGGTGGGCTGTGAATAGTAAATGATCATTTCCACCCGGCGGCCAGCACGCGTTCCGTCCCCGTCTCTCCGCCGATCAGGATCCCCGCAAAGCCTCCGCGCGCGTTAAAAATGCCTGCCCCCGACATGCCGGGCACCGCGTCCAGCAGACAGGTGAAGAATCCGTCGGCAGCTTCCTCTTCCGCACGGGTCCCCGCACTGACCCCTCCGTCAAAGATGCAGAAGATCTCCTCTTCTGCCGGCGGATCCGCATCGGGCGTCACGGCACGCAGTCCGAGAAAGACGATGTCCGGCACATCTCCGGCTGCAACGGTCAGGACCGCTGTATCGGAAGCCTCATCCGTGCGTTCCACACGGCAGGCGCACTCATAACCACCCGTCTCTCCGACGGGAAAAGTGATCCGTCCCTGCTCCGCCCCCGCCGTGACATGCGCCGCCGTCAGGATCCGGATCTCCCGGTCCGTAAGCCCGATGATACTGCCCCTGCCGTGCAGGGTCTCCGTGCGGACATCCGTCTGTGTCGCGCGCACACATCCGGCCGCCTCCTGCAGATCCGGAGACGGAAGGGGCAATGCGCCCGTGAGGGAGAGTTCGATCATCGACGCGCGGATCTCCGCCGGAGAGGGGCCCTGTGCCAGCGCCGTCACCCGCGCGCACATAAAAAAAGCCGTGCAGGCAACAGCCGCACCGGCGATCCGGATCGGGATCCGTTTGAAATTGTCGGGAAAACAGATTCGCATTGGGTTGTTACATACCTGAAAAGATGAGCGGGACTGTAAGCCGGGTTCTGTCGGGGACGATCATCTATCTAGGACCGCCGTCACCGGCGGCCTCAAGCGACCCACCTGCACACCGGACGGGCAGCCCGATCGTGTGCGTTTCGGTCTTGCTTCGGATGGGGTTTACACGGCTGCCCGTGTTACCACGGACACGGTGAGCTCTTACCTCGCCTTTTCACCCTTACTCCGCCGGTGAAACCGGCAGAGCGGTCAAATCTCTGTTGCACTGTCCCGGGAGTTGCCTCCGCCGGACGTTATCCGGCATCCTGCCCTGTGAAGCCCGGACTTTCCTCCCCTGCGTCCTTGCGGACCATGCAGCGGCGATCGTCCATCCCGCTCATCTATGCCAATGTAGCCGATGCCGCTGTGCTTGTCAAGGAGGAGCCGGCGCTTATTTCAGCACCGCGACGCCATAGCCCGGCAGCGTGAGACGGCCGTCCGCATCGAGTGCCGCCTGTTCTCCTCCCGTCGAGAGAGAATCGGCCAATTCCATGCGGTCCGTGGGCAGTGTCACGGTTTCCGAACCCGTATTGACGATGATCAGAAGATCGCGCGCATCACCGCCCCCGGCAGCTTCTTTCCCGCCGGTGCGCAGAAACGCGCAAAGTGCCGGATGCTCTTTCAGTTCCCGTCCGGTCTCCGAGTCCTCCGGCACAGGGACCGTCCGTCCCCTTGCGATCAGCGGATGACGCGCCCGCAGATGGATGGCTTCCCGGATATAACCGTAGACGGAATTCGGGTCATCCCGCTGCCCGGCAAGACTGCCGAACGGAGCGGCATCAAAGCTTTCCATGTCCGGAGGACCCGCGCATACCTTGTCATGATCCCCCCAGGGGAACGGCGCGCGCTTATTCTCGTCACGGCCGGA
>JAFXTJ010000122.1 GCA_017535945.1 Lachnospiraceae bacterium
CCTCCGGCACAGGGACCGTCCGTCCCCTTGCGATCAGCGGATGACGCGCCCGCAGATGGATGGCTTCCCTGATATAACCGTGAACGGAATCCGGGTCATCCCGCTGCGCGGCGAGACTTCCGTACGGGGCGGCATCAAAGGTCTCCATATCCGGAGGGCCCGCGCATTCATTGTCATGATCCCCCCAGGGGAACGGCGCGCGCTTATTCTCGTCACGGCCGGAGCCGCGCATGCCGAGTTCCTCGCCGTAGTAGACAAAGGCATTCCCGGTCTGCAGGAGGTTCAGCGCCATGGCGAGCTTCACGCGGTTTTCGCCGTCCTTTGCGTAATAGCCGGCACTGCGTGCCATGTCATGATTCGTGTAGAAAGGCGCGTTGATATACGAATCGCTGTAGGAGGCGTAGAGTTCCTCCTCTTCCGCCATGCGCTGCGCAAACTTCTGCCCGGTCTTTCCGCTGCGCACGACCTGTGCGATGGTCCCCTCCTGTCCCGCAAAGGCAAAGTCAAAGAAGGAGTCCACGCCGCTCTCATACAGTTTTGCATAGGCGTCCTGGTTCTCCCAGGCCTCGCCCACCAGATACACCTCCTTACCGGACAGTTCCGACTGTCTCTCCCGGACCGTCTCCTCCAGCCATCTGAGGAATTCCCGCGTTTTCTCCTGATCATCCGTGTAGTACGAGGTCACCGCGTCAAGCCGGAAGCCGTCCACGCCGCGCGCCAGCCAGAATCCCAGAATGTCCGCGAGTTCCTGCCGCACGCGCTCATTGTCGAGGTTCAGATCCGGCATTCCGGACCAGAACCGCGCTTCGTAATACCAGCCGGTCCCCGGAAGGGGCTCGTAGCCCTGTCGGGACTCCCGTGAGAAATTGTAGTAGGACACATAGGGACAGCGGGAGGAAGCTTCGTTCAGGATCTCTTCTCCCGTATCGGACTGTCCGCCGGCAGTCCGTATGGCGTCCGCTGCCTCCGTGAACCAGAAATGCCGGTCGGAGGTATGATTAAAGGCGATATCCAGATAGAGCCGCATGCCGCGGTCATGGCAGGCGGCGAGCAGACTGTCGAGATCGGCGAGTGTCCCGAACTGCGGATCGATGCCGCAATAATCCGTCGCATCGTACTTATGATAGGTGGGAGAAGGAAAGACCGGCGTCAGCCACAGCGCGTTCACGCCGAGGTCCTCACGGGTGGCCGGGTCGCCGTCATTCAGGTAGTCGAGCCTTTCCCTGATGCCGTTCAGATCCCCGATCCCGTTCCCGTCGCTGTCCGCGAAACTGTAGACAAAGATCTCATAGGTCGTTCCACAGGCGTCATCAAGGACAACGTCCGGCTTCCCCGCATCCGTTCCGGCATCCGGAGCAGCGGCCGTCTCCGGCATTTCCACGGGGCCGGCGCCGGTCTCTTCCGTCTCCGGATCCACGACTGTTTCCGGCTCTCCGGAAGCGTCCTGAGAGACAGGCAGGCTTCCCGTTCTGCCGCAACCGGTCAGGCCTGCCAGCATCGCCGCCAGCGCGATGACCATGCACTTATACCGATTCCGTGCGCGCACCTTTCCGCTCATCCGCGATCCTCCGGTCAGACTGCCCCGAAACACAATACCAGCGTCACGGATGTGCCCGTGAACCGCTGGTATCGTCTGAAAACAGCCGGTGGAACTACCCGCAGCTTATCCCTTCACCGCGCCGCCGGTCACACCTTCCACATAGTAGCGCTGCAGCAGCATGAAGAGGATTGTGATCGGGATCGCGACCAGGACGCCTCCCGCGCAGAAGCGGGTGAAATACCCCTGATAGTCGCCGGTCCAGACCCAGCGCTGCATGGCCACCGCGACATTGAAACTCGCGTCGTGACCGAAGGCGATGTAGGAGGCAAAGACGTAGTCACACCAGGGAGCCATAAAGGCCACCAGCGCCGTGTAGATGATGATGGGCTTCGACATCGGGATCGTCATCGTGAAGAATACGCGCGCACGGCTCGCGCCGTCGATCCGTGCCGCTTCATCGAGCGCCTTGGGGATCGTATCGAAGTAGCCCTTGCACACATAGTATCCCATGCCGGAGGATGCCACACTGACGAGGATCAGTCCCGGGATCGCGCCGGCCTGCGTCAGGCCCATCTGCTTTAACAGGAAGTACAGGCAGATCATCGTGAGGAACCCGGGGAACATCCCCAGCACGAGCCAGAAGCGCATGAGCAGGGTCCGGCCCGCAAAGCGCATCCTGGAGAGCGCGTAGGCCACACACAGCACCACCATGGTCTGGATCAGGGTGACAAAGAACGCGATGATGATGGTATTCCCGTACCAGCGGATATAATTGGTCTCCCCTGAGAACAGGAAACGGTAGCTGTCCAGCGAGAAATGCTTCGGGATCAGATAGTCCACCATCCCGCCGTATTCGACAGCCGGATCATACGACCGGAAACTGTTGAGCACCAGTCCCACGAACGGGAAGAGCCAGATGATGCTGATGAGCACCAGCAGGATATAGGAAAAGATATTGCTGACGAGCCGCTTTCTTTTCATGGAAGAAGTTTTCTCATTCATCACTGGAAGCCCTCCTCATCCCTGACCGACGGCAGCATCTGGTATACCACCAGAGACACGATGGCCGTCACCAGAAAGACCATGATGCCGATGACCGCCGCCATACGGTAGTTGGTATCGTTGATCGTCATCTTGTAGAGCCAGGTGACCAGCAGATCGGTGCCTCCCGCGCCGCCGACCATCCCCATGGATTTGGGATTCCCCTGGTTGAGCAGATAGATGACATTGAAGTTGTTGAGGTTGCCGGTGAACTGGGTGAGCAGAAACGGTCCCGTCACAAAGAGCATGTAGGGGAGCGTGATGGAACGGAACATCTGCCAGGGCGTCGCCCCGTCGATCCTCGCGCTCTCGTAGAGATCCTCCGGAATGTTCATGAGCAGCCCCGTGGCGATCAGCATCATATAGGGGATACCGATCCAGATGTTCACGATGACGATCGTGACTCTGGCCCACATGGGATCCGTCCAGAAAGGCAGCGCCCGTTCGATCAGTCCCCACCTCATGAGAGTCCCGTTGATGAGACCGTCCGCGGCAAAGAGTTTGCCGACATACAGGAGGGAAACAAACTGCGGTACCGCGATCGTCATGACGAGGATCGTACGCCAGAGCTTCTTGAAACGGATCCCCTTCTTATTGATGAGCATCGCCACCGCGATCCCCAGAAAATAGCAGAGGAAGGTGGCGAAAAAGGCCCAGACGAGGGTCCAGGTAAGGACGGTGAGAAAGGTCGACCCGAATCCGTCCTGTCCGAAGGAGAACAGGTTCTTAAAGTTCGTGAATCCCACCCAGGTGAACAGCTTGGAGGGTGCCTGATGATTGGCATCATAATTGGTGAACGCCACGCAGATCATAAAGATGATGGGCAGCACGGTGAACACAAAGATGCCCACCACCGGGAGCGCGAGCAGCGTCTTGTCGAAATGGGAATCAAACAGCGAGGCAAAGTCCGCCCGGTTGCCCGGCAGCTGTTTGCCCGCCTTGAGGATCAGCTCCTCCTTGCGGTTCTCCCGGACGTTGATCCGCCAGATGAGGATCAGCGCGACGACCGCACACAGAGCCAGCAGACCGAAGAGCAGGATCAGGAAGCTGTTGTCGCCGTAGACGGTCTTGCGGTTCTCCTTGTGCGTCTCCACCAGTCCCAGCGTATCGAGTTTGGAGAGATACGGCAGGCCGAAGCCGAAAATGAACCACAACAGCACGGCCTGTATCGCCAGGAAGAAACCGCCCAGCAGGACCCGCCCCCGGGCGATGGGGCCGAAGCCGCAGATCAGATAGGACAGCCTGGTCTTGAGATCCCCCTCGCGGAAGGTCGTCCCGATCTCTTTGATATCATGCCCCAAAATGCGAAAAAAGTCCCCGACGGGACTCTTCCTTGTGTTTCCGGTACTCGCATCAGCCATCTGATCACCTCCCCTGTTTTCGGTTTTAAAGAGAGCTTCTTCAATCCGACTCTGCATATGCAGCCGCGTATGTCCGTCCATCCGCCCCTGCATATGCGCGTAAATCCGGCAGGGGAGAATGACCTCCCCTGCCGGTGATATCGCATTTTATTTTGCGTAGCTGATGCAGGAATCCTGGAAAGACTTCAGCGCCGCCTGCAGGGCCGCGTCATCGGCGTTCTTGTAATCGCCGCCGACGATGCTGTCTCTGAGGGACTCCGCCAGGGTCCAGTAGTCACCCGGGTAGTTGCCCTGCGGGATCGTGAACGCGAACTGCTCGGACAGCGCGGAGAGCGCGGGATCCGCCTTGACCTCGGCACTGTTCTGCGCCGCGATGTTGGAGGGGCCCCAGCCGACCGCATTAAAGCGGGCGAGCTGAACCTCCTCGCTGGTGAGATAATCGGCCAGCGCATCGCAGACCGCAAGCTTCCCCTCATCCTCCTGCGGCTTGACACCCAGAAGCTTGCAACCGTTGAAGCCGCTCATCTGATAGGTCTGACCGTCCACGGTAAAGGTGGGGAGCTTGGCGCAGGCGTAGTTGTCACCCAGGGTCTCCTGGATCACGCCGGCATCCCAGGTGCCGTCCACGATCGCCGCATAGTTGGTCAGATCGCCGGCAGAGGAGCCCTGTACGAAGCTCTTGGAAGCAGCCATTGCCACCAGCCCCTTGAGGGCCGCCAGACCCTTGTCGGAATCATAATCGATGTTGCACTTCGTGAAGTTGCCCGCGTCATCGGTGTCATAGGTCAGCGTGCAGCCCGTGCCGAAGAAGAACGCCGTCTGATACCAGCCGCCGAGATCCATGCACAGGTTCTTGCCGGCCGCTTCACAGTCGGCGATGATGCCCTCGAGCGTGGAGGGATCCTTGATGACGCTCTTGTCATAGTACAGGAAATAGCCGTTGTCGGCAGTCATCGGATAGGCATAGAGCGTGTCTCCGACCTTGCCCGCATTGACAACACCGGCCGCATTCTCGCTCTCGACCTTGGCCGCGTTGCCGGGCTCGACCTCCTCCAGAGCGCCTGCCGTGACAAGACGTGCGATCTGGTCCTGTGCGAAGCCGTAGATATCCGCGCCGGCCGTGACATCGGTGATCATCTTGCTGGCCGCGTCGCCTTCACCGGTCGCCTCCACGAGGATCGTGTAGCCGCCGAACTCGGGGTGATCCTTGATGAAGCCCTCGGCCTTCTCCTTGGTGAAGTCCACGACATTGTCCGCGACCCAGATCTTGATCTCGCCGCTGCCGTAGTCGACGTCGCTCGCAGCGTCAGCCGCGGGCTCCTCAGCCGCAGGGGCTTCCGCCGCGGGGGCTTCCGCCTTGGCCTCCGGTGCGGGGGTCTCCGCCGCAGGTGCGGGAGCGGTCTCCGCTGCCGGAGAGGTGCCGCCGCAGCCGGCGAGCAGGGATGCCGTCATGGCACCGGCCAGTACCATCGTAAGCAATTTCTTCTTCATAGTGTCTTCCTCCTTGTTTTTTGTACGTCCCGGCGGAATCTGTCAGTCTGTCCGTGAACCTGCCGGGCTGTCCTGTAAAACAGTGATATTTTACCACAATGCGCGGGATGATACAAGAATTTTCCCTGTTTCCGACTTGCTGCGACATCAATTAAAAACGGGTGTCCGTCCCGTCGGATGCTTGACGTTTCCTGATGCCGCAAAGCAAGTCGGATCCTTCCGCCGCGCCCGCTGCCGGGTGCGAATAAGACAAACGTCAGGTTGCTGCTCACCCCCGTCAAAATCTGCTTGGGGTAACTGAAAACCCTGCTACCATTGATTTGCAGGTACCCTACAGTGGGTGCTATCTCTCCTGTGGGCAACCGGGTGACTGACTCGAGTATCTGAAAACACCAATTTCCCGCGTTTGCAGGTACCCGGCAACGGTCAGCCATCTCCGCGAAGCGACCGGACGGCCCACTCAGGGTACCTGAAATCACCGTCTTGCGCACGTTGCAGTTACCCGGCGGAACCAACACATTCCGGGCAGTCTCTTCCCAAACTCATCAAGCAAGCGGGCATGTCATGTGACATGCCCGCTTGTTCTGTGCCGTGTGATCCTCCCGCCGCTTGCTTACCCCGCGTTTAAAGGCCGCGTGATTCGCATTCCGCTTCGCTCATGCTCATCGTGCTCGGGCGGCAAATGCCTCCCGCCGCTCCCGTGCAAGCACGGGCGGCTCTCGGCGCTTGCCGCGCCTTTAAACGCGGAAGCAACTCCCCCCGACGAATTCCCTGCAGATGGAGTTCTTGGGGAGGGCGTCCTGATCCATGCACACGAAGTAGTCGAGGAATTTGAGGAGGCGCTTGGCCTCGTCGTATTCGATGGTGCCCTTGGGGACCGCGAAGAGGAGCGGCTCCGCGAACTGCTTTAAGATCGCGAGTTCGTAGATCTGGGCGGAGTTGAACATCTCGTCCGC
>JAFXTJ010000123.1 GCA_017535945.1 Lachnospiraceae bacterium
ACCTTGCGGCCCGGTTTGAGCGTCAGAGAAAAAGCGGGCATATGGCGCTCGTTTTCCAGATAGTCCATCAGCGCACGGAGGGAAGCCTCATCTTTCGCGAGGAACTGCACGGTACCGTCTCCCTGAGAGCCGACGCCCTTCACACCGTAAACCCACTGTCTGATCTTCTCATCGTTGATGACACTGTGAAGGATCGGAGAGGTCAGTTCCTCCGGGCATGCGGGAGCGACCTTGGCGTCAAAATTCTCCTGTGCGCGCAGCATGAGCTGTCCCAGTCCCGCCGCGTCACCCTCTGTGATCAGGCGCCGCGCCTCCGCGATGATCTCCCGGTTATCGGCGCCCAGCGCCTCCTGTACCCGCCGTTCCTTCTCCGTCTCGGCAAAGGGGTAACATTTATTGAGGTCCGCGAGAATCTTGACCGTATCCTTCTCCCCGCACAGATCCGCGATGCAGAAATGCAGTGTGCTGCCGACCGTGAGTCCTTTTGATTCGACCTCGGAGCCATCGAACTCCATGTAAACCGGACGCACCCCGTAGGCGCAGGCCTGATCCAGACGGCCGCACCGGCTCGGGGTACGCTGCTCGCCGCGGAAAGCCACCTGCATCTCCCCCTTGGTGTTCATCCTGAGATGATAGAGCTGGTTAAAGGCGCGCGCCACCAGCACACAGATCGCCGCGGAGGAGGAGAGCCCGCTCTTGATGGGGAGCGTCATCTGCGTCACATGCAGACGCATGCCGCCGACGGTGTAGTTGTCATTGATATAGGACGCGACACCGGCCACATAAGAGAAGAATCCTCCCTGTCTTGCCACCGCAAGGAGCTTGTCCGTGTCCATCTCGCAGTCCAGGGTGTGGCCCTGATAGATCTCCAGATCACTTGAGAGGATGAAGCGGTCCGCGCGCTCCGCCGTCGCATAAATCCCCTGCTCGATACCCGTGACGATCGCGGCGCCCACCGGGACCTCCGAATTGACCATCCGGTGCATACCGGCCCAGTCACTGTGCTCACCGAACAGGCAGAGACGCCCCGGTACAAACAACTGGATCTGATTGCTCATGACTTCTCCCCTTTCCTCACGCAAAAAATCCGTTCACCGCATCCGCGACGGTCTGCACCTGCGCATCCGTCATCCCATAGTAGATCGGGATCGAGATCTCCGTTGCGGAGAATTCCTCGGCAAGCGGGAGCGCCCCTTCCGGTATGTGCAGTTCCTCATATGCTCCCTGCAGATGCATGGGTGTCGGATAATGCAGGATCGTCTCGATCCCGTGTTCCGTCAGATATGCACGCAATGCGTCACGCTTCCCGCCGCCGATGCGCAGACCGTAGACATGGTAGACCGGCGAGAAAACCTCATCGGGAGGAAGCGGCTGTGCCGCTTCAGGCGCCGTGATGAGGGCCCGGTATTTCTCCGCGATCCGGACGCGGTCCGCGTTCCAGGTATCGAGATGCGGGAGTTTGAGCGCGAGGATCGCCGCCTGCATCTCATCCAGCCTGCTGTTCATGCCTTTGATATAATGATGGTACTTCACATCCGAACCGTAGTTGGCGATATGCCGCACCCTCTCCGCCAGTTCCCTGTCATCGGTCACCACCGCGCCCGCGTCGCCCAGCGCGCCGAGATTCTTGCCGGGATAGAAGGAAAACGCTCCCGCCTCGGAGAGTGCGCCCGTCCGGACGCCCTTGTACTTCGCGCCGTGCGCCTGCGCGCAGTCCTCCATGAGATGCAGACCGTGCTTCTTTGCCACCTCGCGGATCGGATCCATATCGCAGGGGCGTCCCTGCAGATGGACGACCACGATGGCCTTTGTCTTTGATGTGATCGCCGCCTCGATCCGGGCGGGATCGATCTCGGCCGTCTCGAGCACCGGTTCCACAAAGACCGGCGTCGCTCCGGTATAGGAAGCCGCGAGCGCCGTCGCGATATAGGTATTGGAGGGCACGATCACCTCATCTCCGAGCCCGATCCCCCAGGCACGCAGGATCAGCTGGATCGCGTCGAGGCCGTTGCCCACGCCCACGCAGTATTTCACGCCGATATAATCGGCAAACGCGCGCTCAAACGCCTCGCACTCATGACCGCGGATATAGTAATCCGAGTGACAGACACGCGTCAGCGCCGCGTCCATCTCCTCCCGCAAGGGGTCGTGCATCGGTCTGAAATCAAGGAAAGGTACCTTCATCTGTTCGCTCATTATCTCCTCCTTCTCTTCAACACTCCGCGAGCAGGCCGTCCGGCTTAAGAAGCTTTCTCAGTCCCTCCCGCAGTATATTCCCATCCCGTGCGATCCGGCATGCCTCCCAGGCCAGGATCAGATCAAAGGTGCCCGGTCTGAGGACTGCCGCCTCCGGTGTCCCGGATCGTCCCGCATTCGTCAGGGTTTCCTCCGGATCCTCGCAGATCACATCGATGAGCGTCGCCGCGATCTGCGCGATCACGGGCTCCGGCTCGATCCCTATCACTGTACACTGCGGATAGAGATATTGCAAATGCGCGGCGTTCACCCCCATACCGCAGTACAGATCGAGAACGCGCAGAGGAGCACTGCTGTGTATGCCGCGCCGCTTCGCCAGCTCCCGCAGTGCCTCCTCATGATCCGGGAGGGTTCCGATATAGTCCCAGACATCAAAGCCCCATTTGTCCATGAAGCGCTGTCTGCCGCGCATCATCGCTTCGGGATGTGACGCAAAGCCCGTGCCGCCTTTGTGATAGACAAAGGCATCGTGACACAGGATCTGCCGGTAACCGGCAAGCGCAAGCCGCATCCCCAGATCCTCATCCTCAAAATACCCCGGAGAAAAACGCGGATCAAGAAAATGACCGTCCTGTGCAACAAGCCGGTCAAGCGACGCCCGCTTTATGAGAACCGCGAATCCGGTGAGACGGGAGCGGTATTCATAGGGCGTCCGAGGTTGCAGCAAACCTTCCCGTCGCGCACCAAGACCTTCCCCAAAGGAAAGCGCCTCCTCCACGGACGCGTCCCTGCGGATCCCGGGCTCGCACTGCTCCAGCGCATTATTGGAAACAGGCCCGGCCGCGCCGATGTCCTCCGCACTGTACAGCGCCTGCCACAGACGCTCCAGCGCATCCGCCGCGAGCACCGCGTCATTGTTGAGCAGAAAAATGTCATTGTCTGCTGCCGACGCGGCAAATCCGGTGTTACAGCCAACGGGAAAGCCGGCATTTTCGCCGTTTTCGATGAGGTGAAACCGCGGACACGGAGAGGGCGGATCGTCCGCACGCCGTCTGAGGTCCTGACGCACGCCGTCCGTGGAAGCATTGTCCACGACGATGATCTCATCACCCGGGACAGTGCACTGCGCGGTCAGTGCATCCAGGCAGCGTCCCATGACCGCACGGTCATTGTAGGAAACGATGATGGCGGAAACAGGCTTATCTCTCATATACCACCATGATCTTGCAGTAATCTTCCGTCTTGTCGCGCATGATCGATATCCCCCTGCCCAGTTCAGACAGCGGCAGGCGGTGCGTGATGAGCAATGCCGGCCGGACCGTGCCGGCCTCCAGACGGGAGATGACATAGTGCCAGTCGTCCGTGACGGATCCCGCTGTCTGTCCGGACAGACCGTTCAATCCGGTTTCATCCGGATAATCAAACGATGAATTCCAGGTCCCCGTGAGCGTCAGCTGATTTCGCAGGATCTTCCAGTAAATGTCCCGCGGCAGCATCATGTCCCCGTAGGGATTCCCCATGAGGACCACGCCGCCCATGGGCGCCGCGGCATCCACAGCCATTGCGTACGTGTCCGCGCGGCCGACGCATTCAAACACCAGATCCGCGCCCCCGTTTGTTCTGTCGCGCA
>JAFXTJ010000124.1 GCA_017535945.1 Lachnospiraceae bacterium
GATCTGCATCTGCATGATCTGATTGTAGGCCTGCATCACGCGGTCACGGATGGCCACGGTGTACTGCAGGGCCGTGCTTGCCTTCTGCAGAGCGATGGAGAGATCGTGCGTGTTGGTCGTCTTGCCGAGCGCCCAGCGGATCTCCTCATTCTCCGCGTCAGACAGGTAGGCATTGGTGGTATTGATATTGTCCACCGCCTTGTCCAGCATATCCTGAAATGTGTAGTCCGGCCCGTCCGTATTAAATACGGACCAGGGCTTGCTGTTGTATGCCTGCTCCGCTTTGCGGATATCCGCCGCGCGCACATTGCGCAGACTGTCGATCGCGATATCAGCCATAGGATCCTAAACCTCCGTTATACCGGCCCCGGTCAGCCGCCGTTTGCCAGTGACAGGCCCTGGCTTGCCAGCTGCTTGCTGGCGTTGAACGCCGTGGCATTCGCCTCATATCCGCGGCTCGCGTCGATGAGGTTGGTCATCTCCGTCACCGTGTTCACATTGGGATAGGTGACATAGCCGTTCTCGTCGGCATCCGGATGCGAGGGGTCATAGACCATGTGTGCCTGCGTCCAGGTATCCTCCTGCACCGTCGATACGCGGACGCCCTTGCCCGAATAATGATCCTTCTTGATGTTCAGGATCCGGGAAAAAGGTGTCTCGGAGCTCTTCTCCTGAAAGGTCACGACCTTGCGGACATAACGGCCGCCGCTCTCGGTGCGCGTCGTATTGGCATTGGCGATGTTCTCCGAGATGATATCCATGCGGAAGCGCTCCGCCGTCATCCCCGAAGAGTTGATATTAAAGGAATCAAAAATGCTCATACGTCATGCTCCTTTCCGCATCAGGAAGACTTCATGGCAGTCTGGAGATTGTCGAATTCACTCTTGATCCCTGCCATGATGCCCTGATACTTGAGCTGGTTGGCGGCAAGCTCGACATTTTCCGTGTCGATGTCGACATTATTGCCGTCGAGGCGGTACGAGTAGTTGATGTGATCGTAGTATACCCGCGGCCTGAGATCGTCCTTGAGGGCGCCGCGAACCTTGGAATCCATGGAGATATACCGCGAGTCACCAAGCGCCTGCTGCAGCTGGGACTCGAAATCGATGTCCTGCCGCTTGTAGCCCGGCGTGTTGACATTGGCGATATTGTTGCCGATGACCTCATTCCTGGTCCAGGAGGCATCCGCCGTCCGGTCGAGGATGTTGATATAGTCATAGGCATTGGAATTGATCATATCATCCTGCTCCTTTCCGGTACCGGTCCGCGCGATGGCTTCACGCAGCCGGCAGGTACTCCGATGCGGGGGCATCCGCACCGAAATACAGTTTAAATGGTTTTGGTACAAAATACAAGGGTATTTTTGAAAAATAATACAATATCTAGTGTTTTGTTGTCGGTCGGTCAGTTTCCTGCGCCCGGCAACCTCTCCTCATAAGCACCGCCTCCTTTCCGGTATGCCGTCTCCCCCCCCCGCACGGCGGGGACATATCCGGTCGTCCCGGCAGTTTCATGTCCCGCCGGCCGGATGTTCACAATATTTTATAGTTTATATCGGCTGAATCAGGTCGGGAGTTTACCCATTTCAGCCATCGGATACCCGCACGGGTACCTGCCCGGTTGACTGCCTGCCCCGGTACCTGCCAGGGTATCCGCCCGAGTACCCGAAAAGCAGGTAAATCCGCTTTTTCGGGTACCCGATCAGACGACAATACCGGAAATGCCTCGAAGAAAGGTACCCGAAAAGCAGGTAAATCCGCTTTTTCGGGTACCCGATCAGATGACAATGCCGGAAATACCTCGAAGAAAGGTACCCGAAAAGCAGGTAAATCCGCTTTTTCGGGTACCCGATTAGACGACAATACCGGAAATGTCTCGAAGAAAGGTACCCGAAAAGCAACATAATCCGCTTTTTCGGGTACCCGAACACATGACAATACCGGAAACGCCTTGAAGCAAAATACCCGAAAAGCAGAAAAATCCGCTTTTTCGGGTACCAAAGTCAGCGACCGGGCTAATGATCCGGCGGTGCAGGCACCGCCCGTGTCATCAATAGAAGATCTTCTTATCCAGCACCGTCCCGGTCAGAGGATCCCAGACGAGGACGCCCAAACCGTCGAAGGGTTCGAAGACGAGTTCGCCGTTCAGGAACACGTCGCAGGGATGCTTCGCGTCCGACGACGAGTGCACCTTGAGGATCTGCGTCTCGTCCAGATCAAGAAAATAATCCTCCCCGGGATCGGAATTGAGATACGCCAGCAGTTTCCCGTCCCGGATCACCGCGACACCCTGCCGCTCGAAGAAACCGCCCTTCAGTCCCAGGCTCTCCCCGGCGCGCTCCAGATTGAGACTGGAGGAGGCATAGTCGCCGTCAAGCCAGACAAGCGTCACAAGCCCCTCCTCACCGGAGATCCGCTCAAAATACGGCGTAGGAACATTCATCTCCATGATCTCCTGCCCCAGACAGAGCCGGTCCGCCCATGCCAGGGACTCGTCCCACTGATGATAGGCTGCGTCCCCCCGGTGGTCCTCCAGCGCATAATGCGAGGCCAGATATCCGCCCAGCCAGCGGGAGAGCTTCTCCCCGCCGCTTGCATTCAGATGGTCAAAATCCAGATAATCCGTCTCATAGTCCAGACAGGAGCACTCAAACAGCGCGCGGTCCGTGAGATACGGCACCTCCAGTTCGTCGAGATAGGCGAAGATCCCGTTATAGATCCGGCGGTCCCACTCATGGATCTCGTACGGCAGGAGCGTAAAGGCCAGCTCAAATTCCCGCTCTTCGGACAGCGTCACCAGATCGTCGATCCACTTCCTGTTGCGTTCAGAGAGTTCATCCGCTTCCGTCAGGGCATCCCAGGCTGGATCGTGCGGGATATCCGCTACCGTGAACCGGTAACAGTACCCCCGCCCGTAGTCGCTGTAATCGTTCGTGATGAAATCATAAGCGCCCAGCTCGCGGTAGCGGGAATGGATCACGGGCCATTTCAGGATATAATCTCCCCGGTTCTTTTCGGTGTTGGGATCCTCCATCACCATCCGCACCTGATTGACTCCCGTGCGCATGGGCAGCATGCTCCGGTAGGTGTTGCCGGTGGTACCCTCCTCAAAGGAAGCCGCCAGCAGATCCACCATCACCACCTGCGGGGACTGGGTCTTCAGCGCCTCCAGCGTATAATGATAGGCCGCCGGCGCATCCTGCCCGGAAATGGCCATGTCAAAGGAGGAGAACCCCTGCTCCCGCCAGATCACATCCGGATTGATATCGCCGTAGACGTGGCTGCTCCCCACGAAGAGCACATCGATGGTATTCCTGTCCGTGGCATACAGCTGCTGCACGCTGGAGAGATAATCCCCCATCGTGTCCTTCCAGGACAGCACCCGGTAGATCCCGGCGAACGCCAGGATCGTCAGAGCGATCAATATCACGGTTGCAGCAAACTTCTTCATGCTCTTCCCTAAAATGTAAAGTAAATGAACTGCGATGAATCGAAATCCACGCCGTACACTCCGTACACCACGATCATGACCGCGAGCGCCAGAAGCACGCCCCAGCGGAAATACAGATTCTGCCGCAGCAGGAACGCGTACAGCTCCTCTTTCTTAAGAAGGCGAAGCAGATCCACGGCCACCAGGATCACCAGGGCAGCCAGGAGCACATGCGCCTCAAACCGGTCCAGCCCCAGACTGTAGAGACTGTCGTCAAACAGTGCCCAGGGATCCGGGCGCGTGAAGATTCGGCCGATATAGAAGAACGCATCCGTTATGCTCTCCGCCCGGAAGAAGATCCAGGCAAAACTCACCAGCGTAAAGGTGCCCGCGATCTTCAGCAGTCGGAAACTGAACGCTTCCGTTTTGACAGACAGACGTGTGAGTACAGCCCGCACCGGCCTGCCCAGCAGATCCCCGATCACCTGAAACGCCCCGTGCAGCGCACCCCACAGCACATAGGTCCAGTTGGCACCGTGCCACAGACCGCTCGCCAGAAAAGTCAGCATGATGTTCACATACCTGCGAACACGCCCCTTGCGGTTGCCGCCGAGCGGAATGTACACATAATCCCGGAACCACGAGCTCATGGAGATATGCCAGCGGTGCCAGAAATCCGCGATCCCCTCCGCGAAGTACGGAGTATCGAAGTTATCCATCAGCCGGAACCCCATGACTCTGGCCGCTCCGACGGCGATATTGGAGTAGGCGCCGAAGTCGCAGTAGATCTGCATGGTAAAGGCCAGCATGCCCGCGATCAGCGCAGTGGACCGGTAGGCCGCCGGCTCCTCGAATACCGTATCCGCCACGATGGCGAGCCGGTCCGCCAGCACGATCTTCTGGAAAAAGCCCCAGAGCATCAATGCGAGGCCCGAAGTGATCCTGTCGTAATCACGTACTTTTATATTCTTAATATCGTGTAATTGCGGAAGGAAATTTTTGCTCCGCTCGATTGGCCCGGCCACGAGCTGCGGAAAGAACGAGACAAACAGCGCATAATTGAGGAGATTCTTCTCCGCCGGCACTTCGCCTCGGTAGACATCCGCCACATACCCCAGTGCCTGAAAGGTGTAAAACGAGATACCGACAGGGAGCAGGACATTTAACGATGCCCGTAGCGGCGCCGCACCGGCCAGAGCCAGTGCCCTGCTGATGCTCTCGACGGTAAAATTGAAATACTTGAAAAAGAACAGGATCCCGAGATCGATGACAAATGCGGAGATGAGCGCCGCGCGGCGGACACCTTTCCTCTCCTCTCCCGCCCGGTCGATCACAAGACCGGCCGCGTAGGAGACAAGCGTCGCCGCGGCGATCAGGATCGCATACTTCGCGTTCCAGCACATATAGAAAAAATAGCTGCAGACAAGCAGCCATAGAGTTCTTAACCGTCGCGGGATAAAGGCGTAGCACAGCACCGCGACAGGGAAAAAGACCAGGAACTGTGCGGAATTAAAGAGCATGCACCGCCCTCACTTCTTCAGCTGCCCCTTGACCCTGGCAACTTCTTTGGACGCCACGTCATTGAGCACCTTGATGTAAGTCCCTTTCATACCGGAAGAGCGGGTCTCGATGATCCCCGCACTCTCGAATTTGCGCAGCGCGTTGACGATGACGCTCCTCGTGATCCCCACGCGGTCCGCGATCTTGCTCGCGACCAGGATCCCCTCGTCGCCGCCCAGCGCCTCAAACACATCGACGATCGCTTCCATCTCGGAGAAGGAAAGCGTGCGGATCGCCGCCTCGACATCCTTATGTTTGCGCTCCTCCTCGGCATTCTCCTCGCTCTCGGCGCGCAGCATCTCGAGGCCCACCACCGTGGTCGCATACTCGCTCAGGATGATGTCGTCGAGCTCGTAGGCCTCATCGATCTTGTAGATGAAGATCGTCCCCAGCCGGTCGCCTGCAATCTCGACCGGCGTGATGATCGCCGTGTAACGCTTCGTGTCGATGTTCACAAAGCCGAGCGTATCCAGATTCACATTTTCCTTGGTGGAAAGAACGGACAGGAAGCGCTCGTTCAGACGCTTGTCCATAAAGGTGCCGACCTTGTCCGGCAGAAGCTCTCCGATCCGTTCAACCTCGTCGATCTCGCCGATCCCCAGAAGCTTGCCCTTTCGGGAGATCACAAGGATATTGGAGGACAGCGTACCGGATAGGACGCGGCAGATATCATTGAAGACGACCTTGCCGTCCCCCGTCTCATGCAGGAGACGTCCGATCCTTCTGGTCTTGTCCAGGAGTTCTACATTACTCACGCATTAATCCTCATCGGAGTCCGAGGGCTTCTCGGTCACATAGCCGCACTCGGTGTTCGTGCAGGTGAGTTTATTGCCGCGCACCACCATCAGGGAACCGCAGGCGGGACAGGGCGTTGCGGCCGGCTTTGCCCAGCTCATGAAATCACAGTTCTGATAGTCGATGCAGCCGTAGAACACACGGCCTTTGCGGGTCTTCTTGCGCACGATGTCCTTGCCGCACTTGGGGCAGGAGACACCGATCTTCTCAAAATACGGTTTGGTATTGCGGCACTCCGGGAAGCCGGGACACGCCAGAAACTTGCCGTGCGGGCCGTACTTGATCACCATGTTGCGGCCGCAGTTCTCGCAGACCTCCTCGCTGACCTCGTCGGCGATCTTTACCTCCGCAAGCTCCTTCTCCGCCTTGTTCACAGCCTCATCGAGATCCGGATAGAAATTCTCGACGATGGTCTTCCATCGGACGCTCCCGTCCTCGACACCGTCCAGCAGTTTCTCCATATTGGCGGTGAAATTGACATCCACGATGGAAGGGAACGCTTCCTTCATCATCCGGTTCACGGCCTCGCCCAGCTCCGTCACATAGAGGTTCCTGCCCTCCTTGGTGATATAATGGCGGCCCTGGATCGTCGAGATCGTGGGCGCATAAGTGCTGGGACGGCCGATCCCGAGCGCCTCAAGATCATGCACGAGAGATGCCTCGGTATAATGTGCGGGCCCGGTCGTGAAGTGCTGCTTGTCCTCAAAACCCTCAAAGGTGAGCACGGCCCCCTTCTCCAGGCTCTTGGAAAGCGTGCCCTTCTCGATCACATCGTCCTCGTCGGTATAGACATTGAGGAAGCCGTCAAAGACCGTCCGCGATGCGGACAGCGTAAAGGTGCTCTCACCGGCGGAGATCTTCACGGAAGTCGTCTCATAGCGGGCATCCGCCATGCGGCTCGCCATGAAACGGCGCCAGATCAGCTGATAAAGACGGAACTGATCCCTGGAAAGCTCGTCCTTGACCATGACGGGCGTCAAAGTCACATCCGCCGGACGGATCGCCTCATGCGCATCCTGGATCTTGCCGCCGCTCTTTGCCGCGTCAGCCCCGCCGGAGAGATAGGTGTCCCCGAAATTCTCTTTGATATAGGAAGCGGCCGATGCTTTGGCCTCATCCGACACACGGGTGGAATCCGTACGTAGATAGGTGATCAGACCCACGGTCCCGCGGCCCTTGATGTCCACGCCCTCATACAGCTGCTGGGCGATGCGCATCGTCTTCTGCGTGCCGAAATTGAGTGACTTTGAAGCCTCCTGCTGGAGCGTGGAGGTGGTAAAGGGCAGCGGCGCCTTCTTCGTGCGCTCTCCCTTCTTCACCTCATCCACCACAAACTTCTTCCCTTTCAGGGAAGCCATGAGCGCCTGTGTCTCGGCCGCGCTCTTCAATTCCCTCTTCTCGCCCTTTTCGCCGTAGTAATGCGCGACGACCGGCTTCTTCTCGCCGGGCGGGGTGAGAGACGCATCCAGCGTCCAGTATTCCTCGGGGATAAAGGCCGCGATCTCCTCCTCGCGGTCACAGATGATCCTGAGCGCCACGGACTGCACACGCCCTGCGGAAAGGCCGCGCTTGATCTTGGCCCACAGAAGCGGCGAGATCCTATAGCCCACGAGACGGTCCAGCACGCGCCTGGCCTGCTGAGCATCGACCAGGTGCATGTCGATCTCCCTGGCCTCCTTGAAGCTCTCTTTTACCGCTTTCTTCGTGATCTCGTTAAAGGTGATCCGGGATACATCCTTGCCGGAATCATCCAGTTTGAGCGCCTTGGTCAGATGCCAGCTGATCGCCTCTCCCTCGCGGTCCGGGTCAGTCGCGAGATAGATGTGATCCGCCTTCTTCACGCGCTTCCTCAGATCCGCGAGAAGATCTCCTTTTCCTCTTATTGTAATGTACTTGGGCTCATAATCATGCTCGACGTCCACGCCCATCTGGGAGCGCGGCAGATCCCGCACATGTCCCTGGCTGGCCGCCACATCATAGTTGGAGCCCAGAAATTTCTTGATCGCCTTGACCTTGGTCGGCGACTCCACGATCAACAGATTTTTCGCCATATGCCGTAACCGTCCTTTCAAATATGGGACTATACAACATAATCTATTAGGATGCAAGAGCGATCACGGAAATGTCTGACAATTTATGAATTCCGCCGCGTATCATGTTTTTTCTGCCGAAATCCGTATTTCTCGCATTTTCAGCAGTATGATCCCGATCTATTCTGCCGAAATCAGCATTTCATACATTTTCGGCAGTACTTTTCCGGGATATTCAATCCTGATTACAGGAACAGGAGGCAGCCGCCATACCGGCAGCTGCCTGTTTTATCTCCTTGTTTCAGGTAATCCGTCCTGCGGCTGATGTACTGCTTCAGGCAATCCTCTTACGGCAGCAACCCCGAAAGCGATTTCGGCAGGATCATAAAGGTTGCCGTCGCCGTGCCGGTAAGGCCCCGGTCATCAACAGGCGTGACCGTGATCGAGCCCTTGCCCAGCTTCGTGTTCTCGAAGCCGGCCGCGGAATACATGTAGTCCACCCCGTTCTTCAGGATGCAGGTCTCCGTGCCTTCTTTGATGGATACCTCCACATCCGCCTCCGCCGGTTCGATGTAGCTTCCGGTCCAGGCCTGGTTCTTCACGGACACTTTGGCCTTGCTCATCGCATAGGAGGCCGTCATGTCATAGGTTCCCCTGATGGTGTATCCATTGAAATACCCCTTGCCGGCCGCCTCGACACGGATCGTCACGGGTTTCGCGATGCCGGTGTAAGCATAGCTGCCGTCGTCTTTCTTCTCCACCGTAAAGGCGGGGATACAGTCATTGACATTGATCTCCTGCCCCTCCGTCACCTCGGCAAAGCCCCACTTTTTCGTCACGGTATCATAGCGCTGCACGATATAGGTATCATCCGGCTCCGTGCAGCCCGGCAGCTCATCGTAGTAATACCTGAATGGATGCGCTTTATCCGTCGCCGCATAGTAATCCGTGCCGGCGGCAAGTTTCTGCCCGTCCGCGCTGATCGTGATCCTGCCGTTCTTATAGGCTCCGGTCTTATTGTTCAGACAGGCAAGCGACGGTGCCTCCATCACAGGCTCGCTTCCTTTGTCTGTGATGGTAAAGACACGGCTTACGCTCCCGGCGACACTGCCCGTGCCGGTGATCGTCACCGTGGGCGGCATTGCTCCATTGAAAGAGCCGTCCTTCGCATTGTTCTTCCAGGCAAGCCTGTAATCCGTTCCCTCTTCCAGTTCTTCCGCCCCGCGATAGACGATGGGGTGCGGCTTTACGCCGTTTTTCACATAAACATACGACGGCGTGTTTTCATCCGTAAGTCCCTTCGCCGCCCATTCTTTCTCAACACCGGGCGATGCCGCATCGACCCACTTCACCGTGACTGGATCCGCGCCGTCATCCTTCATGGTATATTTGTTGATCTTATAGGTCACGATGCGGGTGCCAAGGATGTTGGAATTCATATCAGACTCCAGCAGCATCTTCCCGGTGCCTGCCTTGATGTTTTCGCTTCCGGGTGCGGGATACGCCTGGAAATGATTCCCCGGAACAAGCGTCAGTTCCTCCATACCGTCCTTTAAGGTCACATGGTAGACCGCCGGATTCACCTGTGCACCGGTCCAGGTCACATCATCGATCTTCACGGTGGCCTTGCTGATATTGATGTTGTTCTTCACCGTGATCATCCCAGTGACTGTCCTGCCGGCATAGACTCCCTTGCCCCCGGCGGTCACCTTGATGATCGTGGGACCCGCCACAGCGATGTTTTTGTGTCCGTCATCGGTTTTCTCCATGATAAAGGCCGGCAGTGCATCCCCCGGATCCACCCGGTCGCCGGGTTTGATCGTTTTATAACTCCATGTTGTGACCGTATCATAGTGACGAATGAGATACTCCGTCGTGACTGCACTGCCGCCCGGAATGACCGGCAGAGTCTCATAGGTATAGATGAACGGATTCTCGCTGTCATTGGCATTGTAATAATCCGTGCCGGCTGTCAGGATCTTCCCGCCCGCCTTGATCGTGATCCTGCTGTTCTTATACAGGCCGGGTTTTGCGGTCTGGTAGGTCAGCTCCGTGGTCTCCATCACGGGCTGTCCGCCTTTATTCAGGATCGTATAGACCCTGGTCAGTGTCCCGTTCAGGTTCCCCGCGCCAGTGATCGTCACAGTCGGCGGCTTCGCTGCATTATAGGCAAGGGGTAACGTATTGTTCTTCCAGGAAAGTTTGTAATCAACGCCCTCCTGCAGCAGATCGCTCCCGCGCCTCACTACCGGAAGCGGCTTCACACCGCCCTTGACGAAGTAATACTTTGCCTCGGTCGACTCATTCATATCCTTTGCTTCGACCCAGAGCTCCTCTTTGTTAAGATTGCTCTCGTCGATCCAATATACTGTGATATCCGCACCGAATGCATATTTCACGATCGTGTACGTCCTGCTCACGCTCCCGGTATAGCCGCCCGCGCCCGTAAAGACCGCCGTGGCCGTACCGGCCTTGATGTTGTTTTTATAGGAAACGGTGTAGTCACTCCCCTTGGTGAGGATCGTGTCTCCGGACTTCAGCGTGATACCGTTCGTATCGGAGCCGTCCTCACTGCCCGCTGCGAGGATGGGTTCTCCGGTGTAGACGAAACCGCCTGCCGAAGCATCATACAGCGTACTTCCCGTAAGCCCTGCGACGGGGATCGTCACCTGACTCATCGGGATCCCCGTGATCTCCAGGGTCTTTGTGAGTGTCCCGGTGTAGCTGCCTGTCCCGGTGAAGGTCGCCGTATACTTCCCGACTCCGATCGGGGTGACTGTTTCTTTCGCCGCATTCGTATAGGTGACCGTATAATCGGTATCCTTTACGAGGGTCTTCTTTTCATCCTTATCATACAGTGTTGCCGTCAGGGCTTTCGCCGTTCCGTCATAAGCCACCTTTGACGCAGAGGCATCAGCGCTGTACTGCACTTTGGAAAGCGCCGTCCGGGCGATCGTAAACGCCTTGGAGACACTGCCAGTGTAGTAGCCCCTGCCGGTGTAGACCGCGGTATACCTCCCTGGCTCCTGCGGCGGCATCGTCAGCGTATTCTTCGATGCATCCTGATAGGAAACGGTGTAATCCTTGTCTTCCCCTGCCTGAAGCGTATAACCATCCGTATAACCCTTTCGGCTCGTATCCTTAAACACCGCAGCCGGTACGACCTGTGCCCCGGTGTAGAGGTAGGCGGCCTTCACCCCTTCGAGTTTTACGGCCGAGAGCGCTTTGCCGACGATCTTATAGGCTTTCTTCACCGTCCCGGTATAGTAACCCTTACCGGTGTAAACTGCATTGTAGGAGCCTATCATGGCGGGCTCGCATTCCTTACCGGACGCATCCGTGTAGACGATGTCGTAGTCCGTGACCGGTATCAAAACCTTACCGTCGGACTTATCCGTGAGCTTCACACCCGTCTGCTTCCTTACGCTCCCTGTAAAGTCAAGGGAAGCCTCGAACCCGTCCATCTTCACGGCAGAGAGCGCCGTGCCGGTGATCTTAAACGTCTTCGTCACCATGCCGGCAAAATCATTTTTGCCGAATACATAGACCGTTGCCGTTCCGATCTCTTTGTTATCCGCGTAGAACAGTGCATAATTCTCCGGCGCTACCGGCTTTCCTTTGCAGGTGATGCTCCATTCAAAATCCCCGGTTCCGTTTGCCTTTTGGGCCCGTACCTCTTTTGATGCGTTCACGGGATCGGCAAGGACAATGTTTTTCCCTGTATACTTTTGCGCGGGAATCGCCGCAAACGTCGCTGCCGTGATCAGCGTACGGTTCTGCACCACATTGACCTTGATATCCTTTACGCCCGAGTAATTCCCGATACCTGTCGCCCGGATCGTCCCGGAAGTGGTCACCGACTCCTTGTCGAGCGTATAATCCGTGCCTTTTTTCAGGATGACCGTTTTCCCGTCAATGTCACACTTCAGCACCGGAGTGATCCTGATCGCATTTCCCGTATAAGCAACCGTGATATGCGCATTCATCCTGTTGGCGTTCACATGCTCATCGGCATCCGTATAAACCTCCGACATGGATATCGGATCAATGGTGAATGCAGCCGATACACTGTCCTTGAAGTTTCCCTTGCCCTTTACCGTGATCGTTGGTGCGATGGATTTCCCGTTCTTCACGCTCTCCGGATTCCCGGCATTCGTATTGTTCGAATAACTGACCGTATAATCATCCGGTGACAGCCTGTTATTGACAGAACCGTAGTATACCTCCGGTTCGGGTTTCTGTGCCTTACCGTTGTATTTCAGCGCAGGGATCGGCCGCAGGAATATGGTCCCGGGGGCGATCGAGGTAACACCGGCCTTTGCCGTGAAATCGGCTGTCTCTCCATGCTCCGTTTCAAGACTGATGGTGAGCGCGGCAGTCCCTTCCGTTAGCTGTTCCTTGTCAGGAATGACCGTAAACGAAATGCTTTTTCCGCTTTGGAGTTCTATTTCTTCCGTCGGCAGACCGGTAACGGTGAACTTATCCGTATCCCCCGATACTTCGGGGACTTTGAGCACCTGTTTCATATCTCCCGGATTGGAAACGGTAACCGTTGCAGACGTGTAGTTCTCGCCTTCAAATATCTCCCCGAAATCGACCGTCTGCGGAGTGACCGAAATCTGATAGGTCGGTTCCGTTATCTCACATGTGGCTGTGATCGCCTTTGTATCGCCCGTATCGGCGGTGATGGTGATGACACGCTCATAAGTGCCCACAGACAGGCCGTATTGGGGAATGATCTTCAATACGATCGTCTCTCCGGGCTGCGCACTGTACTTGTTGCCGACACTTTCAACATGGAAATCCGAAACCGTAACAGAGAAATCAAGATCCGTATCCCCCGTATTGGTCACAGTAACCGTGGCGGCCATTTCCTCCGGAAACTGGTGTACTGACGGATCATACTGTCCTTCATAGACCGGATCGAACCGGATCGTTGTTTTATCAACCGTAAAGGATGCATTCCCGGCTGCCGAGGATGATCCGATACGCACGGAGGAGGCCGGCTTGTCTTCGGTCTGCATGACCGTATAGAAGGTATCGCTGTTCCGGGTATACTGCGCGATGTGCCCTCCTGCGGGAGAAAGGATCGAAATGCCTTCTCCCATATCAGGCACTGACTTAAAGCACACGGCAACGTTCCCCGAACTGTTTGAAGCCTTTAACGAGGCGCCGGCACTTATGGAGAACTGATCTGCTGCAAGTCGGGAGCCCGCGATATGCACGTAAGCATCGCCGCCGATCGTCACTTCGGGGACATACCGGATACCGCCAACCCCGCTTCCTTGAATACCGAATACATCCGTTCTGCCGCCGGTCGCCGTAAATTTGCTTCCCGCCACGATATTGCTTCCGTACCGGAGCACACCGCCTGTGACCTCCGCTTCATCGACTTCCATCAGACCGTAGTACAGATCGCTGTTATCCCCGGTGAAACTTCCTCCGGTCACCATGATCTTTCCGTTCCACATACTGACCGTTTTCTTTGTATGGATATCACCGCCCTCTACCTTGAGCGTGATCTTTGCAGACTGCCAGCTCGAAGGCATATCGGTGTCGAATGTCAGTTTACCGTCATCACTTCCCTTAAAGCGCAACTCTACGGGAACAGCTGCTCCGAATCCCTTGGCAGGCGGAGTGACCGTAATATCGTCTCCCTCTTCAAGTTCAACTTCCGTATCATCGACCAGTCTGTACAGATCCGCATTCTCCGAAAGCGTCTTAAGTTCCGTGGCGGAGTACGTACCGGCCAGTCCAGCTTTCTCAATAAAGTATGCCTTCGATGTACCGGTTGTACCGTCCGCATAAGCAAATGTGATCGTTGCGTTCGAATATCTCTCCGTTTCTTCATGACCGATCGTCACACTGATATCCGCCGTCTTACCGGGATATATAAACTGATCCTCAGGCCAGTCAAAAAGGTTCTTTGTTGTGCTGTTATCCGTTATGTCCGTTATCTTGAATCTGACATTTCCCGTATTTTTGATCCGGAAGGACGATGCCCATGTTGCGTCTGTACCGTCCGCGCCATATCGGATGGGCAGCGGGAGCGGATAGGCCTGGGGATTCTCATGGGTATATCCATGCCGCGTGAGAAACTCCGCAGACGCAGCTGCTTCAATTACTTCAAATTTCGCCGTAAGAGAGAGCGTGAACCCTTCGACGGTCTGAATGGAGATCTCCTCATCATGTTCCCCGACCGCCAGGTTCAATTTGGGAGCGATCTCAAACTCCATGCTCTCACCCACCGCGATCGTCCTGTCTTCCGGCATCGTGACGGTATAGTTCGTCGCCGTCGCGTTCTTAAATGTGAGCGCACAAAGTCCGGTATTCTTTATCGTTACGGTTTCCGGCTCCAGCATGGTTTCATCATAGCCGTCGCCGAGTTCATCAAATTCGACGACGGCCGCTTCAGGATTGCCCTCCGTGGCGTGGTCTGTGAATTCCGCCTTTGCATCGCTTGAGGTAATACGAACAGACAATGCGATCGTCTTTTCAATGCCATCCGTGTCACGGAAAGTCATGATGTCTTCATATGTCCCGGCGGCAAGTCCCGACTTAGCCTTCACATGGTATGTATAAGATGCTCCGCTTACCAGGATCGGGTATTCCTCTTCAACGGTTTCAAAATACTCCGAGGTGATCCCGGAGATCCTGATCGCAAACGGACTTCGGTTCGTGAGCGTGACTTCCTTTGTTTCCGTAGGTGTAACAAATTGTTTGAGATCCGAAAAGACAAGCGGTCCTGCCGGTGCCAGATCCACGATATGGGAGCCTGCCGAATAAGTCTTTCGGATAAATACCTCTTTTGCGCTGCCTGTGCCGTCGGATATGTATTTACCCTTATTCCACCAGAATAAATCCTGTTCGTTTTCTCCGTACTTTTCCGCTACTGTTCCGCCCTCGGGAACACTGATCCCAAGGCCGCCATCTATCGTGAGAGCCTCAACAAACAGCGCATCCTTGCTATCCGGCGCATGGACATAAATCGCACCGTCGTTTACCGCTATACTGACATCTTCCGAGCGGACAGGGCCGTAGGAACAAAGAACGCCGCCGTTTACATTGATTGTGCAAGCTTTATCCTGGGGAGTTGACTGCGTCGGCATCCGCTGTCGAGTCTGTACTCGCCGCCGGTGATATTCAATTCACACGGCTTTTTTGTATTCAGGATATTTCCTCGTACGATTCCGCCCTCAATATTGATCGTGCTCAGCTGCGCGTTCCCGAATGTCATACTGCCGCTTCCGGAAAGGGTAAGGGCTGCATCCGTCCCGATGCTGTTGCAGATCAGTCTGTCCGTATCCTCGATGCTTTCACCTGCATCGAGCGAGATCGTCGTATCTCCTGTCAGATACCAGGTGTCCGCATTCTGTATGTTTTCATCCTCGAGATCGGAAAGTTCATAATTCCCCATCAGGCCGACCGCAAGATCAAATGGCACGTATACGCTGGACATTCCCTGCTGATCCGGATCCGTCTTGTAATAAACAGTGATATGGTTTCGTTTCGAATAGAATCCGGAGCCTATCTTCTTGATGCCGCTTCTCAGGATGATAGAGATCTCTTTCGACTGTCCGGCTGAGAGCTCTTCATCCAGGATGGTATCGTTGCTCGTTGATCCCCCTGTCATAGCTTCGGTCACGGCGATGATTTTGGGGAAATACAAGGTGTTTTGAGACACATTCCTGATCATAAACGAAAAAACCTGCACGTCAGGAAATTCGCCGATTTTATAAGAATCCTTTAGAACTGATTCGCAATTCTTCAGATCATTTGTATCTTCGCAATAGTCAAGCAGATGACCTTCGTTATCGCTAAACTCAAACAGATCAGCCGGGGCATAGAGTCTTTCCGGCTCGTTCGCATCACGGGCCGTCGACAGTTCGGGAGCGGAGGTTTCTTCAGCTGACGGGAGTTCGTCAGTTTCCGGAAATACTTCGGCCTCAGGGAGATCTTCGGTTTCCGGAAGTTCTTCGATCTCAGGGAGTTCTTCGGCTTCCGGAATTTCTTCGACTTCGGGGATCTCCCCTCGGAGGATCTCTTCCGAATCAGAACCTATGATAGAACCGTTATCGTCTGTCACGATCCTGCCGGGATCAGCACTTTGCACCACTCTTTCGCTCTCCGCCGCATGGGACGTGAGGTTCGGAGTCAGCGCTCCCGCGATCATGGCTGCCGTGGTGACCCACGCGATCAGACGTCTTCCGGTAAGCTTTCTCATGGTATTCCTCCTTTGTTCCGGCACATTACAGATATTGCCGCATATCACCTTATCATATCCCCGCATGGGGCACTACCGCCAAAAGTAGGTATTTTCGTCACAAAAATGTCAGATGATCATATTTTCGGCCTGCCGATATTCGCCCTCCGGCCATTTTCGGCAGTATGATATCTCAGAACACCACCCTCTTCTGCACGAAATAGCTCACGAAGAAGAGGATCGCATCGATGACGACCTTGGCGGCCGTCTCATCGGCGCCGGGGAAGAGATGCATGAAGAGGGTCAGGCAGCCGCCGCTGGCAAGCATGATGCAGCAGGCGAGGAGCGCATAGGAGAAGAAGGTGCGCCCGGCGCGCTTCTTACTTTTGAAGACGAAGATCCGGTTGACGGCATAGTTGTAACATGAGGACAGGACACGTGCGCAGACCGTTGCGGCAAGGAGCCGCCAGGCCGCGGACGGCAGAAGAGCCGCAAAGAGCCTAAACAGCAGGATGTCCACGACAAACGAGCTCACGGACGAGAACAGATAGCGTATGAAGTCGCCCAAAAGCACCCGGTAGATCTTAAAGGAATCGGCAAAGGGATCAAAATGCGTGCTGTGATGCTCCGCGGAATCATAGATCGTGCGGATGGGGAGATCCCGCACCGGAAACCGGTCCTTGCAGGCCATCAGCATCTGTGTCTCGAATTCGAAGCGCTCGCCCGGCAGATCCAGGCATTCGCGCATCAGCGCAGCCGGGATCCCGCGCAGCCCGGTCTGGGTATCCTGTGTGGAGATTCCCGTCAGCAGCCGGAACACAAAGCGCGTGATCGTATTGCCGGTGCGGCTCTTCCACGGCACGTCCATTCCTTCAAAGGTACGGACGCCGAGGATCAGCGCATCCTCATTTTCCGTCAGGGCCTCTCCCACACGCAGGATATCCTCCGCATGATGCTGCCCGTCGGAATCCGCGGTGACGCAGCCGGCGAGATCCGGGAACTGCTCGAGCGCGTAAGCCATCGCAGTCTTCAGCGCACGGCCCTTTCCGCAGTTTTTCTCATGGCTCAGCAACATGATATACGGGGCGCCCCCATCACCTGCCGGACTCCGGTCAGCATGACACGAAGCATCTGTTGTCTCTGTTTGGATCGTATCACCGCCGGATCGCAGATCATATTTGTCTTTATATACCTGTACCGCCCGCTCAAAGATGTCCCGGTACGCGTCGCCGCTGCCGTCATCGATAAGAATGATCCGCTCCACGCCGTGTCCTGCAAGTTCTCCCATGAGCTGTACCAGCCGCTCATCCGGTTCGTAAGCCGGGATGATGAGTACCGTCCTACCGGTCATAGAGCGCCTCCTTGCGGGCGATCATCTCATCCACCCGCTCCAGATACTGCGCAAGCTCCCGTACATTCTCCGCACGGGTCACGAGATCGCCCTGCACCCGTTTGGAGATGGCCCCGGCGCCGAGCGCCGCCACGGAGTGCACATCCTCATTGGTCATGATATTGTAGAGTCCGTGAGCATTTCCGCGGGCGTAGCCCGTGTTCTCGAAATTGCCCGCGATATTCTTCTGTCTGTAGAGGTAATAGGGCCGGTACCCGCCGCGGCGTGCCCCGTCCAGCGCGCAGGCTGCCGCCGCATCGATATCGTCCGCCGTCGGATATTCCGCCCGGCCCGCGTCGATCAGCGCCTGCAGTCTGGATCCGCGCTTTACGGCGAGTGAATGGATCGTGAGATCGTCCGGTCCGAGCGCGAGCACCTGTTCCATCGTATCCGCGACGTCCGCTGCTTTTTCACCCGGCAGTCCCAGGATCAGATCCATATTGATGAGGAGATCCGTCCGCTCTCTTGCCATGGCATAGGCCCGGCGGACATCCTCCACGGTGTGTCTCCTGCCGATGAGATCGAGCGTCCGCTGCTGCATGGTCTGCGGATTGACTGAGATCCGGGTGGTCCCGTGCTCCGCGATCACCCGCAGTTTCTCTTCCGTCAGGGAATCAGGCCGTCCGGCTTCCACGGTAAATTCCCGGACGTTCTCCCAATCAAAGCGATCCCTTACCCTGGTGAGCAGTTGGTCCAGTTCCGCTGCGGAGAGTGCGGTCGGCGTCCCGCCGCCGATGTAGACCGTCTGCAGCTTCTCTCCCGCAAAATACGCCCCCGCCCAGTCGATCTCCTTAAAAAGTGCTTCCAGATATGGCCCCGTCATCCCGGCATTGCCGGCGAGCGCATAGGAGGGAAAGGAGCAATACAGGCAGGTCGTCGGGCAAAACGGGATCCCGATGTAAAGGCTGTAGCCGGCGTGGTAGTCCGTCTCGGCGAGGATCTCCCCCTGTCTGTGAGCGATATCCAGCGCGAGCCTCCTCTTTTCTTCCGATACGAAATAGGTATCACCAAGTTCGGTCAGGATCTCTTCGTCAGACCTCCCCGCATCCATCAGGACCGCCGGGATATGTACCGGGCGGATCCCGGTGAGGGAGCCCCAGGGGAGATCCCGTCCGGTCTCTTTGCGGAGCAGTTCATAGAGTGTGCGCTTCAGGGCATTCTTCCCGTTGTAGAGCCGGTCGCCCGAATCATCAAATACCGGCTGTGCGTCGATACTGGACACACGGCCTTCTCCTGCGGGGATCTGACAGGCAGTCCTGAGCGTAAGCTCTCCCGCAACATCTGACAGCGTCACACAGATCACACCTGCCTCTTCCCGCAGATCGATCGCAAGCCGCAGAATTACAGGCTCAGCACTATTCCGATTTCCCTTCCGTGTTTTTTCTCCAACCGGATCGGTCTTCCCAATGCTGTCCGCATCGTCCGGAACAAACCGTTCTGTCCCGGCCGCACCCGCCTCCTCCGCGCGCACGCGCACCTCCTCCCCGGGGTAAAAAGCCTGCACCAGGGAATGGATGTCATAGATGTATTTCTCTTTGCTGACGGAGATGTCGATCATGAAGAAGGAAGGTTTCTACAGAAACGGATTATGCTGTTTTTCATAGCCGATCACGGTCTCTTCGCCGTGGCCGGGGAGAACGATCGTGTCGTCCGGCAGGACAAAAAGCCGTTCCTTAACGGAGCGGGCCAGCGTCGCACTGCTCCCGGTGGGGAGGTTGCATCTGCCGACGCTCGTGCAGAATAGGGTGTCGCCGCTGATCAGGACTCCGTCCTCTTTAAAATAGTAGCAGCTGCTCCCGGCGGTATGCCCGGGGGTATAGATGACTTCACAGGTGAGATCTCCCATCGTGATCCGCTCCCCGTCCGCGAGCAGGACATCCGGATGCACGGTCTCTCCCGCGCCGCCCATGGAAGCGGAGCAGTTGAGCTCCGGGTCTTCACACAGAGGTCTCTCCGGTTCCGGACACAGGACCGGGATCCGGATCCCGTCTTCTCCGGCGCGTTTCAGGATCCCGGCGATCCCGCCGATGTGATCGAAATGGGCATGTGTGAGGAGGATCTTATCGATCCGGATGTGCTTGTCCTTCAGCGCATCGTAGAGTTCCTCCCCGTGATCCCCGGGATCGACGACGAGTGCAGGGATCTCTTTCTCATCGTCCGCTCCTGGATCCGCAAAGACACAATAGCAGTTGGTCTGCACCGGGCCCAGGACATAGGCGCCGAACATGGTGCCTTTTTTTCCGGTTGTGCCCCGTATCCCTCTGCTCATCCGCCGCTCGTCCTCTCCACGTCGATGACATTGGGAACCTGGCGGATCTTCTCCGTGACGCTTAAAAGTTCGTCCCGGTTGGTCACCTGGAAGGACATCTCGAGCGTTGCCAGCCCCTGTCTGCTGATCCGTGTATGCATCGTGAGGATGCTGATCCCGCGCTCCGTGAACATGCGCGAGATATCGTTCAGCAGTCCCGCGCGGTCATTGGCGTAGATCTTGATATCGGCAACATACTTCTCATCGTCGTTCTCACCGATCTCCCACTCCGCTTCGATGAGCCTCGTGCGGTCCTCTCTGGTCATGGTGCGGATATTGATGCAGTCCCTGCGGTGGATCGTGACGCCGCGCCCTCTGGTCACAAAGCCCACGATATCGTCACCCGGTACCGGGTTGCAGCACTTGGAAAAACGAACCGCCACGTCGTGGACACCTTTGACGAGGATTGCGTTGCCCGACTGGGAAATGCGCGGGACGACCCCCTCCGCAACGGCAGCCAGCACCTCCTCATCCGTGAGATCCTGTCTGTGCTGTTTGTTGGAAAGCTCCAGCAGCTTGTTGATGATCTGGCCTTCCTTGAGCCCGCCGTGTCCGACGGCAGCCAGCACCGAATCCCAGTCATGGAAGCCGTAGCGCTTCACGATGAGATCCTGGAACTCCCCTTTGTTGATCTCCGCGGGATCGACGCCCTTGGTACGGCAGAAGGAAAGCAGCAGTTCCTTGCCGTGCTGGATGTTCTCGTCCTTTAACTCCCTGCGGAAGAACTGGTTGATCTTGTTGCGCGCCGAGGTGCTCTGCGCGATGGAGAGCCAGTCACGGCTCGGACCGGGCGAATTGGGGCTTGTGAGCACCTCCACTCGGTCGCCGTTCTGGATCTTGTAATCGATGGGAACGAGCTTGCCGTTGACCTTGGCCCCGATCATCTGGTCGCCGACCCGGCTGTGCACCGCATAGGCGAAATCGATCGGGGTGGAGCCGGCCGGGAGATTCTTGACCTCCCCCTTGGGCGTGAAACAGTAGACATCGTCGGAGAACAGATTCAGGTCACTCTTCAGGAGGTTCATGAACTCCTGATTATCGCTCATCTCCTGTTGCCACTCCAGGATCTGCCGGAGCCAGGTGAGCTTGGCTTCTTCTCTGTCCACGCCGTCCGCGGCCTTCTCCGAGGTCCCGGTCTCCTTGTAGCGCCAGTGTGCGGCGATACCGTATTCGGCGGCACGGTGCATGTCACTCGTGCGGATCTGGATCTCGAACGGCATGCCCAGCGGTCCCATTAACGTCGTATGCAGCGACTGATAGTTGTTCGCCTTGGGCATCGCGATGTAATCCTTGAACCGTCCGGGGATCGGCTTGTACATCTCATGGATGATGCCGAGCGCCGCATAGCAGTCCTTGACGCTGTCCACGATGATGCGGACAGCGAAGAGATCATAGATCTGGTCCAGGCTCTTGCCCTGATTGCGCATCTTTTTATAGATGCTGAAATAGTGCTTCACGCGCCCGTCGACACTCCCGCGGATCCCCGCGGCGGCGATATGTCTGCGCACATCCTCCACGATCTCAAAGACGTAGTTCTCCCGCTCATGCTTGCGGGCCTCCACCTTTTCCACGAGATCCGCATAGACGTCGGGCTTTAAGTATTTCAGGGAGAGATCGTCGAGTTCGACCTTGATACGGGAGATCCCCAGCCGCTCCGCGATCGGAGAATAGATGTCAAGTGTTTCCTGTGCGATGCGCCGCTGGCTTTCGGAAGACTGGTATTTCAGCGTGCGCATATTATGGAGACGATCGGCCAGCTTGATGAGGATGACGCGGATGTCCTTGGCCATGGCGAGAAACATCTTGCGCAGGTTCGTGCCCTGCACCTCGAGCTGGGCCGCCGTCTTGTCGCTGTAGTGATTGGCCAGATGGAGACTGGTCAGCTTGGTGACACCGTCCACCAGACCCGCCACATCGCTGCCAAAGGCTCTGGCGATCTGTTCGGTCGTCATCACGGTATCTTCGACCACATCGTGGAGAAGACCCGCGATGATCGTCTCCTTATCCAGTTCCAGATCGGCGAGGATGATGGCGACGCACAGCGGATGGATCACATAGGGTTCACCGGATTTGCGCACCTGGTCACGGTGCGCGTCATAAGCGGTCTGATAGGCCTTTTCGATCAGCGAGGTATCATCGGAGGGATGGTATTTTTGCACGCGCAGGATGAGGTCCGAATACAGTTTCTCCGGACTCTGGAACTCCTGTATCTGATCGATCACTCTGCTGTCGAAGCCGGCCATCCCGCTCCTTTTCCTCCGGTAACCGCTCCCGGTTACTTCCCTTCATAGGCGAGAGCACTGTCGAGGCGGTAGCCCTTCAGGAACTCTCTGCCGTTCAGGCCTTTCAGTTCCATCAGTACGAGGACACCGGCCACGACGCCTCCGCACTGCTCCACGAGGTCGATCATGGCTTTGATAGTGCCGCCGGTCGCGATCAGATCATCCACGATGAGCACGCGCTGTCCGGGCTTGATCGCGTCCTTGTGCATCTCGATGGTCGCCGTGCCGTATTCCAGCGCGTAGCTCGCTTCCACCGTCTCGCAGGGGAGCTTCCCCTTCTTACGTATGAGAACAAAGGACTTATGCTTGTTGTAGGCGATGACCGTGCCGAAGATAAAGCCTCTGGCCTCCGCTCCGGCCACCACATCGTAGTCCAGATCATCCACCAGCGCCTGCATGGAGTCCACGGCGAGCTTCAGTCCGTCGGGATCCTGCACCACGGTGGTCACATCGCGGAACATGATGCCGGGCTTGGGGAAATCCGGTATGGTGCGCACATAATCCTTGAGTTCTTTCATGATGTTGTCCTCTTTCTTTCTGTGGTCTTAACGCGCAGGATCTCAGCCGATCTGCGGGAGTTTATCCAGGCTCTTTGCCAGTTCCTCATCCGTCGGCAGATAATCCTCCATCTGCCCGTCGTGGAACTTCTCATAGGCGACCATGTCGAAGTAGCCGGTACCGGTGAGGCCGAAAACAATGGTCTTCTCCTCTCCCGTCTCCTTGCACTTGAGTGCCTCGTTGATCGCGACGCGGATCGCGTGCGAGCTCTCCGGAGCCGGGAGGATCCCCTCGACGCGGGCGAATTCCTCAGCCGCTGCGAAGACATCGGTCTGCTTCACGGAGGTCGCTTCCATGTAGCCCTGATCGTAGAGCTCCGAGAGCGTGCTGCTCATGCCGTGATAGCGCAGGCCGCCGGCATGGTTGGGGGCCGGGATGTAGTCGCAGCCCAGCGTGTACATCTTGGCGAGCGGGCACACACGGCCGGTATCGCAGAAATCGTAAGCGTATTTTCCTCTGGTGAAGGACGGGCAGGAAGACGGCTCGACCGCGATGATCCGGTAATCCGCTTCGCCGCGCAGCTTCTCTCCCATGAAAGGTGCGATCAGTCCGCCCAGATTGGAACCGCCGCCGGCGCAGCCGATGATGATATCGGGCCTGATGCCGTACTTATCGAGCGCCGCCTTGGTCTCGAGGCCGATCACGGACTGGTGCAGGAGCACCTGGTTTAAGACGCTCCCCAGCACATAACGGTAACCCTCGGTGCCGACGGCGACATCCACCGCTTCGGAGATCGCACAGCCCAGACTCCCCGTGGTGCCGGGATGCTCGGACAGGATCTTTTTGCCGATCTGCGTGGTCTCGGAGGGACTGGGGGTCACACTCGCACCATAGGTGCGCATGACTTCGCGGCGGAAAGGCTTCTGCTCATAGGAAACCTTGACCATGAAGACCTTGCAGTCCAGTCCGAAGAACGCGCATGCCATGGACAGAGCCGTGCCCCACTGGCCGGCGCCGGTCTCCGTCGTGACGCCCTTCAGGCCCTGCTTTTTCGCATAATAGGCCTGGGCGATCGCGGAATTGAGCTTATGGCTGCCGCTGGTGTTATTGCCTTCGAACTTATAGTAGATCTTCGCGGGCGTATCCAGCTTCTTCTCGAGAAAATAGGCGCGTACGAGCGGTGACGGACGGTACATCTTGTAGAAATCGAGGATCTCCTGCGGGATGGCGATATGGGCATCGTCATTGTTGAGCTCCTGCTTCACGAGCTCCGAGCAGAAGACGGCCTCCAGTTCCTCCGCCTTCATCGGCTGACCCGTGCCGGGATTTAAGAGCGGTGCGGGCTTCTTCTTCATGTCCGCACGCATATTGTACCAGCTGGTAGGCAGTTCCGATTCGTCGAGATAGATCTTATACGGTATTTCAGCGGTCCCCATAACATTCTCCTTCCTCTGTAACGACATACAACAGATAAAAACAGGAAATATTTTAGCACATCCTGTTCCCGATGAAAAGAGCCAACTCCCGCGGTGTCATTTTACGAGAAAGACAGTGGCGGGCACGATCCGGACCCCCAGACGGTCCGCGATCAGTTCCATGTAGGTCCTGCCCTGATCGGCCGGGTCGAAGTCCACGTCCTTTACGGCGGCATACATGGGATTCTCCGTCGTGATCAGTTCGCAGACCTGGTTGTGCTGCAGCCATTCAAAGGCCATATCCTGCGCACTGCGAAACGAGGCTTTATCACTTCCGTGAACGGGATGCTCGCTGATGAGCGCATCGCAGATGACCCGCATGTCCCTCGTGGAGAGGATCCCGCAGGAATCGATGATCTTCCAGTGATCCTTTGTATACACCGCCGAATACTCCTGATCTCCGCAGGAAAAGGTGTATTTCCCCTCCTCCGCGCCCTTTGTGAGCGGGATCTCGAAATCTTCGATCAGGCCGGCATCGGTATGCAACGGCACGGGATCCCAGCCGTAATCTTTATAGGAAAAGACCGCGAGGCCGTTTTTCAGGACATAATCCTCCACCGTATGTCTGCGGATCGTTTCCCGCAGATCCTGATCGCCTGTGATCTTCGTGAAGATCTCATAATGATCCCCGAAGATCCTTTTTGCACTGGGGGTGTAATCCGAGCCGTCCCCGACGACATCCATGGAAACCGCCGTAAAGACGTCCCCCTCCGACTTCAGATGGATGCAGCCGGGATAGCTGCCGCCGGAGGCACAGAAAAGCGTATCATTTTCATAATTATAATTAAGGATCCAGAAATCACCGTAGATGCGGATATCCGCCGGATCGTCCGTTTCGGCGGCGGCGATCAGCACAACGGGGATCGATACATTGCTCTGCGGATACTGCCCGCTGTATGTGTCGACAATATAGCGGTGCACCTCCGCAAGGAGCGGATCCGTCCCGGTGTATTCATACGGTACGATATAATCCGCATAGACCGGCTGATAATCCGCTTCTTCGAGTATACCGTTGTCGGTACTGTCCGTATCTGAAGCCGCTTCAACTGCATCCGCCTCCTCCGCGGCCGGTTCCGCGGTCTCTGCGGCAGTCTCCGGTGCGTCAGATCCGGTCGCCGGTTCCGGTTTGGCCTGTGTGATCTCCTGCTGAGCAGGCATGTCCGGCGCAGCCGGTATGGTCGGTGTCTTTGTCCCGCAGGCCGCGAGCACAAACATCAAGATCATGCCGGCGGGTATCAATGATCTCTTCCCCATCTTTCCTCTCCTCTTTCAACCGATCCCTGAAGAATGTACCTATTCTGAACCCCGCCCGTCGTCTTGTCAACTCCGCCGACAGTCCCTTGACTCTGTCCCCGTTGGCCATTATTTTAATCGAAAACACTGATCTCCAGGATCTTCACTTCGATCTTGCGCAGCATGGTCTTAAGGCGCTTTAACAGATCTCTGGCGGCCCCTTTTCTCCAGTAGTCATAAGCCGTATAGATCCAGTCGATATAGGCCACTTCTTCATAAACACCGACCCCGAGGACCGCACAGGCCGTTCCGTCTCCGGCGATCGCCCCCAGCCAGAAGAGATTCTCGTTCTCAACCCCCCCATTCAGGGACCAGATCCTCAAAATATTCCGCATTATCCGGCGCAATGTCCGTTACTCTCATCCCCACCACAAAACCGTGAAAATTCTGAGCAGACTCTTGCAAGATCCTTAAATGTTTCTTAAATCATCAGATGAGACCGGTCTGTTTGCAGAGAAAGATCCACAGAAACATCGTGAAGATGCAGCAGCCTGTGGTGAGGACCACCAGATCCGCCGCGAGTTCCCCGTTGCCCTCCATCTGCTGCGCCATGGTATAGGAGGAGACCGCTGTAGGCGCACCGGAAAAAACCAGGACGGGGACCAGCAGATCCCCACGAAATCCCAGAGCTGCCGCCAGGGAAATGGCGGCCAGCGGAAACAGAAGAAGCTTTGCCGTCAGGGATATGGCTAACTGCCTCCGGTAGAGAGACACACTGCCGAGTACAAAGGAGGCGCCCAGGACCACCAGAGACAGCGGTGTCGCCACCCGCCCCACATCCGTCACGGTCTTTGTGAGGACGGCGGGCAGCGTGATCCCGGAGAGGTTTACGAGGATCCCGGCCAGAGAAGCGAGAATGAGCGGATTGGTGAGGATCCCCCTGAGCATCTTGCGTGCCTCGGGCCGCCCGCCGCGGAAGAATTCCAGCGTGATCACAGCGAGCACATTGTAGAACGGCACCAGCAGCCCCACCAGGAGTGAGGTGGGACCTGCCCCTTCGTCTCCGCACAGCGAGATCGCCACCGGTAGCCCGAAGAGCGCGAAATTACTGCGAAAGATTGCTTGGATCATCACGCCGCGGTTACGGTTTTCCCGCTCGATCCGCGGGATCACGAGCATGCACAGGAGGAAGATCACGGATACGATCCCGAAGGAGCAGGCGACCAGTCTCCCGTGAAAGGCCTCGGAGAGCTCCGTCCTGCTGATATTGTCATAGAGATAGACCGGGAGAAAGACCCGGAAGCAGAGACGGTTCAGATCATTCAGCATTTCCTCTCTGATCATTCCCGCCCTGCGCAGCCCCGCCCCCAGCAGGATACATAAAAAAAGCGGAAAGACGACCTCAAAGGAGAGGATCAGATTAGCCATAGAAATCTTTTACCAGTCTGACGATCCGGCTCGTCCCGAGTCTCGTTGCGCCGAGAGACAGGAATTCCCTCGCGTCATCCAGGGAAGAGATCCCTCCGGCCGCTTTGATCCGGACGCTGTCACCGATGTGCTCTTTGAACAGCCGGATATCCGCCTGTGTGGCACCGCCGGTGGAGAAGCCGGTGGAGGTCTTGATAAAGTCCGCTCCCGTGACTGTCACGATCCCGCACATGCGGATCTTCTCCTCTTCAGTCAACAGGCAGGTCTCTATGATCACCTTGAGGATATGACCGCCGCACGCTTCCCTGACCGCCCTGATCTCATCGCGCACATAGCCGTCATCACCGGCTTTCAGCATCCCGATGTTGATGACCATGTCGATCTCATCGGCACCGTTTTCCAGCGCGTCCTTCGTCTCAAAGACCTTTGCCGCGGTGGTCATATTGCCGTTCGGGAAGCCGATGACCGTACAGACTGCCATCCTGCCGCCCGTATAAGCTTTCGCCTGTTTCACATAGCAGGGCGGGATGCAGACACTCGCCGTGTGATACTTCATCGCATCGTCACAGAGTGAGCGGATCTCCTCCCATTCCGCCTCCGGCTTCAGCAGCGTGTGATCGCAGGCCGAGAGGATCTGTTCGATATCAATGTCATGTTCCTGCATGGTCTCTTCTCCTTTTTCGAAACTATCTACCATCATCCGCATTCCGCTGTTTTTTGTCAAGAGGCCGGCGATTTGACAAGAGCGCCCCGTAGTGATAAGAACAAGATACAGACAGCAGGAGGCTTTGTCATGGATGAACAACGGATCATAAAAAAGATGTCGCGTGTCGGTATCCTCGGCAATGTGGTACTGGCCGCTTTCAAACTGCTCGCCGGTCTTCTCGGTCATTCCGGTGCCATGGTGTCGGATGCCGTGCACTCCCTCTCCGATGTGTTTGCCACTCTGATCGCCTGGCTCGGCGTGCGAATGGCGCAGCGCGAAGGGGATAAGGAGCACCCTTACGGTCATGAACGGCTGGAATGCGTCGCGTCACTGACGCTGGGGCTGATCCTCGCCGGGACCGGGCTCGGGATCGGTTATACCGGGATCCGCAAACTCCTCTTCGAACGGGGATCCATTGAGATACCGACGATGCTCCCCCTGATCGCCGCGTTGATATCGATCGTCGTCAAGGAGGCGATGTACCGGTATACCATGCATTACGCAAAACTTATGGATTCCGCGGCGTTCAAGGCGGATGCCTGGCATCACCGCTCGGATGCGCTCTCTTCGATCGGCTCGTTCGCCGGTATCGGTCTGGCGAAGCTGGGACTGCCGTTCATGGACCCGGTCGCGAGTCTGCTGATCTGTGTATTCATTCTGAAGATTGCTTATGAGATCATGCAGGATGCGATCAACAAGATGCTCGACACCTCATGCGGAAGTGAAACGGAACAGCAGATCCGGGAATTCATCGAAGCGCAGCAGGGTGTGGAACAGATCGATCTGCTGCATACCAGACAGTTCGGCAACAAGATCTATATCGATCTGGAGATCGCGGTGAAACGGGATATCTCGCTGATCGATGCGCACACGATCGCGGAGCGGGTCCACGATGCCGTGGAGCAGCATTTCACCAATGTGAAGCATGTGATGATCCACGTAAATCCGGCGGAGGAACATACGGAACAGCCGGGGGCCTGAAGCGCCGGTCAGTGTCTCACATTTTCTCCCCGCACAAACAGAGCGCGGTATTCTCCCGGCGCGATGCCCTTTTCCTCACGGAACACCCGGTTGAAACTCGGGATGCTCTGGAAGCCCGAGAGCATCGCGACCTCCGTCAGCGTCCTGCCCTCATCCGCCAGCAGTTCCGTAGCCTTCTCCAGCCGGATCGTATTGAGCCATCTGCTGTAGTTCATACCGGCCACCTGCTTGAAGATCCGTGAGAAATAATCCCTGCTGATCCCGACCATCTCAGCCATGGCGCTCTGGGACAGATCGTCCGCAGTGAGATTGTTCTTGATATAGTCGGTCACCGCCAGCATCCGCCGCATGACATCATCGGAGAAGCCGTCATGCGCCGCGCCGGCGAGCTCCGGCGCCAGTTCCTTGCGGTATTCGAGAAGCTTCAGCATGAAATCCATGAGCAGCATGCAGCAGCGGATCTCCCGCTCCGGCATATCCGAGAAGAAGATCTCCTGCATCTGACCGATGATCATCTTTAATTCACCTGCGAGGGCCGGGTGCGCGTTCCGGCAGATAACATGAAGATTGCGGTACATGTGCATGATCCTGCGCAGATCAAAGAGGGAATTGATGAACGCGTTGGAGAACTGGATGACCAGCGCATGTTCCCTGTCCGCATCAGGGATCGCATGCACCTCCATCGGCCAGACCAGCACGATATCGTCTGTCACCAGCTCATAGGTATTCTTTCCCACGGAATAGATATTGGTCTTCCCGGGACCCACGAGGAGGATCTCCCCGCAGGAATGCCAGTGCGCCTGATAATGGCGCTCCTTATAGCCGGTGGTCATGTGAAAGGCACTCACACGGTCAAAATCGTAGACTTCGTAATTGCTGTAATCCATCCTGTCCCCCGTCCATGTCAAAAAATGATAAATCACAGTTCGTTTCATGAGAGGGATCCCGCGGGATCCTGTATTATCATCAACCCACCGGTACAAAGGACCAACTGGGAGATTGACGATGATGAAGAGCAAGATCACGGATATGACAACCGGCAGCCCGCTCAGGCACATTCTGCTGTTTGCGTTACCGACACTGATCGGCAACATCTTTCAGCAGGTGTATAACCTCACGGATTCTGTCATCGTCGGGCGCTTCATCGGCTCGGAGGCGTTCGCCGCCGTGGGCGCGACGTCATCCATCACCTTTCTCTTCTTTGCGCTGTGCAACGGCGTGGGCAATGGCGGCGGGATCGTCACCTCCCAGTATTACGGCGCACACGATGACGAACGGGTAAAGAACTGCATCGTGAACACCGGCTTCATCATGCTCATCGTCCCGGCCGTGTTCGGCCTGACCGGATTTCTCTCGGCGCCGGCGCTGTTAAATATCCTCGGCACTCCCGCGGAGATCATGAGCAATGCGGTCCTGTACGTGCGCTTCATGTGTGTCAGTCTGCTGTTCGTGTCGCTCTACAACTATTTCTGCAATATGCTCCGCGCGCTCGGCGATTCCAGAACACCGCTGTATTTCCTGATCATCTCAACGCTCGTCAATGTCGTCCTCGATATCATCTTTGTCTGCGTCTTCTCGCTGGGGATCGTCGGAGCGGCTTCGGCTACCGTGATCGCACAGTTCATCTCCGCGCTGTTATCGGGGATCCATGCCTGCCGGACAAATCCCTATTTCCGCTTCACTAAGAGCGATATGTACATATCGGCGGATATGTGCAAACGGATCGTGCGTCTGGGTGTTCCCATGTCGATCCAGTTCGCACTGATCGCCATTTCCTCCATGGCGCTGCAGCGGGTCGTCAATTCCTTCGGCACCACCGTCGTCGCCGCCTTTACCGCGACAAACCGGATCGAGCAGCTGATCCATCAGCCCTATATGACTCTCGCCGCCTCGCTGTCCACCTTCAGCGGACAGAATTTCGGTGCGAAGCGCAATGACCGCGTCTACACCGGCTACCGGACCGGCCTGCGCATCATGGTCATCCTGACAGCGGTCCTGGTGACCGCCATGCAGCTCTTCGGCCGCTCGATCGCGGGCATGTTCGTCTCCGATGAAAATGTCATCGGTCTCGCCGCACAGGGTCTTAAGATCACGAGCCTCTTCTACATCACGCTCGGCATGATCTATGTCATCCGCGGCGTCCTCACCGGCATCGGCGACGCCTTCTTCTCCCTGTTCAACGGCATTGTGGAGGTGATCGGCCGCTTCACGGTCCCTGTCCTCCTCACTGCTTATCTGGGATTCGGCGAGCGCGGGATCTGGATCTCTTCCGGTATCGTCTGGGCGATCAGCGGCATCACCGCGTGGTTCCGCTATCTGACCTATTTCCGCAGCCGGATCGAGGTTCCCAAGGGTTCCGCTTTTACGCTTCCCGCTTTTCTGTCTGCGACACGGAGATCCGTCTGATCCACTTGCCGCTTCTAAGGCGCAGATAACTCCAGATCGTCTTTAAGATATCATCGGATTTCAGGCACACATAGATCCAGAAAGCCGGCAGCCGGAACACGAACCCGGCCAGGACCCCCAGCGGGATGGAGACGGTCCACAGGAAGATGTTGTCGGTGATCATGAGCATCTTCGTGTCTCCGCCGCCCCGTAACACACCTTTTGTCATGATGCTGTTCGTCGCCCGGAAAACGATGATGAAACTGATCGCCAGCATCAGTTCTCCCGCAATGGCTCTCGTCTCCTCTCCCACCCCCGAATAGGAAGCGATGATCGGATACTTCGCCAGAGCAATGAACAGCGCGGACAGCACACCCAGGCCGAGGCCCAGGCGGAAGAAAAGGTGTCCCTGACGCATCGCGCGGTCTCTGTCGCCTTCCCCGAGCGTCTGTCCGGTGACGATGGCGCCGGACTGGCTCACACCCTGCACCACCACGGTGGAGAGCTGCTGCGTCACCGCCGTTATCGCATTCGCGGCGACAAAGGTCGCGCCCAGATGGCCGATGACCATGGCCACCGTGTTGTTGCCGATCGCGAGGATGCCGTCGCTGATGAGGACCGGGATGCAGATCCGCACATATTCGCGGATGAGCGAACCGGTCTTCATGAGCAGATGCCGGACACGGAAAGCGATCTCCCGGTCTTTGCACAGGAGATAACCCACGATGAGCGTGGCTTCAAAGATCCTGGCCAGGATCGTTCCCAGCGCGGCCCCTGCGACCTCAAGCCTCGGCGCGCCGAACTTGCCGAAGATAAAGGTGTAATTGGCCACAAGATTGACGAAAAAAGCGCCGATGGACACGAACAGCGGCAGGCGTACCTGGCGCACGCTCCGGAGCGCGATCGTCGTTGTGAGAGACGCACCGAGGAAGAAGTAGGCCGCCACGGACCAGCGGAAATAGACGGCTCCGGATTCGATGATCGCGGTCTCGTCGGTATACATCCGCATGAGGAGCTCCGGGATCAGGGCCGTCACCAGGGCGAATACCGCGGCGAGAGCCAGTGTCAGCCTGAGCATCAGGCACACGGTCTGACGGAGGGCATGTTCCGCGGCTTCCGGATCCTTGCCTCCCATTTTCATACCGTAGTAACGGGAGACCAGAACGGAGGCCCCCATCCCCAGTCCCATACAGAAGATCTGATAGATGCTGATAAAGGAGTTGGCAAGTGACGTGGCCGAAAGCGCTGTCTCGCCCAGTGCCCCGACCATGATGGTGTCGAGCATATTGACACCGATCGTGATAAGGCTCTGCGCCGCGATGGGCAGAGCCAGCGTGAAAACATTGCGGAAGAATTTACGGTCTGCTTCGTTCAAGTCCTTATTCTCCCCCCCAGAGGTCATTGTCATCCGCAACGGTGAGTTTGCCGGAGAGGATGAATTCCGTGATGTCATCGCGATTCATGGGCTTGCCGAAGAAGTATCCCTGCGCGCGTTCGCAGCCGATGGAGCGCAGAAATTCGCGCTGTGCATCGGTCTCGACCCCCTCCGTGAGCGCCATCATATGGATCTGATCCGCCATATGCACCACGCTCTCAAGGATGGGCTTGGTCCATGCGTTTTCCTCAAAGCCCGTGAGGAATTTCATATCGATCTTGAGCACATCAAAGGGGAAATCCTTGAGGGAATTCAGGGAGGAATAACCGCTCCCGAAATCATCCAGCCACAGACGGAAACCGGCATCCTTGAATTCATGCATCGCTGCCACGAGCTTCTCCGACTGGTCATTCAGGGCGCTCTCCGTGATCTCGATATCCAGCAATTCCACGGGGATATCGTATCGCGTCAAGATGTCCTGCATCTCCCGCACGATATCACAGACCTCAAAATCCAGCCTGGAGAGATTGAGCGAGATCGGTACGAGCCGCAGTCCCATCTCTTTGGCGATATTCAGATTCCTGCAGATCAACTCCGCCATGCACAGATCCAGCTTGTGGATCAGGTGATGCTCCTCCAGGACACCGATAAATGCTGCCGGAGAGAGGAAACCATAGACCGGATCCTCCCATCTAGCCAGCGCTTCGAGCGCTGTGAGCTTCCCGTCCGACAGACGCACGATCGGCTGATAAAAGACCTTGATATGTCCTTTTTCCACGGCCTCATCGATATGGGTCACGATATAATGACTTCGGTGAAGTCTGGTCTCGAGTTCCTCGTCATAGATGTATAACAGCTTGTCATACTGATCACGGATGCTGTCGCAGGCGATCCGTGCCCGGTCGCAGGCAAGCGACGCGTCCGCCTCGTCATTTTTCGGCCGGTACACGCCCACCTTTAACTGGAGTTTTACGTCCCGCTGCTCGACCTTGAGGATCTCTCTGAGCCTCGTGATCTTGCCGTAGCTCGTCTCCGGTGCATCCCCCGTCAGCACGATGAAATGATCATCAGAGATGCGGGAGACCAGTGAGCGGTCAAAGAGCTCCTCCATGTTTTCCGCCAGACATTTAAGCAGCCGGTCTCCCATCTGAAAGCCGTAGGTCTCGTTGAATTCCTTGAAGTTGTTGATATCAAAATAGAGGAACTCCGGGATCTCGCCGGACAGCATGGACGCAACCAGGAGCTTGTCCGCATGGGAACGGAAATAGTGCATATTGGTGAGTCCGGTGAGCGGATCGGTCTCATGCGGAGAAAGCATCCGCTTTCCGAGTTTGCCGTCTTCCTCCTTCTTGCGCATCGAGGCAAGCGTATCGACGAGCGTCTGCTTGCGTCCCAGCCGCTTCGCTTCGTAGAGTGTATGATCCGAATACCGGATCATGTCCAGCACATCGATGACACCGCCGGGCCTTCCCTCACAGATCCCACAGGATAAGGAAGTTCTGATATCCGTACCGGAGATGACCTCCCGGTGCATGCGGTCCTGCAGATCCGTGATCCTGGAGCGGATCTCCTCCATGGGATAACCGCTCGCAAACAGGAGAAACCCGTCCCCGCCGTAGCGGTAGATCTCCAGCCAGCGATCCTCCGAGCGGCAGCAGAGCGGCAAAAAGATCTCCTTCATGACCTGTGCGATGCGCCTTAACACTTCATCGCCGACCGTATGATTATAGGTATCATTGATATACTTGAAATTATCCACGTCCGCCATGGCGACGATGATGTCACGTCCGGGCAGCTCGGCCAGATCATCGTTCATGCTGTTGCGGTTCTTCAGCCCGGTCAGTTCATCCATATACAGGCTCTTCTGCAACTGTTCGATCGCCTGCGAAAGGTGCTCCGAGCGTCTGGCATGGGCGATACGCACCGAATAATTGCCGATCGAGCACATGAAGATACACAGCCACATGACAAAGAAATTGACGCGTGTGGCGTAACTGGCGCCGTCCACATACGCCATCAGCAGGTACATCAGATAAAAGGAGCACCCGGAGATGATCAGCGAGATGATCGGCCGCCATACGATGAGGCACAGACCGAAAACAGTCAGAGACACAAAAGTGAAGAGCTGCTCCCCCACAGCATAATCATGATAAGAGATATACACACCGAACAGGATACAGGTCAGGGAGAACCCCGCAAACAGACCGAGCGAGAGCCGATGGCGGTTTTTCTTCGCACGCAGACTCCGGATCGAATGGATCAGCACAATGAACGCCACGATGATCAGCAGCAGATAGAGGCCGATATGTGATACAATCCAGTACGGCGTGCGGTCGCGCGTGCCCGTGACGACCCCATGCACCGCACTGAAGATCATCCAGATCTCCAGGATGATGATGACGGAAGACATATAGAGACTCGTGCGCATATTCTCGAAATCGAATTCGTCGGTGACATATGCGCTGTCCCGTTTCAGGCCGAGCCAGCCGGCGATCTTCTCCCGCATTTACATACTTCCTCCGCATACCATCATAGTCTTTATCCGCTCATTCTGTCAACTTGAACGGGCCGGTCCAATGCGGACCGACCCGTGCGCAGCGGCATATGATGGTTTCCGGCCGGTCAGAACCGGAAATCTCTTCTGTTCGAAGAACGGATATCCCGGATGTTCGATTCGGCGATCCCGCGGACCTTATCATTCGGGATCCGCTTCAGTTCCTCTTCGATCAGCCGGTATCCCTCCTTCTTCGTATCATCGGAAGCATAATCCTCCAGATACTCCGCCAATGTCATGAGCGCGTTCGGATGGCAGCAGTTCAGGATCTGTCCGTTTTTGCACAGACTCATGAAGCGGTCACCGGTCCTGCCCTCTCTGTAACATGCCGTGCAGAAGGACGGGATATGTCCGGTCTCCATCAGCCAGCGGACCACCTCATCCAGCGTTCGCTGATCCGAGACATCAAACTGCTCCGTATCATGCGGCCTTTCCTGCTCGGTATAGCCGCCCACGGAAGTGCGCGACGCGCCGCTGACCTGGGAGATGCCCACCTGCAGCAGCCTCTTACGGACCTCCTCGGATTCCCTGGTCGATACGATCATGCCCGTATAAGGCACCGCAAGACGGATGCAGGCCGCGATCTTGGTAAAGGTCTCATCATCGATCCCGTTATCAAACATATCCGGATCGATATCGTCCGCCTTCTTGACGCGGGGCACACTGATGGTATGCGGCCCGACACCGTGGACCGCCTCCAGATGCTCGGCGTGCATGATGAGTCCCGCGAACTCATATTTATACAGCTCCAGTCCGAACAGGACGCCGAGGCCCACATCATCGATCCCGCCTTCCATCGCGCGGTCCATCGCCTCGGTATGATAGTTGTAATCGTGCTTGGGCCCGGTCGGATGGAGTTTCAGATAGCTTTCTTTATGATACGTCTCCTGGAAGAGGATGTAGGTGCCGATCCCGGCTTCCTTAAGCTTCCTGTAGTTTTCCACGGTGGTGGCCGCGATATTGACATTCACACGCCGGATGTCGCCGTTCTTGTGATGCACGCTGTAGATGGTCCTGATGCAGTCGAGGATGTACTCGATCGGGTTGTTCACCGGATCTTCACCCGCCTCGATCGCCAGACGCTTGTGCCCCATGTCCTGGAGCGCGATCACCTCGGCGCGCACCTCCTCCTGTGTCAGCTTCTTTCTCGCGATATGCTTGTTCTTCAGATGATAGGGACAGTACAGGCATCCGTTGACACAATAGTTGGACAGATACAGCGGCGCGAACAGAACGATCCGGTTGCCGTAAAAGGCCAGCTTGATCTCCTCCGCGATCTCATACATCCGCTCGATCTTCTCCGGGATCTCACAGGCGAGCAGTACACTCGCCTCCCTGTGCGTGAGCCCCGCGCAGGTGCAGCCGTTGCCCTTCTTCACCGGTCTCGCTTTTTCGAGGATTTGGTCGATCAGTTCGACATTGTTCTTGTTCTCCTCAGCATACTTCAGCGTTTCGCGGATCTCCTCATCGTTGATGAAATCATCCGCACTCATTGACTTCGGATCGTACTTTGCCATGACGTTCTCCTCTCCTCCCTTGGTCCTTGTTTGCTGTTCTGTTTGCTGCTTTGTCCTGTTTGCTGTTCTTGTCCTGTTTACTGCTTCTATTGTTTGTTTCTTATCAAAGGATCCGATTATCCTCCTGATCGTCTGCCGGAAAATCCCGGAGCGTCCCCTCGGTCCGAGACCAGCCGGTATCCGGTCCGCTGCACACGTGCCTGCAGACATCCGAGACACTGTGCCGATTCCTCTCCGGTGCAGATCTTATTATCATAGAGCTCGTATTTCTTCCGGACCGCCACGGGGGACAGGTTCGGCATGACCACATTGGCGCCCGCCAGGATCCCTTTTTCCCGCCCGGCAGGATCGAGCGTGCCGAGCGCCGTTGTGGCGGGCAGCAGTACTTCCGGCAGGATCAGCCGGATCACCGAGAGCAGGAACAGCGTGAGTTCCACACTGCCCGCCTCCTCGCCCGCAAAAGGCGTGTCATGATGCGGTATGAAAGGTCCGATCCCGCACATTTCCGGACGAAACGATTCGATGAACGCAAGGTCCTTTGCCAGTGTTTCTTCTGTCTGGAACGGCGATCCCACCATAAAGCCGCAGCCGACCTGATAGCCGATCTCCCGTAGTTCTTCAAGACATCGCATCCGGTTTTCGAATGACATCTCCGCCGGGTGCAGCCGCGTATAATGTGCGGCATCCGCAGTTTCATGACGGAGCAGATACCGGTCCGCGCCCGCTTCATACAGGGCCCGGTAGGAATCCCTGCTCCGCTCTCCCATGGACAGGGTCACCGCACAGTCCGGATGCGTCTCTTTGATCGCCGAGACGATGCCGCACAGGATGTCATCCGTAAAATACGGGTCCTCTCCTCCCTGCAGGACGAATGTCCGGAAGCCCAGTCCGTATCCCTCGTCCGCACAGGCCAGGATCTCTTCCCGGGTCAGCCGGTAGCGCTGCGCGTTTCCGTTATCCCTGCGGATCCCGCAATACAGGCAGTTATTCCTGCAGATGCTGCTGATCTCGATCAGCCCTCGTGTATAGACCGTATCGCCGAATACGGTTTTCCGCGCCGCGCATGCAAGTTCTGCGAGTATGGCCGCCGCCTCGGCATCCCTCCCGCGGATGAGTGCCGCGTACTCCGCTTCGGTCAGATGATGCTTCCGCTCCAGCCTGCGGATCAGTTCTTCTTCTCTGTTATCCATGCGGTCTCTTCCGTATCCTCAGACGCCGGCAGGACGGATCTGCTGTCAGTTCTTTTCTTTTATCCATACGGTCATTCCCCATCCTCAGACACCGGCAGGACGGATCTGCCGATCTTCTCCCGCGAGCAGATCATGCAGCGCAGGGAACAGTCTGAGGCTCCTCTCTAATGCGCCGGTCATAAAAGCGATGGCGATGCCGTAATTGGTGAACGGCACTTCCTGCCTGATCGCCTGCTCCATACGCGCAACGACCGCGGTTTCCGTCAGCATGCAGGCACCGCAATGGATCACGAGGCTGTACGCACTGAGATCCTCCGGGAATTCATTCCCTGAACAGGTCTCGATGATGAGTTCCTTTCCGGTGTATGCCCTGAGCCAGCGGGGTATTTTCACCGTTCCGATGTCATTGCACTGTCTGTGATGTGTGCAGCCCTCCGCGAGCAACACCTTATCCCCGTCTTGCAGTTTTCCGGCAGCGCTGATGCCCTTCACCGCGGTTTCCAGAAAGCCCTTATAGCGGGCCATCAGGATGGAGAACGATGTCAGCGGGATGTTCTCCGGGACGATTGCGTTCACGGTTTTGAACGCCTGACTGTCCGTGATCACCAGAGCCGGCTCGATGCCGGGTTTATCCAGCACGGTCTGCAGCTCCGTATCGCGGCAGACGACGGGGATCGCGCCGTGATCCATCAGGTCGCGGATCGTCTGCTGCTGCGGCAGGATCAGTCTTCCTTTCGGAGCGGACTCATCAATGGGACAGACCAGGATGCACAGATCCCCGGCCGATACCATGTCTCCCGCGAGCTTCTTTTCCTCCCTGTCCGGGATCAGATGGGCCAGCCGTTCCTTGAGTTCACGGATGCCCGTCCCTGTCATGGCACTGACCTGCAGTGCATCCGGAGTTTCTTCCGGAGTGCAGGCTCCCTTCCCTGTTTTGTTTCCTGTTAGGTTACCTGTTCTGTTCTCTTTTTTGTTCTCTGTTCCGGTAAGATCCGTCTTGTTCAGAGCGATCACACAGGGGATGTTCCTCTCTTTGATGAGCGCGAGCAATTCGCGGTCCGTGTCTGTCATGCCGGAAGCTGCATCGACTACCAGGACAGCAATATCACAGGTATTCAGGATCATCCGGGTCTTTTTGACACGCTCCGCACCCAGCTGCCCCTCGTCGTCAAAGCCGGGCGTGTCAATGATCACAACCGGTCCCAGAGGCAGCAGTTCCATCGCCTTTTTGACCGGATCCGTGGTCGTGCCCTTCACATCGGACACCACGGCCAGTTCCTGACCGGTGATCGC
>JAFXTJ010000125.1 GCA_017535945.1 Lachnospiraceae bacterium
GACCGGATCAACCGTGTGCTGATGGTTCTCATCATCCTTGTCATCGTCATGATCGTGATCAGCCTCCTCTCAGGCTATGCGGGCTTTGCGAACAGGCTTGAACGCAGTTATACGCGGGTGGACGGAATTGACAAGATCGAACAGCGCATCAGCTACGGCGGCATCTGCCGGGGACTCGACACTTCGATGAACGGTCCCTACGGTTTGGAACAGGGAAGAGCTTATGGTGAACGCTGGGCGTATTCCGAGTATTACGGCGAGCGATTTCTGGAGGAGGTCTGGCGCGGAGCGGGAGATGTCTATCAGGCAGCAGGAGCACAGGAGAGGGCTGATAAGTGGAGTGGATATACAGGGGCGCTCTCAACCGGGGATGCGGATGAGTCGATCCGGAAGATGACAGAGGTGTGGCCATGAAGTGTCCGAATTGCGGGGCAAACATCAGTATCCGGGACGAATACTGCGCATGGTGCGGCAAGGTCAACGAGCACTCCCTGCGGCATATACAGATCCTGAAGCGTTATCAGGCAGCGACCGAAGCGACGAAGAATGATCTGGAGAAACAGACCGATGTCCGCGTACCGATCTTTATGAGATTGCTGGTCATTGCCCTTCTGATCATCGGTGTGGTGGTCTGTTTTGTCCTCATGGATACCTCCTGGGACCGCAAGTATAACCGCCGGGAAGCCGAGGCGATAAAGAACGCCCCGGTACACACTGCCGAACTTGACAGACTGCTCGCCGCGCATGACCACACAGGCTTTTCCCGTTACATGGGTTCACACTATATCAGTGTATACGGCCATGTGGGCAATGACAGGTATCCCTACAAAAAGTACAAGCAGTATGTCAATGTCAACGACTACTACATCTACACGATCAGCCATATCATGGACCTGTATCCCTACCGGTCCGACTCCTACGATTCGGAGGAGAGTACGCTGGAGGAGGCTGCCCAATACATCAATTATTTCTATGACGCCTACGCCCGGGCGCAGAAGGATGAGGATCTTGCGCAGAACAGTGTGGTAGCGGAGGCCATCGAGGATATGGAACTCCAGATGCAGGCGATGACCGTGCGCTATCTGGGTGTGGACCGGGCGGATGCCGCGGGGCTTAAGGAACTGACGGAAGCGCAGCGCAGATATCTGATCGAAGAAAGCTATCGGATGCTCAAGGCGGGAGGTGTGTCATGAAGAAAAGATTTCGTCCCGTCCTGGTCCTTTTGGATATCTTTATCGTGATCTTTACGATCTTTCTCGTGATCATGATCGTTGTAACTGTCAAGGTGCTGAACGAACCGGATTACCGGTACGATCCGGACAATTACACTTACACTCTGCAGGGGGGAGACTACAGATCCCTCGCAAACAGCTTTTATCTGGGCAGCAGCGAGCCGGTCGCCGAGGAAAAGGTTACCCCGGAGCTTGAACCTTATGCCGCCGTCGGCGGATATTACCTGCACAGCTTCCTTCTGGGCATCTATGAGACCATGCCCGATGAGGAGAGCGCCGCGGCCGCAAGACAGGCCATGGAGGATGATCGATCCCGCATGGGAGTCTACGTTCCGGAGACGGACAAGATCGATAAAATCTTTGACACACAATAAAGAAACGAGTATACTTTATATTCAACTGCGCGGAGGAAGCGGCGAAGGTTTTCTCCGGATGCGGAATCAAAGTCACAGGGGGATCATATCATGGAAGAAAAGAAAAACATCCTTACTTATGAGGGACTCAAACGCTATGAACAGGAGCTCGAAGAACTCAAGGTTGTCAGACGTAAGGAAGTAGCGCAGAAGATCAAAGAAGCGCGCGGCCAGGGCGACCTTTCCGAGAATGCTGAGTATGATGCCGCCAAGGACGAACAGCGTGACATCGAGGCACGGATCGAAGAGCTCGAGACGATCCTTAAGAACGCCGAAGTGATCGACGAGGACGAGGTCGATCTGGAAACCATCAATATCGGCTGCCGTGTCCGCATCCGTGACGTTACTGCCAAGGAGGATCTGGAATACAAGATCGTCGGCTCCTCTGAGGCAAACAGCATGGAGAATAAGATCTCCAACGAATCCCCGGTGGGACGCGCACTCATCGGCGCCAAGAAGGGCGAGACCGTAGCGGTAGAGGCCCCCGGCGGAGTATTCAAATACAAGGTATTAAGCATCGAGCGCTCCAAATCATAAGAAAAGGAACGGGCGTATATGGCAGAAGAAAAGCAGCAGGAACAGACAAAGACAGAGGACATCGGCCGTCTCGTACAGGTCCGCAGGGATAAATTAAAGGAACTGCAGGATGCCGGCCGTGATCCCTTTGAGATCGTACGGTACGATCAGACGCATCACAGCAGCGAGATCCGCGAGAAGGAAGCGGAGCTCGAGACGGTGCTTGCCGTCAACGAGGAAGGCAGGAACATCATCCCCGCCTGGGATACCATCCCTGAAGAGAAGCGTGTGTCCATTGTGGGGCGCATGATGAGTAAGCGCGTCATGGGCAAGGCCTCCTTCTGTCACATCCAGGATCTGGAAGGGCAGATGCAGGTCTACGTCACCCGCGACGCACTGGGTGAGGAAGCCTATGATGCCTTTAAGAAGATGGATATCGGCGATATTCTGGGAGTGAAGGGCTTCGTCTTCAGGACAAAGGCCGGAGAACTCTCCGTCCATGCCGAGGAGCTGACCCTGCTGTCCAAGTCTCTCCAGCCGCTGCCGGAGAAATATCACGGCCTCACGGATACGGAGCTGCGCTACAGACAGCGCTACGTTGATCTCATCATGAACACGGATGCCAGGGAAGTCTTCCGCAAGCGTTCCAGGATCCTCATGGAGATCCGGCGGTTCCTGGACGGCCGTCATTTCATGGAAGTAGAGACCCCGATCCTC
>JAFXTJ010000126.1 GCA_017535945.1 Lachnospiraceae bacterium
CGGGTCTGGAAGCGCGTCCGTCCGGCACCGGCGGTATTGCCCTCGGCCACCTCAGCCAGCACAAAGCCGGTGATGTCCTTCCTCGTGAGACGGCGGATGGTGATGGTCTCCGTCGTGCCCACAGGCAGTTCCACCAGAGCGTCCGTATCCGCGATCTCACCCGCGTGGATCTGCGCCGAGCGTTTCTCTCCCGTCTCGGGATTGATCACGGTGACACCCACCTCGCCCTCCAGGATATAGAGGACCGCTTTGTTGAGATCCGTGGCCTCGACGACACCGATCGTCCCCCGGATCCCCATCGCCATCGTGGAGGTCCTGATCGTAAAGCTCTCATCCGCGGAGAGCTTCTCCGTCACATCAAAGAAGATCTTCCCGGCATTGAGCGTGATATCCAGCGCATTTCCGTTCTTCTCGATGACCGCCTCGCTGTAGGCATCGAGTTTGGCCGCCTTGGTGTCATCCAGCATGAGCCATGCATAGGAGGATTCCGCGGTGGAGATGCAGGTGCCGGAGAACAGGCGCATCCCCTCGGTCTGGGTGAGCTTGCTGCCGTCCGCTTTGATGGAAGTCCTGCCCTCGGTGCGGATCAGACGGATCGTAGAGGCCTCCGCCTCCGCCGCCCGCGCCGTCATGCAGTTTTCGCAGATCACGGTTTGCAGCAGGATCAGGGTCAGAAATAATGAGATGACCCTCATCGCAACGTTCTTTCTGCCGAACTTCCTGATATGCATACCCTTATCCTCTCCCCCGGTCCCCCCGGCATCCCTGCACACAATCCTTTTAAATGTATCATCATCCGTCTGATGTTGCAAGACGGATCCGTCAAACCGGCGCAAAAGTATCCTTTTAGTATATAGCGTACGGGATGGTTTCATGCTACATTGTAATACGTATATTATACTCTGGCATATGATGATCCGGCATATTTCGACCGGTCCCCGGACCGCGCGACCGCGGATCCGGTTCGATCCTGAACAGGCGGGAGGAAGAACATGAGAACAAAACGGATATCGGCAATACTGTTGGCATGGGGGCTGACCCTGACACAGGCCCTCTCCGTATCGGGCGTGACGGTCTGTGCGGCAGCCCCGGAAGCAGGCGTTACAGCCGAAGCACCGGAAACGGCAGAGGGATTCACGCCGGTCGATGATCCGGCTGCCCCGGAGGATCCCGCCGGTCAGATGCTCGGCGAAGAAGCCCCCGCCGGTCCCGGGGAAGAGGAAGATGCCTCCGGGGAGGCTCCCGATCCCGATGCGGAGGAGATGCCTGTCGGGGACACCGATCCCGAAGAGGATGATAACGCCGCGGAACAACCCACTCTTCCGGAGGAGCTCACAGCGGAAGATGCCGCGGATGCCGGGCTCTTTGCGGAAACATCGGATACTCCGGAACGAACAGGCGAAGGAAATCCGCTGGAATTGGAATGCGATGAAGACATTGAATGGCTTGACGGGGGAAATTACAGATGGATAAAGCTCGCAGAGTTCGACCCCGCCATCGTGGGTTATACCGCCGCACAGCGTCCGAAGGCAAAGGAGGTTACCGTAAAGAATACGGGGACCGAACCGCTGACGCTGGAATCCCCCGCGGTGACCAACGCCGCACTGTCGGATCAGTGGGAGATCTCCGGGCTGAAAGAGTCACTACTGGGTCCCGGCGAGGAGACCACCTTTACCCTGCGCCCCAGGACCGGCATCATTGCACGCTGGGACGGAAATGAATGGCAAAACACCCGCTTTGACATCTGCGTGAAGACCGCCGACGGCGGGACGGAGGCGCACATCCCTGCTGTTTTCCGCGTAGGTCTTGTCGGGACGGAACTCGGGGCGTATCTCTGGGGGGCAGATGATAGTGTCATTGACACGATCAGCAGGGTATACACCGCGCGGGATCTGGCCCGATACTACGGGGAGGACGATGTGGCGCTCCTGGTCGGCGACACGGATATCCAGCTGGCCCCCGGGGACAATCTGAAGATCGGGGGATTCAAACAGGATGATGGGTGGGCAACTCTTTCGATCGGCGGGACCACCGCGCCGGAGCGCGGTAAGATCAAGGCCGGGACACTGCAGGCCGGGATCCTTCAGGCTGCCGCCATCGACATCACCGACGGGGTGGTCTGGGCGGATGAAATATTCGTTGATGGAGCTGCCAATACGGCAGAATGCTACTTCAACCTCGCCGGCGGTGAGCTGCATGTCACCGATCGTTTTCGGGTCAAGCCATCGGAATGTACGTTTGGATCGGTGACAGAGATGCATGACCCGGAAACGGATACATGGTTCTATGAGGTCTATAACACTGCCAAGGCCTATATCGAATGCCCTATGGACGTCAGAAATTTGGACGTCCACGCGGGCAGCGAACTGCACGTGACCCCCGGGGATCACGAGGCGGAAGGAGCGATCCTATGCCATAGCGCATATATAAGAGGTGACCTCTACGTCCGGGACGCGGTCAACGAAAACAGAACAACACCGGCCCGAGCCATTTCGTGTCAATACTTCAACCAATACGCGGGACATGTGGTCGTGGAAGAACCCTGTCCTGCGCCCGGTTCTGTCGGAATCTTCGCCCGTGACAATATGGAATTGCACGGGAACGTCGCTTACTATGGGGCGGGATCCGAGGAAGACATGGAAACGCCGACGCTTGTTGCCTTCAGCCAGGCCGGCCCGGCGATCCAATGTGCATGTGCAGAAGATTCCTATTATTTCCCCGCAGGTATCCGGCTTTATGATACCTCCCGTGTCCTTGCCCAAAGCGGTAACGGCCTGGCAGGAGGCTACCCGGCGATCCTGAGCAACCGGGAAGACACGGCGTACTTCAATATAAATTATTACAGAGATCCTGCCGTCAATGACATAGCCCTTCCTGCCGGTGGCACCGTCAAGACGGGAAACGGCATGGTCACCGTCTATGACAGTGAAGACCGGGTCGCCGGAACGGTACTGATCGAGCCCGCAGAGCAGGGGGCCGGACCGGACGCAGTTCCCTCCTTTACGGTCTCCGACAATGCCATCCATCTCTCGGGCATCGAAGGGGAGGCCACGCCTTCCCGGACGCTCACGGTCACCAACAACGGCGGTGTGCCGATCCGGATCGATCCCGATAAAGTGACCCTCGAGGGGGCCGACGCCTCCCTGTTTACGATGACACAGGCCGGCTCCGTCCTGCTGCCCGGGGAAGAGGTTACCCTCACCGTGAGCAGAAAAGCCGACGCGCC
>JAFXTJ010000127.1 GCA_017535945.1 Lachnospiraceae bacterium
CGGCAGATGGAAGGAAGGCTCCGTGGTATCGATACCGACGATATCCTCCATGGCGGATCCGGGGTTCATCGCCATATAGTGGTCGAACAGGATCTCGCCCTCGCTGATCTGGATGCCCTTGATCTTGATGATGTACTGGTTGGGATTGAGCTGGATATTGTCGCGCAGGCGGATGATCGGCACCACGGTGCCCAGTTCCAGCGCGATCTGCCGGCGGATCATTACGACGCAGTCCAGCAGATCCCCGCCCTGATTCACATCCGCCAGAGGGATGATGCCGTAACCGAATTCCAGTTCGATCGGATCCACCTGCAGCAGGGAGGTGACATTCTCCGGCTGACGGATCTCCTCCGCCGTGGTCTCCTCCTGCTCCGCTTCGGTCTCGATCTTGGCGGTCTCGAGCGTACCGCTCATCATGCGTCCCACGATGATGAAAGCCGCGCCGATCACGACGTAGATCACATCCGGCAGCGGTGTCACGATCCCCAGGAAGGCGACGAGCGCACCGACGAGGTACATGGCCTTGGGCATCGAGAAGAGCTGGTTCACCATGGTCTGACCGAAATCCGCCTCCTTGGCGCCCTTGGTCACGAGGATACCGGTGGAAAGCGAGACCAGCAGGGACGGGATCGCACTCACGAGACCGTCACCGATGGTGAGGATCGTATAATGATCCAGCGCCTCGTTCATCGGCATCCCCTGCCGGATAACGCCCAGCGCGATACCGCCGACGATATTGATCGCCGTGATGATGAGTCCGGCCGTGGTATCTCCCTTAACATACTTCGTGGCACCGTCCATGGCGCCGAAGAAGCTCGCCTCATCCTGGAGCTTCTGTCTGCGGGCCGCCGCCTCCTGATCCGTGATGGCGCCGGTATTCAGGTCAGCGTCGATGGCCATCTGTTTGCCGGGCATGGCATCCAGCGTGAATCGGGCCGTGACCTCGGAGACACGTTCGGAACCTTTGTTGATGACGATCAGCTGCACGATGACCAGGATGATGTAGACCACGACACCGATGACCAGATCACCGCCGCCGACGAACTCGCCGAAGACCGTGATGACCCGGCCGGCATTGCCGGTGGACAGGATCATACGCGTCGAAGAGACATTGAGGCCCACCCGGAAGATCGTGCCCATGAGCAGGATCGTCGGGTAGTTGGACAGTTCCAGGACCTCTCTGACATACATGGCATTGAAGAGGATCCCGAAGGAAAGCGCCATGTCCACAGCCAGGAGGATATCCAGCAGCCAGTCGGTCAGCGGGACGATGAGCATGATGAAGGCGAAGACGACATACAGCGCAACGCCGTAATCAAAGATCCGGGCACGGATCCGTTCCATGTTCATCGCGGTACCTCCTTTCTGCGTATTTGTGCCGGGTGCGCATACTGCGGCACACACTAACACAGCATAAGATTATACCACGGATCTGCCCGTACGTCACGCGGGATCAAGAGAAAATAAGATACGAATATTCGTGAATAATAAGACAGGATAACGTATCAGATCCTGCCCTTCAGCTTGTAGACAAAAGCCAGGATATTGGCGACCGCCTCATAGAGTTCCGCGGGGATCTCGGCACCGATTGCCACATTGTCATACAGCATACGGGCCAGCGGTTTGTCCTCCACGATCTCGATGTCGTTCTCCGCGGCCACCTCCTTGATCTTGGCCGCCAGATGATCGGCACCCTTGGCGATCACGACCGGCGCACGCTGATGCTCCGCCTCATAGCGCAGCGCCACAGCCAGATGCGTCGGGTTCGTGATGACGACATCGGCCTGAGGGAGCGCCGACATCATGCGGCGGCGCGAAGCCTCCATCATGCGCTGGCGGATCTTGCCCTTGATCTGCGGATCTCCTTCCTGGTTCTTGTACTCGTCCTTGACTTCCTGCTTGGTCATCTTCATGTCTTCATGGAACTTGTGCTTCTGATAGACATAATCGACCGCGGCGATGATCATGTAGACGAGCGCGACGCGCATCCCCATGCCCACGATGATGTCATGCATCGCGGCCAGACACTGCCTGAGGGGCATATCATAGAGGAGAAAAATGGACTCCTTTCTGCTGCGCATATAGGTATAGACCACGATACCGATGAGGAGGATCTTGGCGACGGATTTTATCAGCTCGAAGATCTTCTGCATCGAGATGATCTTCTTCACGCCGGAGATCGGGTTAAGCTTGGAAAACTTCGGCTGCATCGGCTTCATGGACACATGCCATTTCACCTGCACCAGATTGGTGATGAAAGCGATCGCAAATCCCGCGATGAGGAAAGGTGCGGAAAATTTGATCACATCCACCAGTCCTCTTGCGATCAGCAGCTCGATCGTCCGTACGGGGAGCACGCCGTCATACATCTGGATCGTATTGGGGAGATCCTCATAGGTGCCGCGGAACAGATCCCGGAAGTTGGTCCCGAGCGTCGGAACAAGATACCGGATCAGCAGGAACAGGGCGAGCAGCGAAACCGCCTGGTTGATCTCCTGGCTCTTGGCGACATTGCCCTCGTCGCGCGCATCGCGCAGCTTTTTCTCGGAAGGCTCCTCGGTCTTCTCACCGCCGGGACCCTCCTTGGCAAAGAACTGCAGATCGAGCGGAACAAACAGGCGCCGCGCGTCCTCACCCGGCACGGGATCGTGTCCCGCTTCTGTCCGTCCGTTCAGGATCCGTGCGAACCGGTCGTCCCTCATGGCGCCATGGACCTCGTGAAATCGATGAGCATCTCCCGCATATAGCGGAAGACGAAATTGGAGGCATTCCCCAGCATGATGCAGGTCAGATACATGACCCCGAGGCCGACGAGCATCTTGATCTGGATACCGACGGCAAACATGTTCATCTGCGGAGACGCCTTGGCCAGCACGCCCAGAACGATATTGATGACAAACGTGACGATGAACACCGGCAGACAGATCCGGAATCCGATGACGATATAGTTGCGGAAATACGTCATCACGGAGGCCAGCAGCGCATCCGTGTGAAATACCGCCCCGTTGACGGGGATCAGGGTAAAGGAATCCGTCAGGGCCGACAGGATGAAACGGTACATCCCGCTCACGAGCATCATGCCGAGCAGCGTGTACTGGTACAGCACACCGGAGACCGTGACCTGATTGCGGGATACCGGATCGAACAGGGACACCATGGAGAGGCCCACCTGCATATCCACGAGATTGCCTGCGAACGCCGTGATGGTCGTGACGATCTGGGCCGACAGCCCGAGGAACAGACCGACCGCCACCTCCTTTAAGACGATGATCGCATACCCCAGCACCGTCTCATACTGCAGCGGCACCATGGGCACCATCCCGTAGAGCAGGATCGAAAGAAACAGCGCGATGGAGAGTTTTACGCGGTTCGGCGGGACCCCCTGCGTGCCGAAGACCGGCGCCACGGCGATGAAACTCGCCACGCGCATGAGGATCAGGAGGAAGTATTCAAGATCGCCGTAACTGAAAGAATAATCGATCATGAGGCTGCCCCCGCGCTAACGGATATAGAGGCTGAAATCTCCCCAGAGATCGGCGATGTAATCCGTCAGATTCGTCGCCATCCAGTTTCCCAGCACGATGATGGTCACAAAGGTCAGAATGATCTTGGGAATGGACGTGAGCGTCTGCTCCTGGATCGAAGTCACCGTCTGGAAAATGGAGATCACAAGACCGATGATGAGCGACACCATGAGCGGCGGAGCCGCCAGACGGATCACCATGAACAGGGCATTCTGTATGATCAGATCGACATCATTGACTGACATCCCAACCCCCTGTTAGTAAAAGGTCTTCACGAGACCGCCGATGATGAGGTTCCAGCCGTCCGCCAGCACAAAGAGCAGGATCTTGAACGGCATGGAGATCGTGGTCGGCGGCAGCATCATCATACCCATGCTCATCAGTACGCTCGCCACGACCATATCTATGACGATGAACGGCACATAGATAATGAAACCGATGATGAAACCGGTGCGCAGCTCGCTCACCATAAAACTCGGCACCAGGATCGAATTGGGGATCTCGTCGAGTTCCCCGTTCCACTCGGTGTTGGAGATCTCCATGAACATCCGGACATCCTTGGTCTGGGTCTGCCCGTACATAAAGGTGCGGAACGGCTGCATGGCCGTCTCGAAGAACACCTGCTGATCCATCTCGCCGTTCTCGAACGGGACCACCGCGTCATTATAGGCGGCCGTCAGCGTGGGCTGCATGATGAAGAGCGTCAGGAACAGGGAAAGTCCCAGCAGCACCATATTGGGCGGCGCCGTCTGTGTCGCCAGCGCCTGCCTCGTAAAATGCATGACGATGATGATCCTCGTAAAGGAGGTCATCATCATGATCAGCATCGGCGCCAGGGAGATCAGTGTCAGCGTGATGAGGATACGGAGCGCGCCGTTCACGGTCCCGTTGCCGTTGTCATAGGTCACCGTCACGGTATTGGCGATATTGAGCTCGGCGAGATCCTCCGGCGTCTGCGCCGTCCCGGGATTCTCAATATTGGTCCTCTCCCGCTCACTGCCTGCCGCAGGCGGATCCGCCGCAGAAGAAGGATCCGGCGTATCCGTATCCACGACCATGGTCTGCGGATTGATCACGGCCGCACGTGCCGTAAGACGGAGCGGCTGCACGACAAGGAGCGCGAACAGGATAAAGAAAGCAAAGAAAGCGGCCCTGCCGGCCGCCCCGGAAATGCCCGTATTCATCTGCCCGTGATCCGTTCTAAAGCTCTTCATTCTTTTTCCCGGTAACCTTATCCAGGATCTGCTGAAAGCCGTCCTTCCACGGCCGGCCGCCGGCCGCCTGTACGTCTTCCCGCTCCTTCAGACCCAGTTCCTCCCTGGACCACTCTCCCAGTGCATCCACATGATCCCTGGAGACCGCCACGGCGACATAACGTTCGCCGACGCGCAGGATCTCCACGACCTGTGTCTGGGAGATCCGGATCGCCTCCACGATCTCGAGATTGCCTCCGGCGGACACGCCCGCACCGCCGATCCGCGATACAAAGCGCGTGGCGAGCCAGGCAAGAAACAGCACCACCAGAAAAATGACGATGACGGTGATGAGCTGTGCAAAGGATCCGATCCCGGGTCCTGTCATGGATAATAGGATCCCTGTCATGTGTTTCTCAGACGATCTCCGTCACGCGGACGCCGAAGCTCTCCTCGATGACCACCACTTCGCCCTTAGCCACGAGCTTGCCGTTCACCAGCACATCGACCGGTTCGCCGGCGATCTTGTCCAGTTCCACAATGGTGCCCGGTGCGAAATCCAGGATATCCGAGATGGGACGCTGTGTGCGTCCGAGCTCCACAGTGACCTCCAGCGGCACATCCTGGATGAGTCCGATATTCTCCGCCCCCGGTACGCCGGAAAGATCCGGCTGGAAGCTCTGGAACTGTGCCTGGGAATAATCCATCGGCTGCATCATGGGCATCGTGGGCATCATCGGCATCTGCTGCATGCCCATCTGCGGCATTCCCATCTGCGGCATCCCCATCTGCGGCATCTGCTGCTGGGGCATGCCCATCTGCGGCATAGGCTGGCCACTCATATCCGGTGCTCCCATCGGAGCGGCGGGCATCGGCTGCGGTGCCGGAGCCGGAGCGGGAGACGGAGCCGCAGGTGCCGGTTCCGGAGCGGGAGCCGCAGAGGAAGTCACATCCTCCGCGGAACTGATAAAGGTGTCGTACAGGGTGCGCGCAAAATCGATCGGATACAGCTGCATGAGCGCCGAATCGATCAGATCGCCGATCTGCATGCGGAAGGTGATCTTGACAAAAGTCCCCGCCAGGAACGGCGAGATATTCGCCGGATCCTGCTCCGTGAGATCAAGGAGTGTGGACTGCGGCGGAGAGATATCGATCTTCTCTCCCAGCATCGTGGAGAGCGACGTGGCCGCGGCGCCCATCATCTGGTTCATGGCCTCGGAGATCGCGGAGAGCTCCAGATCCCCAAGCTCCTTGTTCTCCACATTGGTCCCGTCGCCGCCCATCATCAGATCCGTGATGACCAGCACGTCATGCTGCTTGAGGATCAGGATGTTGCTGCCGTCCAGTCCCTCGGTATACTTGATGACCGTGAACACGCAGGGCCGCTCGTAATCCTCGAGCACGCTCTTCCAGGTGGCGAGCTCGACCCGCGGAGTCGTGATGTTGACCTTGAGGTTCAACAGCGAATACAGGGTCGTCGCGGACGAACCCATGGAGATATTCGCCACCTCGCCGATCGCATCCTTCTCGACATCGGTGAGCTCCTCGACATCGGTGGTCACGCCGGCCCCTGAGAACTGACCGGTACCGCCGGCGGCCGGGCCCGGGTCATCCATCCCCGTGCCTGTCGCGTCCATGCCGTTCAGGAGAGCATTTATCTCATCCTGTGATAGCATCCCGTCCATGCTGTTCCTCCTCTTCCCTGATGACACCCGTTACGCGGAAGGCATAATTATCCCTTACGGTACCGGGCAACGCATCGAATTTGTATATACTCCCGACATAGACCCGGAGATCCCCGCTGGTATGGTTATCCAGACGAATGATGTCTCCGCGCTGCATGTGAATAAACTCGTTGACGGACACACGGCAGGAGCCGAGCACCGCCTTGATCGGCACATCCACCCTGCGGATCAGGCTCTCCAGATGCTCCTCGAAGTGATCGTCGCTGTTGCGCTGCATCGTGGAGTACCAATACTTGGTATTGAGACGGTCCATGATGCTCTCGAGCGTGAAATACGGGAGACAGACATTCATCAGTCCCTCCGTGTCGCCCATCTTGATGTTCAGCGTCACGATGGCGATCATATCCGTGGGCGAGATGACCTGCGCGAACTGCGGGTTCGTCTCGATCCGCTCCATGGTCGGCGCGATCTCAAGCACGTTGGCCCAGGGCTCCACCATGAGGTTCATGCAGATCTCGAGGAAGCGCTGCACGAGCGGCATCTCGATATCCGTAAATGGTCTCGCCTTCTCCAGGGCCACACCTTCGCCGCCGAGGAGTCTGTCAATAAACGCAAAGCCCAGATTGGTCTGGATCTCCAGCAGGATCGTACCCTGCAGGGGCTGGAAATTAACGATCCCCAGGATGACCGGGTTGGACAGCGCGTTGCTGAATTCGGAAAAGGTGACCGTCTCCGAGTTGGCCACCGCCACCGTCACGTTCTTGCGCACATACAGCGGCAGGGTCGTGGAGATCAGCCGTCCGTAATGCTCATGGATGATCTCCAGTGTACGCAGATGCTCCTTGGAGAACTTGGCAGGCCTTGCGAAGTCGTAGTCCTTGACCTTCTTCTCGTCGCTCTGCTTCAGCTCCGTCGCATCCAGTTCACCGCTGGATATCCCGTTTAAGAGCGCATCTATCTCGCTTTGGGAGAGTACGTCAGCCAACGGTTACTCCTCACGCATACTGGATGTTGGAGAAGGAGACCTTGAAGATGAAGTCGGAATCAAACATCTCCTGCAGTCCCTCCAGGATCTGCTCCTGCACCTGTGTCTGGTTCTCTCTGCACTGCTCCATCGTGTAGCTCGACATGATGTCGATGATCTTGGAACGGATCAGGGACTTCCTGTCATCCATCGTGGCGCCAAAGGTCTTGTAGCCGTCGCTGTCCATATTGAGGGACAGCACGACCTCGACCTGCGCGTAATGGGTCTCGCCGTCTTCGCCGGGAGCAAACGCGATCGTCATCTTATCATCGCCGCCGATATCATAGGTGGCCGTCCGGTCCATAGGGACCACGACCGAAGCGCCGATGCCGCTGCTCGGCGGGGCGAGTGTCGTGTTGTCGATATTGACCGCTGCCGCCACATCACCGATGAGCTTAACGGTCTTGGAATTCGTATTCATCACCGTGAGCATCATAAATGCCGTCATGGCCAGGTTCACGATGCTCACAGCCAGAATGATGATCGCCAGCATATTTCTCTTCATGTTTCTGCCCGCCTTTCTCTCGGCTTTTAGTACATCGGGGAGAGCGGATTGTAGATCCTGATCTCCACTCTGCGGTTCTTGGCTCTGCCCTCGGGTGTCTCGTTGGTTGCGACCGGCACATACTCGCCGCGGCCGGTGTGCATGATCCTGGAAGGATCGAGCGTCGTGTTCGCCACGAGATAATTGAACACGGAAAGCGCACGCCCGGAAGAGAGCTCATCGTTATTGGAATACTTCGCACCGGACATCGGGACATTGTCCGTGTGTCCCTCGATCTCGATGGTGCCGCCGGCATAGCGTTCCAGGATCGCGCCGACCTTGGCCAGGATCGGGACCGCCTCTTCCTTGATATCGACCTTACCGGTATCAAAGAGGATCGCGCCCTGGAGGGTCAGCTGCACATACTGGCTGGTGAAATTGAGCTCCACCTGATCCGTGATGCCCGCTGCCTGCAGTGCTTCCGCGATCTGCTCCGCCAGCTTCTCGGAAGCCTCCATCTGCTCTTCGATGGCTTCCTGCTGCTTGTCGTGGTCCTCGTCGTGTTCCTTGTCCTTCTGCTTGTCCTCGGCCGTGCCCATGGAATTGATATAGATATTCAATTCATTGAGCTGCGAGACACCGTCTCCGATGAGGGCTCCCTCGCCGAACGAGGTCTCGCCGCCGTCGAAGATGTTAAAGGCCTGTGAAAACGAGGCCGCAACCGCTTCGAACTTCTCTTTCTCGATGGTGGACATCGAGAAGAGGAGCACGAAGAAGCACAGTAACAGATTCATCAGATCCGCGAAGGTTGATTGCCACGCAGGCGCTCCCTTCGGCGGTTCTTCGGGTTTTTTTGCCATCTATCCCACTCTCACCGGTGCGGCTTAACCTTCCTCGCCGCCACCGCCGCCTCCTTCACCGGAAGCCGCTTCATATGCTGTCTTTTCCGCAGGTGACAGGAACGACTTGAGCTTCTCTTCCGTCACACGCGGGTTCTCGCCCGCCTGGATGGAGAGGATCCCTTCGATCATGATGCTCTTCATCGTATATTCATCATTGTTGAGGTGCTTCAGTTTGGTGGCAGTGGGCGCGCACAGCCAGTTGGCGATGACGGACCCGTACAATGTCGTGATCAGAGCGACGGCCATGTTCGGGCCGATGGCGGAAGGATCGGACATGTTCTGCAGCATGTTCACCAGACCCAGCAGGGTACCGATCATACCCCAGGCAGGTCCCATGGAACCGATATCCTCCCAAACCGAGATCCGCATCTTATGTCTGGAATCGACCGCGTCCATTTCGGCCACCAGGATGCTCTTGACCAGCTCAGGCTCCGTGCCGTCGACGATCAGCAGCAGACCCTTCTTCAGGAAGGCGTCCTCGATGTTGTTGGCCGCTTCTTCCAGTGCCAGCAGTCCTTCCTTACGCGCTGTGTTGGAGAGCGCGATGATCTGCCGGATGTTCTCCGCCACGTTGTTGGCCGGGAGCTTCAGGATGAGCTTCATGGCCTTCAGACCGGCCAGGAAGTCCGGCATCGTGTTGGAAGCCAGCACGCACATGAGCGAGCCGATGACCGTCACGAAGAAGGACGGGATATCCACGAAATTCTTGAACGCGCCGACACCGCCGGAAGTGATGATACCGACGATCATGGCGACGAAGCACATGACAAGACCGATGATTGTTGCTATATCCACGTCTGACTACCTCATAAACGCAAAAATTCACAAGACATCTCTGCCTCCCCGCTCCTCACGGACGCGGACCGGCATAGATCTCCTGCTTGAATGATTTTACTAAATCCCTGACCTCTTGTCCACTCTCTTTAACCAGCAGTTTCTGCCCGTTCGTAAGAGTCAGCACCGTATCCGGTGTCTCCTCCACGGTCATGATCAGGTCCTCATTGACCAGATATTTCATGCCGTTGAGCCGGGTGACTTCGATCATACTCTCCACCCTCCGTAAAGATACACCATAACATGATAGCACGATTTCCGTTGACGGTAAAGCAATATGTTATACGAAATATTGAGTATATGTAAATGAAATTTCGTATTATAGACAATAATACCCCGGGGGCGTACGGGACGCCCTCCGGGGTATCGGTCTGCTGCGTTAACCGCTTATCATCTCTTGAGGTTCGTGAGTTCTTCCAGCAGGGTATCGGATACGGTGATGATACGGCTGTTGGCCTGGAAGCCTCTCTGTGTCGTGATCATGGTCGTGAACTCGTTGGAGAGATCCACGTTACTCATCTCCAGGACGCCGGTATTCATCTTGCCGCCGCTGACGGTGATATCCTGGATCGTGGCCGCTCCGGAGTTGTTGGTCGCCCGGTAGAGATTGTCGCCGCCCTTCTCGAGACCGGAGGCATTGGCGAACTCCGCGGTGGCGATCTGTCCCAGGAGCTTGGTCTGGCCGTTGGAGTAGGAGGCGTAGATCTTGCCGGAGGTCTCCACCGCGATGCCGTTCAGCTCGCCGACCATACGGCCGGTCTCATTGCCCTCGAGGTCGCCCTTGGTCGCCTTGAAGGTCGAGGAACCGTTCGTATTGACGTTGGTCATGGTCGAGGTGTCGACCGCGACGCTCTTGAAGCTCTCCAGGCCCTTGGGCGGCGTATCGTCGAACTTGAGGGTCAGATCCGCGCCCTTCACCAGCGCGCCCGTGTCGGCGTTAAAGGTGAGGATGTTGCTCTTTGCATTGCTCGTGATGACGATCTTGTCGCCGTCGATCTTAAAGGTCGCATCCGCGCCGTAGCTGTCGATCGCGGCATCGGAGAGCCCGAAGTACTCGCCGCCGAGGCCGGCCCGGTTGCTGGAGACGATATTGCCGAGCGAATCCTTCATCTTGGCGGTGGACTTGAGCTGCTTCAGATAGTACTCGCCGTTGGCGGCCTTGACGGAGACACCGTTCTCATCGACCTCGGTGTCGTCGTTCAGTCTGGCTTCGGCCGTATCGGAGGCGTCCGTGCCGATCTGGGTGGAGAGACTCTTCTTCACCGACTCCTCCCAGGTCATGTTGGAGCCGAAGCTCACGCCCGCGAGAGCACTGATGCCGATGGACTGGTTGTTCTTGTCGAGGATGTCCGCCAGCGTCACGGAATACATGGGCTCATTCTTGGGAGAGATCCCTTCCTTGCCGACATCGTAGTAATCATAGAGCGCATCACCCTCCGCCGGGACGGGCTGGATGTTGGAGGTCGTCATCGGCTTGCCGTCGGGATTCTTCATCTGCTTGACGTTGAACTTCGCCGTGTAGAGATAGCCGCGGTCATCGTAGAATTCCAGCGTCATGACACGGCCGGCCTTGGAGGTCACGTTGGTATCCATCTGATCGATATTGCCGGTCATGAGGGCCTTGGTCGTGGCGGCGGGCGGATAGCTCATATTCTCCGCGTTCATGAGCTGCAGCTTGCCGATACCGGCGTTGATATCGACGGTCTTGCCGTCCGCGGAACTCCATCCCTGGACCAGATAACCGGTGGACTGCATCGCGAGATTGCCCGCGCCGTCCACGTAGAAGGTGCCGTCACGGGTGTAGAGCTGTTCCTGTCCGTTGTTCACGACGAAGAAGGAACTGCCGGAGATCATGATATCGAACGGATTGTTCGTCGTCTGGGAGGCACCCTGCTGCTCGATCGCCGTGGAGATCGCGGAGGTCTGGACGCCCAGACCGATCTGACGGGCATTGACACCGCCGCGGGTCTCGGAGGCACCGGAGGCATTCTGCGTGGTCTGATACATAATATCCGAGAAAGTCATGCTCTGCGACTTGTACGCCGTGGTGTTGACGTTGGCGATGTTGTTACCGATGACATCCATTCTCGTCTGGTGGGTCTTCAGACCGGCAACGCCGGAAAACAGTGAACGCATCATAGGTCAGGTCCCTCCTTTTCTTATGCTTCGGAAGCTTCTGCAGCTTCGGTCTCGTTGGCAGCGGTTTCATCGGCTCCGGTCTCTTCCTCACCGGTCTCTTCCCCGATGAGTTCCGCCGGGTCGATACTGTTCAGCGCTTCCTGCGCCAGACTGGCCAGATTCTCGGCCTGTGCCTCCTGCAGTTCGTCGATCCTCGCCTTGTACTGCTTCATCGCCGTGACATACGCGGGATCGATCATTTCCTTGGTCGCATCCGAGAAGGCGTTGTAGGCTGCGTACAGTGTGTTGATCGCATCCGCCTTCTCCAGCGTCAGATCATTGATGTTGGGGAGCTTGTCGATCTCCTGCCCCCAGGCCTCGACCAGACGCTTCGCATCCGCGTAATCGGTGCTCATCACCTGGGAGACATCGCCGGCCGAGAATGTCCTGCCGTCCACCTCGATATAGGCCTTGTTGTTGGAGTAGTAGACCTTGTCCACCTGGCCCTCGAGATCATGTGTGAGGCCGTTCTCATCGGTGGGGCTGATGACCACGAGCTTGCCGACGAGGTCGCTCGCTCTGGAGAGTTCCAGGGAGCGGGACATGTTCTGCATCTGTTCCAGCTCCGAGAAGGTGGCGTACTGTGAGATGTACTCCGTGTTGGAGGTGGGCTCCAGGGGATCCTGGTACTTCATCTGTGCGACCAGGAGGGTCATGAACTGCTCCTTGTCCACATTGGACGAACCGCTCTTCTTGTCCTTGCTCATCGCGGATTCCGCGTTCGCGATCTGTCCGTCTTTGATCACTGCTCCGACTGCCATACTGTTCCTTTCCGAAAACTCCGTTCTCTTTCTTTACGCGATCTCCGATCGGTCTATGCCGTGTAATCCACGGTCCCGCCGTTTGCCGCCATCATCTCAGCCGCGATCCGCTGTTCGTCTTCCAGTTCCTCCGGATCCGTCAGCTGTGAAAGGTCGATCCTGCGGGTCCCTCTGGGGCCCTGCGCCGTCATCTGCGCTTCTCTCTCTTCCTCCGAGGCGTTCCTGCCGCTGCCGCCGCTTAAATTGCTCTCAAATCCGTGGCTCGCGAGCGTCACTTCGACTGCCTCGATCCTGGTGCCCTGTTCATCCAGCCGCTGCTGGAGAGTGGAGATCTGGCTCTCGATCGCCTGCCGTACGGTCTCGTTCTCTACCGCAAACTGGGCGACCATCCGTCCTGTCGCATCCTGCAGGACCGTGAGCTGTACATTGCCCAGGCTCGCCGGATGCAGGGTGAGTTCCATGCTCGTCATATCAGCTGCGAAATTCACCCGGATCTGCTCGGTGATCTGCCGGACGATCTCAACCATCTGCGTGGTGTCCGTCCGTGCCGTCTCCTGTGCCTGCATGACATCCGTGAATTCCACATTGCTGTCTGCCATGCGCCCGGCCAGTTCATTGACCACCTGGTCCGCCATCTGGTCGGGACGGATGCCTTCCCTGCGATTGCCGCCCCGGTTCTGTCCGCCGGCGGGATCCTGTTCCTGTCCGTTTTCCTGTGCCGCGGGAGCCTGCACGGCCTGTCTGGCCACCTCGCTCCCCTCTTCCATCGTCACCTCGACGGTGACCGTATTGCCTTCACTGTCGGTATCGGTCCTGCTCACACGGACGGGCTGCTCATTCTCCGCCGCCTCCAGTGCCTCAGTAAAAGGTGTGACCGGTGCCGCTTCGATCTCCTCCGGTACTTCCTCAGGCTGCAGCTCGATCTGCTCCGTGATGAACTGCACATCCTCGGGGGCGATCTGCGCTTCCTCGCCGATCTGTCTCGCTGTCTGCAGCAGATCCTGCAGGGTCGCATAGAGATCGGCATCCGTCACCAGGGTCATCGGATCGCTCTCGCCGGAAAGCTCCGTGATGAGGGCCGTGAGGTTCACCGGGTCGAGCAGCTGGAAGGCTTCCAGTCCCAGGATCTCCATGGCGGCTTCCACATCCGCCTCTGTGAGATCGAGCTTTTCGGCGACCTCTGAAATAACCTGACGCCCGGCGTCATCGGCGTGCTCTTTCAGGTTTTCCACCTGCTTCGCATTGTCATCCGTGACCCGAGCGTCTTTTTTGTCGTCCTGACTGATCGTATTCTCTTTGTTGTTCTGGTTGTTCTCTTTGGGCTTTGTCGCCGCATCCCGCACCGGACTCTGCTTCTGAGTGCTGCCGATCGCCGTGATATCGGTATCGGCTCCGGAATCCGGCTTCTGCTGCGCTGTTGCTGATCCCGCCTGTATCACGGCCGATCTCGCCGCTTCGAGGATCTCGCCCGCCTGCCGCACCATCTCTTCGAATTCACCGGTGCCCTGCTTCGCGGCTCTTCCTCCGGGGATCCCTGCCGCATCCGCCTGCGGTACTGCCTGCATCAGTGCGTCCAGCCTCTGGATCTGTGTACCCGCCATATTCACTCCTGTCTGTAAAGGTGCTGTCACTGCTTGCTATACATTATATCGACCGCGGAAGCGAATACTTTAGTATTAAAATCACCTTTGTTATTTTTTCGTTCAGTCTCCCAGTGCCGGCAGCGTATCGGGCTCCAGCAGCTCCGTCAGGACACCTGCCACCTCGGCATCCATGACCGCCAGGATCTTGCCGCGGTCGTCCGCCGACATCTGCTGCAGGATCCTCGCCGCGAGATCCGCGTCATTCTTGTTGTTCACGAGATCCTCAAAGATCCCCGCCGCCTTCTTGGCCTTCATGGAGGAATAGGTCTGGGCGTATTTCTGCACCTCTTCCGTGTCAAGCCTGGAACGGATTGCCTCCTGATACAGCTGTGCGGCCAGTTCCGGATCGATCCCTTCATAATATTTGATATACTCTTCGGGACCGGGGCCGTTCTCGGCATAGATGACCTGCTCGTAGAAATCCGCCTTGACGCGC
>JAFXTJ010000128.1 GCA_017535945.1 Lachnospiraceae bacterium
CTTTCCCTGCGCGGCTGATTCTTTTTCCGGTATGCTCACGCTCACGTATGCGACACCGTTTCCCTCGTATTTCAGACTCAGATCGACACCGTCCCTGTTCTTCGCATAGTAATACGCATCCCCGCGGGAGTAGTTCTCATCAAATCCTTTTTTGCTGCACTGATCCGCGTAATCCGCAAACTCTTCTTTTGTCATTTTCAGATAGGCAAAGAAATGATCGGAGGAATCCGATTTGATCTTCCCCGACCGGGTTTGGGGAGCCGGCAGTAAGGCGGCAGGCCCTTTCCCGGGCCATGTAAGCGTCCCGAGATCTTCCTCCTTATCAAGATCAATGGACATCACTTTTTCCGAACCGTCATAGTCGAGTTTCAGATGGTATCCGTCTGCGTGAAAGGCTTCATAGCCAAAAGTGGTATCCTCCGCTTCGACGTCATAACCCTTTTCCTTACATTTCGACAGATAGTCGCTGTACTGCGCGGAAGACACATTGTTCAGACAGACCCAGAGGGAATCCGCAGAATTGTCGATGATCTCACCCTTCCGCGATGACGGCTGCGGGAGCATCTCCCCCAGTACCATGTCTTTCCAGACGATCTTTTCCGCTCTGTGCGGCTCGGTCCCCATCGCGCGCATACAGGGGAGCACCAGGAGAAAGGCCGCGATGAGCGGAATGATATGCTGATTTTTCAGGTATTCGGGGATCACCTGCCTGCCCATCAGATAGGCCGTGACGAACAACGCCGTCTGAAGGACGCACAGGATCCCGCCGAACACCCTGTGTCCGGAGAACATTCCGACGGCAAACAGAAATGAGATCACCGAGAACACGATCAGCCACTTGCTGAGTTTGGACTTCCTGAATTTCTCGGCCTTTTCCTCCGCCATTCTGCTCTTTTCGAGTTCTCTTTCGTATTTGAGCCGAAGCGACTCATTCTCCTGTTTTTTATGTTCCACCTCTCTGTAGGTGTCAGCCCGCATCTTTTCGATCCGCAGCGCATCACTCTCACCGAGTGCGGCGGCCGTTGATATGACCGTTCCGCAGTAGGCACATTTCACTGTGGGATCTCCCGGATTTACCGCAAGAGCCGCTCTGCAATTCGGACATACGATACTTTGATGATCCTGATTCATGGAATGTCTCCTCCTCCCTGCTCGTCCGTGACTTTCTGTCATCCGCTGATCCCGTCGATCCCTCTCCCTTCATCATAAAGACCGATATGACCGACTTCAAATCACTTATTTCTCACGCCGCGTGAACATGGAATGCATTCAATGGCAGTATATCCGCCTGCCGTCTTTCGGATCACCACCAAAAAGGTGGGACTTTTTTCCTCTTGCAAAAATCGAACATATGTTCTATTATGGATTCCATGGAAAGGTCGATCCTGCACAGTGATATGAATGCCTTCTACGCGTCGGTGGAGATGCTGCACCATCCCGAGTTCGACGGACGGCCGCTGGCGGTGGGCGGGGATCCGGCGGCACGGCACGGGATCGTGCTGACGGCCAATTACCCGGCGAAACGCTGCGGGGTCAAGACGGGCATGGCGCTGTGGCAGGCCAGGCAGGCCTGTCCGGACCTGATCTTTGTGCCGCCGCGGATGGATCTGTATCTGCGCTTTTCGCATCTGGCGCACGAGATTTATATGGAGTATACCGATCTGGTGGAGCCCTTCGGCATTGATGAATCCTGGCTGGATGTCACCGCCTGTGCCTCCGCCGCCGGTGATGCGCCCTCGATCGCGGAGGATATCAGCCGCCGCATGAAGCGCGAACTGGGCCTCACCGTTTCCATCGGGGTGAGCTGGAACAAGATCTTTGCGAAGTTCGGCTCGGATTACAGGAAACCGGACGCCATCACGGTGATCACGCGGGATAATTACCGGGACATCGTCTGGCGCGCTCCCGCTTCCGATCTGCTGATGGTGGGCCGCGCCACCGCGAAAAAGCTCTGGACGCTGGGTTTTCACAGCATCGGGGATCTGGCGCTTGCCGATCCGCACATTCTGCAGGCGCACCTGGGCAAGATGGGACTGATCCTGTGGACCTTTGCCAACGGAGAGGACGAGACGCCGGTGATGCCCGACGGCTATTCCTCCCCGGTGAAGAGCATCGGCAACAGCACCACTTCGCCGCGGGATCTGACGGACGAAGACGATGTGCGGGCCGTGATCTTCCTGCTTTCGGAAAGTGTCGCCGCGCGCCTCAAGGAGCATCATTTTGCCGGCTCCCTCATCGGGATCTGCGTGCGGGATGACGGTCTTGCGTGGTTTTCCAGACAGCACAGGATCCCCATCCCGACCAACATCTCCGACGAGATCGCGCACCGGGCCATGGAACTGTTCCGCGCCAGCTACACCTGGGACCGCCCGGTCCGCAGCATCGGGGTGCGCGTGGGCATGCTGCAGGCGGACAGTTACTGTTACCAGACGGATCTGTTCGTGGATGAGCGGCTGAGGGAGAAACAGTTCCGGATGGATGTGGCGATGGAGTCGATCCGCCGGCGTTTCGGGCATGATGCGCTCTTCCGCGGGCGGGTGTATGCCGACCGGCTGCTGGCCGGGCTCGAGGTACACGGGGACGCGGAGGACCGGCGCGGGAGCAGCGAAGACAGCAGATCATTTTTTGCGGATACAGCCGGCACGGCAGGTTCCGTCTTTACGGGCAGCGGCGGTTCCGGCGGGCCCGGCACCGTCTGGCCCGGATCCGGCGGCGTGGGGACCGCCACGGATCCCGCCGTGGCCGGCGCGGTGCATCCGCACGGCTATTTCGAACACGGGGTCCGGGTTTTCGGAGGGAAGTGACATGTCAGAACGGATCGGATACAAAGTATATGTAGACGTGGCGGCGGAGTTCACCTCCGGCGGGATCCTGCGCCCGATGTGGCTCATCTGGGAGGACGGCACGCGCTATGAGATCGACCGCGTGAAGAAGATCGAGCGCTGCGCCAGCCGCCGCGCGGGCGGCACCGGCATCATGTACACCTGCCTGGTGGGCGGCCGCGAGATCCATCTGTTCTATGAGGAGAACTACCGCTGGTTCGTGGAGGCGCGGTGAATCGCGCAGACCTCCCCTCCCGCACCTGCGCTCATTCCGTGCTTCGTGCTTCCCGTGCCCGGCGGACGGTTTTCCGCGCGGACACGGCATCCGTTGCCGGACGGATGCAGCAAAAACTCCCTCCCGGATCATCTCCGGAAGGGAGTCCCTGACAATACATTTTCTGACGGGCGGTCTCTCGCCGCCTTTGCGTCTTACTTGCTGTTGGACGTGGGCAGGAACGGGATCAGAGCCTGCGCAATGCCCATCGCAGGCATCGTCTGCAGCATCACGTGCCCGGGGCCTGTGATGACCGTGTTGAAGAGCCCCTCGCCGCCGAAGAGCATATTGGTCACACCTTTTACGGTCTGCACATCCATCGTGCAGGTCTCATCCATCATGGCGAGATACCCCGTATCAACAATGAGCTGTTCGCCGGGGGCCAGATCACGTTCGATGACGGAACCGTCGATCTCCAGGAAGACGATGCCGGAACCGGAGATCTTCTGCATGATGAAGCCTTCGCCGCCGAAGAAACCGGAGCCCAGCTTCTTCTGGAAATGCACGGAGAGGTCGACACCGGCCGAGGATGCCAGAAATGCCTGCTTCTGGGCGATGATCGTTTTGCCGGGCGTGATCTCGACCGCCTTGATCTCACCCGGGAAGGACGAGGCAAACGCGATCTGGCCGGGACCGCCTTCTGCCGTATAAGTGTTCATGAACAGCGATTCGCCGGAGAACATGCGGGCAATCCCTTTTCCGATGCCGCCGCCCGTGTTGGTCTCCATCTTCATGTTGGCGCTCATCCAGCTCATCGCGCCTTTTTCCGTGATCATCTTCTCCCCGCTCTCCAGTTCGCAGATCACCACCGGAAGATTGCCGCCTTCGATACGATAATTCATGTTGCTCCTCCTTTCGTTCGATGAAAATGTTTGACTGACAACTGCTTCGCCGACTGAACCGCAGGATCTTTACACTGCGATAAATCTGCCATACTGATCGCGGAACTTGCCGAACAGGATCAGGAAAAAGTCAATGAGCGCGCCGAAGCCGCAAAGCCCGGCGGTACAGATATACAGGATGCCCATACCGATCTTGCCCGCGTAGAACTGATGCAGGCCCAGCGTCCCGCCGAACAGGCAGAGCAGCAATGCGGCGATCTTGCTCTTGTCGGAGATCATGCCGTTCAGTGCACCGACGTTGTTGGCGGTATTGACAGTGGCGTTGCTGGAATTGTTGATGACGATATTGGGCATGACTACCGGCTGCTGCACCGCCTGCGGCTGGGGCTGATACCCGGGTTGCTGATAGACGGGCTGCTGCGGCTGCTGGTAAAGTGTCTGCTGCGACTGCATCACCGGCTGCTGTTGCTGGTAGACCGGCTGCATCACGGGCTGCTGATAGGCCGTCTGCGTATCCTGCATCACCGGCTGCTGATAGGCCGTCTGCTGGTACTCCGGCTGCGAAAAATCCGGCTGCGGCATGGAACGGTCAAACTGCTGCACCTGCGACTGCGGCATCATGTACGGCGTCTGCGGGATCGGGGACGAAATGGACTGTCCGAGCGTCTTCCCGCACGCGGAACATACGAGGGAATCATCATCGATCAGAGCTGCGCAATACTTGCAATACATGGTTTCTCCTTTTTGTCTCGTATTCAACGGACTTATCAGTGATCGTAACAGCATCACTTCCATGATTTTACCACGCTGCTCCCGGTTGGAAAAGCGGATTTTTCATATGTGAAATTTCTATAAAATCGGCGCGGGATACTTGAACCGGACACCCGCTCTGCTATAGAATCAAGAAGCACCGATGGGTTCCTCCCGGGAAGGGAGGAAGGATGCAATTCAGAAAAAGAGCGGGGCTTACGGCTCTGCTCCTCCTATTTTTCATATCCATGCTCGCGGGATGCGCGTCTGTGGGGACGCGGGACAGCGGGCTGATCACCCTGGAAACAGCTGCGGAGGAAGAGGGGAACACATCGTCGGGAGGGTCTGCTTTACCGGATGGTGCCTTTTCGGATGCTTCGGGAAACGGATCTGCCGGCGCGCAGGGCGGCGGACAGGCTGCCGGCACATCGGGAGACGACCGGAATGCTGCCGGGATCACGCCCGACTCCGGCGGGGCAGGTATCAACACCCCTCCGTCGGGACCGGCAGGCGGCACGGCAGCCGCAGATAATGCCGCGCCGATCGTGGTCCACGTATGCGGCGCGGTAAACCGCGCAGGTGTCTATACGCTGGATGCCGGCAGCCGCATCTATGAGGCAGTCCGCGCGGCGGGCGGTTTTGCGGCCGATGCGGATGAGGCCTATATCAATCAGGCACAGATCCTGACGGACGGCGTGCGGCTCAGGATCCCGACGACGGAGGAGACACGCCTGCTCACGGCGGGCGGTACCGGAGACATTTCTCCCTCCGGAAACGGAACTGCAGGACGGAGTGAGGCTTCCGGCGCGTTGTCCGGCAGTACCGGCGGGATTGCTGTTGTAAGCGGCGGTACAGACCCGTCTCCGGGAAGCAGTCTCGCGGTCATCAGCGGAGGCACTGACTCCGGATCCTCTTCCGCTGCCGGCGGAACGACAGACGGGCTCGTCAATATCAACACAGCGGACGCAGAGACCCTGTGCACGCTGAACGGCATCGGGCCGAGCACGGCTGCCAAGATCATCGATTACAGGCAGAGTCACGGCACATTCAAACGGATCGAAGATATCATGCAGATCTCCGGGATCAAGGAGAAACTCTTCGCCAAGATCCGCGATCATATCACGGTCTAAGGTTCCATGCCGATGAGATGGAGGATCAGACGGCCTCTCGCCGTCTTCTGCGCGGCTTTCCTGTCCGCGATGTTTCTGCTGGTCACCCTGTTCCCTCCGGGAGAAGATGTCCTGCCCTGGGAAGATAAGGAGACCGTCACGGTCGAGGGGCGGCTCACCCGCAAGGAATTCCGGCAGTATGCGGGAGAACTGACGCAGGTATACTACATTGATGTCCCGGGCAACCCGGTCCGCCGGGTCCAGTGCTATATGCGTACGGAAGATGCGGCAGATGCGCGGGATTTCCCGACCGGTGCGATGCTGCGCCTCCGCGGGCGCATCCGTCACTTCTCACACGCGACGAATCCGGGGGAATTCGACAGCGCCGCGTACTACCGTGTCCAGAGGATCGCCTGCCGCATGACGGATGCGGAAGTGCTTGCGGCGAACAGGGACCGGGACACCCTCCGGGAAGGCTTGTACCGGATCCGCTGTGTGCTCGGCAGCTCGCTGGATGCCTGCCTGAACGCGGAAGACGCGGGCATCATGCGGGCCATGCTCCTGGGTGACCGCTCCGCTCTGGATCCGGAGATCAAATCCCTGTATCAGCGCAGCGGGATCATGCATATCATCGCCATCAGCGGCCTGCACATTTCCCTCATCGGAGCGGCGGTCTGCGGACTTCTGCGGCGGGTGTACATCCCCCGGAGCGCCGCGATCCCCGTATCGATCCTGGTCATGATCGCCTACGGCATGATGTGCGGAGAGACGCCGAGCGCCGTGCGGGCGATCGTGATGTTCATCCTCCGGCAGGTGGCGGTCGCTGTCGGACGCACCTATGATATCATCACGGCACTCGCTCTGGCGGCGTTTCTGATCGCGGCGGAGGAGCCGCTGTATCTGAACTACAGCGGATTTCAGCTCTCGTTTCTGTGCGTGGCCGCGGTGAGCATCCTGCTGCCCTCGCTGATCCCCGACGCTGTCCGTGATTATGCGCCCGGCCGCGGCGATCCACCATGGACAGGCTTTCTCGTCAGACTGTACAGCGCGTTTGCCGCTTCACTCGCGGTGGCGCTCATGACGCTGCCTGTCTATATGAATGCGTTTTACACCTTTCCCCTGTATTCGGTCTTTCTGAATCTGCTGATCCTGCCGCTCATGTCGGTCGTACTCATCTGCGGGATCCTGTGCATGCTCGGCGGCCTCGTGCTGGTGCGGGCCGGGATGCTCTTCGGATTTGGTGATCATCTGCTGCTGGGCCTTTTTAAGATATTGTGTCTCACGGAGAACGCGGTTCCCGGCGCCACCGTTGTCACCGGTCATGCCGCGCCGTGGCAGATCGCGGTCTATTACGCGATGCTGCTGATGTTTGCGGCCTTTGTATACACTCTCAGAGAACGAAAACGTCAATGCAACGCAGTCTGCCCGCCGGGAATGACAGCGGATCATCCTCTTCAAATGATCACCGGCCGGAAGAAGACCTCTCATAATGTTGATCGTCCTTTTCATGGGA
>JAFXTJ010000129.1 GCA_017535945.1 Lachnospiraceae bacterium
GAAGAAGAGGAAGAGGAACCGGAAGAAGAGGAACCGGAAGACGAAGACTGGTTATACGACGAAGAAGCGGACGACGATGTGCTGGACGATGAGCTCTTCGACAGTGACCGTGAAGAATCCGGCTGGATCGAGCCGGATGCCGCGGAGGAAGATCCGGAACAGTCCTTCTTCTCACGAACCTTTACCGCAGCCCGCTATGGCAACGAGCTCATCATCTACCGTTTTCTCGTGGGACGGCTCAAACTCAACACGGCCGCCGCGTGCGGGATCCTGGCCAATATCTGCTGCGAATCCGGATTCCGTCTGAACGCGGTCGGAGACAAGGGGACCAGTTACGGTCTCTGCCAGTGGCATAACGGACGCAGGAAGAATCTGTTCTATTTCCTCTATAATCACGGTTACGCTGCGGACGACCTGAGCGGACAGCTGTATTATCTGGAGAACGAACTTGTCTACGGCGGTTACCGCGATGTCTATGATTATCTGCTCAAGGTGGAGGATTCCGCACAGGGAGCCAGACTCGCCGCGAGGAAATTCTGCATGGATTATGAGATCCCCGCCAGGATGGCGGTTGCCGTGCGCACGAGGAAGGATCTGGCAGGAAACACGTATTATGCGGCCTATGCCGAGAACCGTGAAGAGAAGACCGTTCTCGTCCGCAAGGCGCAGAGCATCGCCTATCCCACGCTCGGAAGACTCAGTGCACGTGCTTTCCTGCGCGATGATTTTGCGGAACTCATGGAGGAGATGGCCGCGGAAGCCGCCGAACAGCGTGACGGCATCAGCGAAGAGGAAGAAGAGGCCCTGAAGAACGGCACGTACGGCAAACAGCGCGAGGAAGCGAAAGAAGACGTCGAAGCGGATGAGCTGTACGAAAAGCTGAAAAAGGATCAGGACAGAGCGGAAGACGATCAAAATGATGAAAACGCCGCGGAACCAAACGGCGGGAAGGAAAGTGCGGCAAAGTCTCCCGCGGATGAGACGGCGGAAGATGATACGCCGCAGGTGATGCCCAGAGTACTGCTGCGCATGCTTCCGCATGTGATGCTGGAACGGTAAACCATTACGGAGAGACTGCCTCTTAAGCGGAGAGATCGTTTGAGACAACGGATTGCGGTGATCATCGGCGAGGCCGACTGTGAATATGCGATGGAGCTGGTTCCGTACATTTATGAGGAAGCGGCAAGGCATGACATGGATGTGGTGGTCTTTGCCAATTACGGCACCTATGACAAGAATCTGACGCTTTATTCCGACGGCGAGGAGTCCGTGACGCACATTCCGGACATCGCTTCTTATGCCGGTGTGATCGTTGAGGAAAGCCGGCTCAACATCCCCGGCATGTCTGACAGGCTCTATGAACTGCTAAGGCATTACGCGGATGAAGTACCGGTCGTATATCTCAAGGCGGTCAGGGAAAAATGCTACGGGGTACTGGCCTCCGACCGTCAGGCGATGCGGATGATGACAGAGCACTTCATCAAAGTGCACGGGTTCACCAGGATCTGCCATATGGCGGGCCGGACCGATCTGGAGGACGCCCATGAACGCGAGCGCGGCTATCGCGAGGCGATGGAAGCGGCCGGACTGTCCGTCGGTGAGAATATGGTATACTGGGGCGATTACTGGTACAACAACGCCGATGCCGCTCTGGACACCTTTCTTAAAACAGACGGAAAATATCCCGAGGCGATCGTGTGCGCCAATGATTATATGGCGATCGGGATCCTCAGAGAACTGAAAAAACGCGGCCTGCGTGTACCGGAAGATGTCTGCGTCTCCGGTTATGACAATATCGATGACAGCAAGCTGATCGACCCGCCGCTCACGACGATCGAGGTCCCGAAAAAGGAAATGGCCTGCATGGCGGTGGAGACCATCGTGCGGCTCGGATCCGGCGAAGAGGTGCCGCGCGTGCAGTACGCAGAGAGCGGATTCAAGATCCATCTTCGCGACAGCTGCAGCTGCGAGGTCTTTGACGGTCAGCAGAATCTGGCACGCAAGATCAGTTATATGGAATATCATGTCTACGGCATGGACATGGGCGTGTGTCTGCAGAGCGGGCTGCAGGTGGCCCTGGATATGGATGAGATCTACAGCGTCGCGGACGGCTATTTCTCCTACAATTGTGCGAGCGAAGGTTATCTGTGCCTCTGCGAGGATGCGATCCGGGGCGCCAGAAGAGCGATCGACCGGATGGACGCCTACACGGATACCATGATCCTCAAGCGGATCTTCTTTCTGGATCCCGAACACAATTATGAATCGCCGAATATCAGCTTCGAGCGCCGGCACCTGCTGCCGGAGGAGTATTTCGCTTCCGAAAAACCGCTCCTGTCCTTTGTGTATTCGATCCATCTGCTCAACCGGGCTTTCGGCTATCTGGTCCTGCGTTATAAGGAGGGCGGCTGGCCGAACAAGTATACGCAGGCGTACGCACATTCTCTGGGAAATGCCATCGATGACTACAATATCCGCAGCGAATACATGGATATGGACGTCATCCGCCGTGTCTATCTGATGGATGAGCTGACAAAGCTCAATAACCGCCGCGGCTTCGAGCAGAATCTGCAGACGGCGCTCGACCGTGCAAGGCGCCGGAAGCGCTATATGTCGTTAGTCAGCATCGATCTGGATTCCCTGAAATACATCAACGACAATTTCGGTCACGCGGAGGGGGATTTTGCCATCGTGCAGGTGGCGGAAGCGATCCGCGCGTGCCTGGGCGGCGAGGAGTCCGCGGCGCGCTACGGCGGTGATGAATTCGCCGTGATCCTGCTCTCGGACCGCCCCGGACGCGGAGAGGCATTTCAGGAGGCATTTGCTGCACAGATGCGGAAGGCGGACGACCGGTCCGGCCGACCCTATCCGATCCACGCCAGCATCGGCTGCTGCGACGTGAGCAATGTCAACGACGACATCCAGAAGATCATGCGCAAGGCGGATGAACGGATGTATGAGAATAAGAGGAAGTATAAGGAAGCAACGGCGGGCAGGTGAAGTATCGCCATCTGACCCTTGACAGACCCCTGTAACTGTGCTATTGTATCACGGTATGCCGCCTGACGGGGCAGAAGAGATGCGGGAAAGCCGTATCCGCCGTAGTCAGCGAGTCCTGAAGAAAGGGGGAAGAATACCATGTACGCGATCATTGTATCCGGCGGCAAGCAGCTCAAGGTATCCGAAGGCGATATTGTTAAGGTTGAGAAGCTTACGGCCGAGAAGGGCGACAGCGTGACCTTTGATCAGGTCATTGCAGTCAGCGATGACGGCAAGCTCTCCGTGGCAGGCGATGTCAAGAGCGCCAAGGTCACGGGCACCGTGCTCGAGCAGGGCAAGGAGAAGAAGGTCATCGTGTTCCGCTACAAGCCCAAGAGCGGATATCGCAAGAAGAACGGTCACAGACAGCCGTTCACGCGTGTCAAGATCGACAAGATCTCGCTGTAAACATGACGCGGGTCACACTCTTTAAGGATAAAGAGGGCAACAACAGAGGATTTGACGTCCGGGGACATGCAGGTTTTTTGTTCAGAGGACTGGACATCGTATGTTCCGCCATATCGATCCTCTCGATCAATACGATCAATGCCGTCGAAGCCTTTACGGAAGAGAAACCGAGAGTCAGTGTAAAACGGGGCGCCGCGCAGATCCGTTACCGGATCGACAGCATCCCGGGAGAACAGGCAAAACTGCTTCTCGACACCTATGAGCTCGGGATCCGCAGCATCGAACAGGAATACAGCAGACACGTGCAGGTACAAGTCAGGAGGTACGAGAAATGATTCGTTTAGATCTGCAATTCTTCGCTCACAAGAAGGGCGTGGGATCCACCAAGAACGGCCGTGATTCCGAGTCCAAGCGCCTTGGCGCCAAGAGAGCGGACGGCCAGTTTGTCAAGGCCGGCAATATCCTGTACCGCCAGCGCGGTACGCACATCCATCCCGGACTCAATGTAGGCCTGGGCAAGGATGATACCCTCTTTGCTCTGGTGGACGGCGTTCTGAGATTTGAGCGCCTCGGCCGCGACAAGAAACAGGCCAGTGTCCATCCGCAGGCTTAAACAGGCTTCGGACAGAAACAGGTTTTCTGCAGGGCTTCCGACGAAGGGTTGGAAGCCCTGTCTTTTTTCAGGGGAAGGCTATGCCGGATTTTGTTGACAGAGCAAGAATATTCATAAGGAGCGGCAAAGGCGGAGACGGGCACGTCTCCTTTTACCGCGAGAAGTTTGTCGCCAACGGCGGCCCCGACGGCGGAGACGGCGGAAAGGGCGGCGATGTGATCTTCGTCGTCGATGAAGGCCTGAACACGCTCGCCGATTATCACTACGGCGGCAGGTACAAGGCGGAGAACGGACAGGACGGCGGAAGAAAGCGCTGCACCGGAAAAAGCGGCAAAGACATCGAGCTCAAGGTCCCCGAAGGAACCGTCGTGCGCGAGGCCGCAACCGGCAGGATCATCGTGGACATGTCCGGGGAGAACCGGCGGGTGACCGTCCTGAAGGGCGGCAGAGGCGGCACCGGCAACATGCATTATGCCACTTCCACCATGCAGGCGCCCCGTTACGCAAAACCCGGCGGGGAAGCGACCGAGGTCGAGGTGCTCCTGGAACTCAAGGTCATCGCCGATGTGGGACTGGTCGGTTTTCCGAATGTCGGCAAGTCGACACTGTTATCCCGCGTGTCCGGTGCGAGACCGAAGATCGCGAATTATCATTTCACGACGCTGACCCCGAATCTCGGTGTCGTGAAGCTGGATGATGACAGCTTCGTCATGGCGGATATCCCCGGCCTCATCGAAGGCGCCTCTGACGGTGCGGGCCTGGGCAAAGAATTCCTGCGGCATATCGAGCGCACGAGGATCCTGGTCCATGTGGTGGACGCGGCAGGGACCGAGGGCAGGGATCCGGCAGAGGATCTGAAGATCATCAACGGAGAATTGTCCTCCTACGGAGCGGGTCTGGAAGAACTGCCGCAGATCATCGCGGCGAACAAGATCGAACTGCTGGCACCGGATGCGAGAGAAGAAGTCCTGCAGGCACTGAAGGAAGCCGCGGGTGACGGCGGCTGCAGGGTGGTCCCGATCTCCGCGGTCACGGGAGAGGGGATCGGAGAACTGCTCCATGCGGTCATTTTGGCTCTTAAGGAGACGGACCGGACACCGGTCGTATTCGAGGCAGAGGTGGACAGTGACGAACTGCAGGCCAAAGAAGTCTCCGGTGAGATCGAAGTATGGTATGATGAGAAGGCGAAGGAATATGTCGTGGAAGGGACAAAGATCGAGCGGATGCTCGGATATACCAATCTGGAATCCGAAAAAGGCTTTGCTTTCTTCCAGCAGTTCCTCAAGGACAATGACATCCTGACCCGGCTGGACGGATTGGGGATTGAAGACGGCGACACGGTGAGGCTTTACGGTCACAGTTTTACCTATTATCATAACGATTAAAGAAGGGATCCGGTCATGGCGATGAATCTGACAAGCAAACAACGTGCCTATCTGCGCAGTCTGGCGCAGAATATCAAGGCAACCCTGCAGATCGGCAAGGAGGGGGTGACCCCCGCCGTAGTGACTGCCGTGGAGGAGCATTTCAATACCAGAGAGCTGGTGAAGCTCACCGTGCTGAAAACCGCGGACGAGGATGTGCGGGAGATCGGCGAGACGCTCGCTGGGCGCACGAGATCGACGCTGGTGGAAGTGATCGGACGAAAGATCGTGCTGTATAAGCAGGATCCGGATGATCCCGAGATCAAGCTGCCACCGGCTCCCAAAGGGGTGTAAACAGAACATGCTTTACTCGATCGGTTCGTATGATATTATGCTTAAAACGCTTCCGGCTGACGTTTCCGGAGCCCGGATCGGACTCATGGGAGGCACCTTTGATCCGGTCCATACGGGGCATCTGCTTTTGGCGCAAGCCGCTCTCGAAGAATGCGCCCTCGATGCCGTGCTGTTTATTCCGACCGGTTGTTCCTATCTGAAAATGGACCGTGGCATCTCCGACAGAGTGGATCGTCTGGCCATGACGGAGTTTGCGATCGAAAGCGAACCCCGTTTTTTTATCTCGCCGATCGAGGTGGAGCGTCCCGGCAACAGTTATACGGCGGATACGCTGAAGGAGCTGCACGCAGCATATCCGGACTGCCGCTTCTCCCTGATCCTTGGTGCCGATTCCGTGATGATGCTCGACAAATGGGTACGTCCGGAGGAGATCTGCGCACAGGCGGATCTGATCTGTGCCTGCAGGGACGGACATGAAACGGATGAACTCTCGGTGCAGACCGGTTTGCTTAAGGAACGTTTTTCCGCGCGGATCGGGCTTTTGAAGACCGGCCGCTTCGACATCTCCTCCTCGGAGATCCGGGAACGTGTCCGCACGGGAAAGAGTATCCGTTATCTGGTCCCGGAACCGGTAATGGATTATATTTACAGAAAAAAACTGTATCGCAAAAACACCGGAGCATAAGCCTTGAAAGAAGAACCCCAGTTCAGAAAACTCACACAATCCATGGAAAAGGCCCTGAAGCCGGAACGCTTTGAGCATTCGGTCGGCGTGGCCTATACGGCGGCCGCGCTCGGGATGCGTTATGGCGCAGACGTGAACCGCTGCCTCGTCGCGGGGATCATGCATGACTGCGCGAAATGCCTCGATCATGAGGAACAGCTGAAAATCTGCAGAAAACATGATCTGCCTGTCCAACCGGCGGAGCTGTCCAATAAGAAGCTGCTGCATGCGTCGGTCGGCGCGTACCTGGCGGAGCATAAGTACGGCATCACGGATCCGGAGATCCTGACGGCCATCCGCTGGCATACGACGGGGAAGCCGGACATGACAATCCTGGAGAAGATCATCTTTCTCGCGGATATCATTGAACCGAACAGAAAGCATTTTACGGAGATGGATCTGCTCAGACGGACGATCTTTGATGATCTGGATAAGGGGATGGCCCTGACACTGGAGCATCTGCTGATCTATCTGAAGAAAAGCGGGGAAGAGATCGATCCGACGACGGAAAGCGCGTGGCGGTTTTATAACGACCGGAAATGACCGGGTAACGGCAGGAGAGGAGCAATATGTCAAAACAGGACATCGAAAAAAGCAGGGAAATGATGAAACTCGCTGTCAGAGCCCTGGAAAACAAGAAGGGCGAGGATATCCGCGTGCTGGATATCTCTGAGGTCTCGACACTGGGAGACTATTTTGTCATCGCGAGCGGAGCCTCCGCGCCGCAGCTGGATGCGCTCCGGGACGAGACCGTCGAGACGCTTTCGCGTGCCGGCTACGAGCCGCGTTCCGTGGAAGGCAGTGATCATGCCAAATGGGTCCTCATCGATTTCGGTGATGTCATTGTCCATATCTTTGACAGGGAGAACCGGATCTTCTACGATCTGGAACGGATCTGGCGGGACGGAAAGCCCGTGGATCCGGAAAAATGCAAATGATCAGACGATTGTTCACACTTTGTTAACAATTACACATGTTCTTTATTGTATAATTATTCTGATTCTTTGTATCGGAGGCCAAAGGAGGACATCAATATGAATAAACAGAATGTCAAGAACAGGAAACTGATCGGCCGCATTGTTACCATTGCGATCATCGGCATGATCCTGATGGCACTCATCCTGTGCTTCATCTCTTATACAGAGATTGAGAGCAGTTACCATACAATGGGCGAGGACATGCTCCGGGTATCCTGCCACATGATGGGAGACACCGCCGAGGATATGTATGAAGGCGAGTGGCATCTGGAGGGCGATGTCCTCTACAAGGGTGACTGGAACATGCTCGAGGATTTCGGCGGTTATCTGACCGATCTGAAAGCAAATACCGGCCTCGATTACACGGTCATTATCGGTAAGACCCGCCGGGTCACCACGATCGACGGGATGCTGGGCAAGGACATATCCGACAAGGTCTATGCAACCGTCAGTGGCGGCAAGGATTACGCTGATTTCAAGACCGTGATCGGCGGCAAACCGTATTACGTCTATTACATGCCCATCAAACAGGGCGGCCAGATCATCGGTTCCTATTTCTCCGGCCGTCCCGCGGATGATATCAATTCCGAGATGAACGGCAAGATCGCGATCCTCATCATCTTCACGATCGTTGTGGTCATCGCCTTTGTCATCATCGGCATCCTGCTCTCGATCAAGTATTCCAGGCTCATGAAGGAGATCGCCGAGAATGTGGAAACTCTGGCGAGCGGCGATCTGACACTCGAGGTCGATCCGGATCTGATCAAACGCAAGGATGAGCTGGGCATCATCGCTGACGGCGTCAGGAACCTCGCGGACAAGCTCAAGGAGGTCATCGGCAATTCCAAGGCAGCCGCCGGCGAGCTCAACAACTCCGGAACGAGCCTTGCGGATTCCTCCAGTCAGGCTTCCCAGGCATCCACCCAGGTCACGGATGCGGTCAGCGAGGTCAGCAGAGGAGCGGTCTCGCAGGCCGAGAGCGTACAGAATGCCGC
>JAFXTJ010000130.1 GCA_017535945.1 Lachnospiraceae bacterium
AGATCGTGTTCATGATGCCGTTGCCCTTGGTGTCGGTCATGAAATCGCCCCGGTAGCCGATGAGCCCGCGGGAGGGGATCTTAAAGGTCAGTCTGGTGTTGCCGCCGCCGGATTCTCCCATGGAGACGAGCTCGCCCTTGCGCTGTCCGAGCTTCTGGATGACATTGCCGGAGAATTCCTCGGGCACGTCGATGACACAGGTCTCCATGGGCTCGAGGCGCTTGCCGTTCTCATCCGTCTTATAGATCACCTCGGCCTTGCTGACGGCGAATTCATAGCCTTCCCGGCGCATATTCTCGATGAGGACCGAGAGATGCAGCTCGCCGCGGCCGGAGACCTTAAAGGTCTCGGTGGTTTCGGTGTCCTCCACCCGGAGGGACACATCGGTGTTGAGCTCCCGGTACAGGCGGTCCCTGAGATGCCTGCTGGTGACATATTTACCTTCCTGACCCGCGAGCGGCGAGTCGTTGACGATGAAATTCATGGAGATCGTGGGCTCCGAGATCTTCTGGAAGGGGATCGCCTTCGGCGCGTCCGGCGAGCAGAGCGTGTCGCCGATGCGGATCTCGTCGATGCCGGAGATCGCGACGATGGAGCCGATGCCCGCTTCACGGACCTCCACGCGGCTTAAGCCATCGAATTCATAGAGCTTGCTGACTTTGGTCTTTACGGATTTCGAGGCGTCGTGGTGGTTCACGATGACGACCTCCTGACCGACGGAGAGGGAACCGTTGTCGATCTTGCCCACGCCGATGCGGCCCACATATTCATTATAATCGATGGTGGAGATCAGCATCTGCGTGCCGGCCTCGGGATCGCCGACGGGCGCGGGGATGTAATTGATGATGGTGTCGAGCAGGGGCTTTAAGTCGGTGCCCGCCTCCTCGGGATCCATGGAGGAGGTGCCGTCCTTGGCCGAAGCGAAGACGAACGGGCAGTCGATCTGCTTGTCATCCGCGCCCAGATCCATGAGGAGTTCGAGGACCTCGTCGATGACCTCCTTCGGCCGCGCCTCGGGGCGGTCCACCTTATTGATGCATACGATCACGGGGAGCCTGAGCTCCATGGCCTTCATCAGGACGAACTTCGTCTGCGGCATGGGACCCTCAAAAGCGTCCACCACAAGGATGACGCCGTTGACCATCTTGAGGACGCGCTCCACCTCGCCGCCGAAGTCGGCGTGGCCGGGAGTGTCGATGATATTGATCTTGATGTCCTTGTAGGTGATCGAGGTGTTCTTGGAGAGGATCGTGATGCCGCGCTCTCTTTCGATCGCGTTGGAGTCCATGACGCGCTCCACGACCTCCTGATTCTCCCGGAAGATGCCGCTCTGTCTGAGCAGCCCGTCCACCAGCGTCGTCTTGCCGTGGTCGACGTGGGCGATGATGGCGACATTGCGGACGTCATTTCTGGTCTGTTTCATGGTTTCTTCCTCTTTCCGCTGCGTGTTTTCGGGATCCTGACCGCAGCATATTTCTGTTCCCGTCTGATGCAACCCCAAAAGAATACACCGCGGGCGGCCGTTCGTCAATGATTTGACACCCGGAGACTCCGAGATTATCATGGAAACATGCGACGCATGAAAGTGATAATCCGGTGCGCGCTCTTTTTTGCGCTTCTGGGGGCCTGTCTGCTCATCGCCTCCCGGATCCTGATGCGCAAGGAGGGCCTGCGGAAATACAGCGATCTGCATGCGGCCCTGCCGCGGGCGGATGTCCTGTTCCTGGGCTCCTCCCATGTGATCAACGGCATCAACCCGGCGGAGCTTTTTGACAGCTGCGGGATCGCTTCCTATAATCTCGGCGGGCACGGCAGTACGGTCCCCGCGAGCTATTACGAGCTGCTCCTCGCCCTGCGGGAGGCCTCTCCGGCGCTCGTCGTCGTGGACGGCTACATGGCGGAGCGGGAATACACGTATCTGGATCTCATGACCCCGGAGAATACCGATGCCGAGCGTGAGAACGCCGTGGGGCAGCTCCATCTGAATCTCGATGCCTTCCCCCTGAGCCGGGTCAAGGTGTATACCGTGCACGCGCTGATCTCCGACCGGAAGAAGCGGGAGGAATTCCTGTTTCCTTTTCTGATCTATCATGACCGGTGGAGCGGTCTGACGGCGGACGATCCCGTGCCCGGGATGTTTTCCGCGCAGGCCAACAGACTCCTGGGCGGCGAGATCCGCACCGGGGTCGACTGGCATATCGAACCGCATGAAGGGGAGGAGGAGCCGGCGACGGAGCCGCTCTACGGCGAGACCTATCTGCAGATGATCCTCGCGCTCTGCAGGGAGCGGGGGATCGATATGGCGTTCACCATGCTGCCCTTTAATACCACGCCGGCCGACAGGCGGACGGCGGCGCGGCTCTCCGTGCTCGCACAGGCCGAGGGGGTTCCGTATCTGGATCTCACGGCGGCCGGCACGGACAGCCTGCAGGGGGAACTCTTTGACGACGGTCACCTCAATCTGATCGGCATGCACCGGACCACGGAGGCGGTTGGGCGGTTTCTTGCGGAGCAGTTTGATCTGCCGGACCGGCGCGGGGATGCGGACTACTCTCTGTGGCAGCGGCGGGCGGAAGAGTACCGGGAGACGCTCACCGGCCTGCAGTACGGACCGGAGCGGCTGACGGATGCCCTGAGCGCCCTTGCGGCGGATCCCGACGCGCCGGCGGCGATCCTGTATCTCCGGCCGGAGGCGGCCGCGATCGGCGATCCCGCGGTGCGGAATCTCCTGGACGCCGTTGTCCCCGGGAATCAGCTGCGGGAAGCGGCGGCAGCGGGTGCGCCGGCATTGTTCCTCTTCTCCCGGGGCGGGGAGGAGGTGCAGGACCTGTGCGGCTACCGTACACAGGACTGGCAGGAGAGTGTGATCGGACTGACGGAGCTGGTCCAGGTGGAGCGCTTCACGGGGCTGTATCTGGATCACGACGAGTCCTTTAATCTGCTGGATATGGATGAAGGACGTCTGTCGGACGCGCAGCTGATG
>JAFXTJ010000131.1 GCA_017535945.1 Lachnospiraceae bacterium
CGATCTCGCTTAATCATTCTTTTCACCTCTTACTTTGGACGTATTTGCCCTAAGTTCGAGGTCATTATACCATTGCCTCCTGACAATTTCAACGGAAAACGCTCTCTCATCGAAAACTTAGGACGTATATGCCTTAAGCATATGATCAGTCTGATCGTTTTATACATTCCTGTTTCAAACAGAGGGTAACCTCCTTGTTTGTCCTGCAGAGCCTGCAGGAATGGGAAAAGCCCGCTCACTGATTTCGTACAGCAACCGGGCTATGTAATGGAGGCTTATTCTTCTGAGAAGACAATACGATTGTTCGGTCAGATTTCCTCAGATTTTGCGTAAACAAATCAAAAGGATTTTGGCATGAAAAAACCCCGGAAACGTTGAATTTCCAGGGTTTTTCGACTCTTGTTGGGTCTGATTAACGCTTGCTGAACTGCGGAGCGCGGCGGGCCTTCTTCAGACCGTACTTCTTGCGCTCCTTCATACGGGGATCTCTGGTGAGATAGCCCGCTTTCTTCAGCGTGGCGCGGTATTCATCGCTGTCCGCCTCAAGCAGGGCTCTGGCGATGCCGTGACGGATCGCGCCCGCCTGGCCCGTTGTGCCGCCGCCCTTGACGGTGCAGATGATATCGAACTTGTCCTGGGTGCCGGTAGCGACGAGCGGCTGACGTACGATGGTCTTGAGAGTCTCCAGACCGAAATAGTCGTCAAGATCGCGCTTATTAACCGTGATCTTGCCCTTGCCTGCTACCAGAAACACACGCGCGACAGAGGACTTGCGTCTGCCGGTGCCGTAATAATGCTGCGTTGCTTTAGCCATAGTATCCTCCTATCAGATCTTGAGCTCTTCAGGCTTCTGTGCCTGCTGCTCATGCTCGGGTCCGGCATAAACATGAAGCTTTCTGAACATCGCGCTGCCGAGTGCGCCCTTGGGGAGCATCCCCTTGACCGCATGCTCGATCACACGCTCCGGATGCTCAGCCAGCATCTTCCTGAGAGTGGTCTCCTTCACGCCGCCGACATAGTCGGAATGGCTGAAATAGGTCTTCTGATCCAGCTTCTTGCCGGTGACCTTGATCCCCGCCGCATTGACGACGATCACATAATCTCCCATGTCAAGGAAAGGAGTATAGCCGGGTTTGTGCTTTCCGCGCAGAACGCCCGCCACCGCCGTTGCAAGACGGCCGAGGGTCTGACCCTGCGCATCGACCACATACCACTTCTTGTCCGCGACTGCTTCCGCGGAGGGTATTGTTGTCTTCATTGTCAACCTCCAAATATCACTGCTCAACAAAATGAACCGCCGCAGGCCGCCCTTCACCTGACGCCCGGGCCCGCACGCCTCTGTTATGTACCGGGTAGTCATAACGTGACGTACGCAAATACGCGGCAAAAAGTCGCGCCCGATTATTTTATTTCATTACGGGAGTCTTGTCAAGAACGGATTCCAGAATCGTTCCCCGTCCGCCCAGGTGATCACGAGAGCCGCCGCCGCAAAGATGACGGTTCCGAGGATCACCGCGATATCGGCTCTTTTCAGCGGTTTTCTCGCATACCAGGTCCGCTTCTTATGCTTCCCGAATCCCCTGAGCTCCATCGCATTGGATACCACTTCGATATGCTCCATCGCCGAGAACAGGAGCGGGAAGATGATGCTGGTCACACGCCGGATCCGCTCAAGGAAAGGCGCCTTGGCGCTCATATCGATCCCTCTGGCCTGCTGGGCGTCACGGATCCTGCGGTAATCATCCTGTACATCCGGGATATAGCGCAGGGCAATGGCCACCGAATACGCAAAGGGGTAAGGTACGCCGACGCCATCCAGCGAAGCCGCAAATTCACTGGGATCCGTCGTCACGAGGAAAATGAACACCGCCGGGATCACCGTGAAATACTTGAGCATCACATTAAACTCATAGAACAGCTGCTCTGCCGTGACCGCCACCCCGCCCGGCAGTGTCGCCAGGACCGTCCTGCTGCCGTAGATCTTCACCCCCTCATAGGGCGAGAAGATAAAGATGAAAGCGAGGTTGAGGACCATGAACAGCATCACGGCCTTGAGCACCCCGCTCACCTGTTTCCACTCCGTGCGGGATACGGCATAGATCACGATACCGAGTACGAGCATGACAAGCAGGACGCGCGTGTCATAGGTCAGCGCGCTGGTCAGACACCACAGCAGGAAAAAGACCAGCTTGGTGAACCCGGAAAGACGATGAACAGGCGTATCCTTTGCCTCATAAGAGATCATCCGGTTCATGCCGCACCGCCTTTATCTGCCTGAGCCGCCCGCACGCCGCGCTCCAGAGCGATAAAGCGCTCCACAAAAAGGTCGGGCGGTTCGATCCCGCAGGCAAGTGCCAGCGGATAGAGAGAAGTTTCCTTAAGACAGGCTTTCGCACAGACCTCCGGATCCGTGAGCACTCTTGCCGGTGTGGTATCGGCGATGCACTCCCCGTCGGCAAGAACGATCGCACGGTCCGTATACTCCAGCATCAGATGCATATCATGGGTGATCATCAGGATCGTGAGGCCGGTCTTTTCATTGAGATCCTTCAGAAATTCCATGATCTCTGTGTAATGCCGGTAATCCTGTCCGGCTGTGGGTTCATCCAGGATCAGGAGATCCGGCCGTATCGCGAGGATCGATGCGATCGAAACGCGTTTCTTCTGTCCGAAGGAAAGCGCTCCCACCGGCCAGTTGCGGAACGGATATAACCCGCAGATCCTGAGCGCGTCCTCCACGGCCCGGGACGCCTCCTCCTCCGGCACACCGCGTGCCGCCAGTCCGAGTCCGACTTCTTCCCGGATCATGGGCTTGGAGATCATCTGATTGGGGCTCTGCATCACAAGCCCGATCCGCTCTCCGCGCTCCTTGACCGTGAGCCCTGCCATATCCTCTCCGCTTAACAGGATCCTGCCCTCCGCAGGCTTGATGAATCCGCAGATCAGGGAGGAAAGCGTGGATTTTCCGGCGCCGTTCTTACCGACCAGCGCCACCATCTCGCCGCGCCGGACAGAGAGATCCACATGCTTCAGTACCGGCTCCCCGGGACGATAGGCGTAGGTCAGATCCTCCACGCGCAGGATCTCTTCCCCGCCCGTCTCCGGCACCCGCGGATCCGCCCCGCCGTATCTGCCTGCGATCGCGTCTTTATAGGGAGCGATCTCAAGCGTAGTGACAGAAGCGGGATGATCCTCCGGCCGCACCCGGCAGCCTGCATACTTCAATGCAGTCAGATACAGCGGCTCGCGGATCCCCTCACGGGATAATACATCCGAACACAGGATCTCATCCGGCGGTCCGTCCGCGCGGATCCGGCCGTCCCCCATCACAACGATCCGGTCCACCGACCGGTAGAGCGCATCCTCCAGCCGGTGCTCGATGATGATGACCGTCTTATCCTGCTCCCTGCCGATCTCATCGATCAGTGCAATGGCATCCTTGCCCGTTGCCGGGTCCAGATTGGCCAACGGCTCATCAAACAGCAGGATCTTCACATCGTCCACGAGGACACCCCCCATGGATACCCGCTGTTTCTGTCCGCCGGAGAGTTCTCCCGGCGCCCGCCGCAGGAAATCCCGCATTCCGACCAGGCCGGAGATCTCATCCACCCGCGCATGCATCTCCTCCTGCCGGACCATATCATTCTCCAGAGCAAAGGCCAGATCCTCCGCAACGGTCAGACCGATGAACTGCCCGTCCGTATCCTGCAGGACCGTGCCCACGATCTTGGACATGCCGAACACCCCGGCTTCCTCCGGGGTCAACCCTCCCACCGTCAGGGACCCTGTGGAGGTCCCCGGGCGGGAGCACGGATTCAAAGCATTGATGCAATGGGCGAGTGTAGACTTGCCGCAGCCGGAGGGACCGACGATGAGCACCTTTTCTCCCGGAAAGATCCTGAGATCGATGTCACTAAGCGTCGGTTCCGCCTGCGCGGTGTATTGAAAACCGTAGTTTCTGAATTCGATGATCGGTTCCAAGGGTATCTGATCCGTTAACCCGTATCAGTCCTCTTTCTTCAGACTGCCGGCGCTGCCGGACACCTTGGAATAAGCGATCAGCAGGATCGTGCCGAGGATACCGACGATGATGATATCACCGAGGAACGCGTAGATGCCCTGAACGAACACCTTATCGGCCGGCTCGCCCATGAGGACGATATCCAGCACGGGCGCGGCGATGATCCACGCAACGGCATTGCCGATCACCTGCATGACATTGAACAGAACGCCGGCCTTTACGTCAAAGCCGCCCTCACGCACCTTGTACTTCTTCGCGAACAGGCCGATGGCCAGACCCACGAAGAGCTCCGGGATGACCCAGCTCCACCACACAGAGCCGTAGAAGAGCGCATCCCCCAGTGCATGGCCGACGAGGCCGATGACAGCACCCACGACCGGTCCGAAAATGGCCGCGAGAAATCCCATGACCGCCATTCTCGGCTGCAGATAGGTATTGGGGATCCCGATCGGGATCTGCACATTGGTGAGCACCACGAACAGTGCCGTACCGATACCCATTGCGACCACTTCTCTGATACCGAATTTCTTGTTGTTCATCTCTCCCCTCCTTATCATGAAAAGCAGCACCCGCTGCCCCTCCGTACCTAATAGTTATACCACAGACCCGGACAATGTTCACGCCTCATTATCAAACCGGTAACCCATGAGCATCAGTCCCTGCGGCGGCGCCGTGCAGCCGGCGGCACTCCGGTCGCAGGCGGCGAGGATCTCCCCCATCGCCTCCGGAGGACGCCATCCCCATCCGATCTGTGCCAGAGTACCGGCAATGATCCGTACCATATTATAGAGAAAACCGCTGCCCGTAACTGTGATCACGATCTCATCCTCCCTGCGCGACACACCCAGGCCGTAGATCGTGCGGATATGCGACTGTGCCGTGCTGTCGACATTGCAGAAGCTCGTGAAATCATGTTCGCCGACCAGATAGCCTCCCGCCCACTGCATGGCTGCAAGATCCAGATCCCTCGGCACATACCAGGTATAATTGATGCGCGTGGGATCTTCATAGGAAGCGTTCAGGATCCGGTAGGCATAGGTCTTCCGCGCGGATACCTGCCGCGGATGAAAATCCCGCGGCACCTCGTGAGATTCCACCACGCGGATGTCACGAGGCAGGAGTTTGTTGAGGACATGGACGAAGCGATCCGGCGGGATGGGAGAATCCGCATCAAAGACAAATACGGCGCCTCTGGCATGCACGCCTGCATCGGTCCTGGAGGCGCCGATGACCTCACTCTCCGTGCCGGTGGCACCTTTGACGGCGCGGTTTAAATATGCCTCGATCGTCTCCGGCTGTCCCGTCTGGAGTGCGGAGCCGTGATAAGCCGTCCCGTCATAGGCCACTGTGAGATAAATGCGGTTCATACCGGAAGCCCCCCGATGGCGGCCGCGAGTCCGAAGATGTCCCGTCCGATGACGACCGCGAGGATCAGATACAGCAGCAGCAATCCGTATGCGATCCGGTCCCTGGCATGATAGGTGAGCGGGATCATACGCGTGCGTCCCTCGCCTCCGTGATAGCATCGCGCCTCCATCGCCAGTGCCAGATCGTTGGCACGCCGGAAGGCCGAGATGAACAGAGGAACGAGCAGCGGCACGAGACTCCTGGCCCGGCGGATCAGCCCGCCGCTCTCAAAGTCCGCTCCGCGTGCCATCTGCGCCTTCATGATCTTATCGGTCTCCTCCATCAGGATCGGGATGAAGCGCAGCGCGATGGACATCATCATCGCGATCTCGTGCACCGGCGCGCCAAGCCGCTTCAGGGGCCGCATCAATGCTTCCAGTGCATCCGTCAGATGATTCGGTGTCGTCGTAAAGGTCATAACGGAAGAGCCGACGATGAGGAAGACGAGCCGCACAGCCATGAGCAGCGCGATCCGAAGCCCCTCCCTCGTGATCGTGAGCTTCCAGAAGCTGACAAGCGGCGTCCCGGGCGTGAGGAACAGATTGAACACGACCGTCATGAGCAGCAGGAAGAAGATCGTCCGCATCCCGCGGAGCATGAAACGGAGCGGCACCCGCGACAGGCCGCACCAGAAAGCCAGGAACAGAAAAGCGAGCGCATATCCCGGAATATTATCCACAACAAACAGGGAAATGATGAACAGGAGTGTCACCACCAGTTTGACCCGCGGATCCAGCCTGTGGATCACGGATTCCGCAGGATAGTATTGTCCCAGTGTGATATCCTTGATCATCTCTTCTCTAACTCCCGCAGGATCAGGCGGGCAGCCTCCTCCGCCGTATAGGCTCCGGTCCCGATCTCCGGAAATCCGTGTTCTTTTAATGCCTCCAGGAGTCTCTGCGGCCGTGGGATCTCCAGCCCCATCTCCTCCAGTTCCGCCCGGTGGGAGAATACCTCGCCGGTCGGCCCGTCAAAAACCAGTCTCCCGTCCCCGAGGACGAGCAGCCTTTTCGCGAACCGGGCGATATCCTCCATACTGTGGGATACCAGGACCACCGTGATGTTCCGTTCCTCATGCAGGGTACGGGCAAGCGCCAGGATCTCGTCCCTGCCGCGCGGATCCAGACCTGCTGTCGGTTCATCCAGGATCAGGATCTCCGGCTGCATGGCGAGGACCCCCGCTATGGCGGTCCGCCTCTTCTGACCGCCCGAGAGGTCAAACGGCGACTGTCCGAACAGATCCTCTCCGATCCCCACCTGTCTGAGCGCGGAGACCGCGCGTTCCCTGGCCTCCTCCGCGGAACACCCGAGATTCATCGGCCCGTAACAGACATCCGACAGGATATCCTCCTCAAACAACTGATGCTCGGGATACTGAAAGACGAGACCGACACGGGCGCGCAGCGCTTTCCGGTCAAATTTCTCTTCCCAGATATCCTCCCCGTCCGCGAGGATCCGTCCCGAAACAGGCTTTAACAGCCCGTCGGCATGCTGGATCAGCGTGGATTTGCCGGAGCCCGTATGGCCGATGAGGCCGATGAATTCGCCTTCCCCGATCGTCAGATCGATATCCGAAAGAGCGTGTACCGGCTGTCCGCCGTCAGCATCATAGACATAATTCACATGATCGAACCGCAGGATCATTTAATATCACCCGTTATTTTATCTGCCGCGCGGCAGATGGCCTCGACCAGTTCCTCCTGCGTCAGAGGGGTTCCCTCGACGGCGAGACCCTCCTGCCGCAGGAGTCCCGCGACAGCCACGGCCATCGGGACCGTCAGTCCAATGGCGGCAAGCTGTTCCGCCTGTGCAAAGACCTCCCGGGGTGTTCCGGTCAGCGCGATCCTGCCGCCGTCCATCACATAGATCCGGTCGGCATCCACCGCCTCCTCCATGTCATGCGTGATGAGAATGACCGTGATCCTCTCCCGGCGGTTCAGGGAATGCACCGCCTCCAGCACTTCTCTGCGCCCTTCCGGATCCAGCATGGCCGTCGGTTCATCGAGGATCAGGATCTTTGGTCTCATCGCCAGGACACCGGCAATGGAGACGCGCTGCTTCTGTCCGCCGGAGAGCTTATTGGGAGAAAACCGGCGTTTTTCGGTCATTCCCACACGGGCAAGCGCCTCCTGCACACGCTCCGCGATCTCCTGCGGAGGCACTCCCAGATTCTCCGGTCCGAATGCCACATCCTCTTCCACGATCTGCCCGATGATCTGATTATCCGGATTCTGGAAGACCATACCCGCAATGCGGCGGATGTTCCAGATCTGTTCCCCGTCGCGTGTATCCATCCCCTCAATGAGCACAGCCCCCTCACCCGGCGTGAGCAGGCCGTTCAGATGCTTCGCCAGCGTGGATTTTCCGGAGCCGTTATGTCCCAGGATCGCGATGAATTCTCCCCGTTCGATATCAAAAGAGACGGAGGAAAGGGCCGCGGTATCTCTGACGACTCTCCCCTCCTCATCGCGCCGGATATAGTGATATGCGACATCCCGAGCCTGTGCGATCATCCGGTGAATCTTTCCCTCCACAGCGCAATCCTCAGATCGGCGATATTTTTCAGATAGTTCAGGATCGTATTCCCCACGTGCACGGTCGTGTCATAATCCTCCGTAAAGACCACAGGCAGATCCACGATCTTCACATCCATCCGTTCCGCACGGAGCAGGAATTCCACCATGTAGAACCAGCCGCGCTCGGGTCTGGTCACGGCCGCGATCTCCCGGGCCGCGGTCCGCCTCACCCAGGTGAATCCGCAAAGCGCATCGGTTGAGCGCATCAGAAAGACGGTCTTTAACAGGAACAGCATCCCCATGGAGGTGATCATCCGGTACCATTTCCGGCCGATAGTCTTAGACCGCAATGAGAAACGTGTTCCGTTGATATAGTCGATCTCCGGATGTTTCCGGAACGCGGAGATCACACGGGAGAGATACCGGATATCCGTAGAGAGATCGATATCCATCTGCCCGATGATATCCGCGCTGCTCTCCTCCACACCCGTTCGGAACGCGATCCCCACGCCCCTCTCCTCGATGCGCCGGTACGATACCTCCGGCCACCGGTCCGCCAGACGTCTGCCGATCTCCGGCGTATCGTCCGTGGAACCGTTATCGATGATCGTCAGTCTGAAATCCGCTGCCTCCGTGAGCTGCGGGTGCGCGTTCAGATATTCCACGGTGGTCGTGATCCCGCGCTCCAGACGCTTGTGTTCATTGAGTACGGGAAACAGTATCTCCACCTGCATCTTATCGTTCGTCATAGCAATACCTCATCCAGATCGTAAACCGTATTGATCTTGCCGGACAGCGCACTGACCATCCGCGCGCCGTTCACCGGATCCGTGCGGATCGTCGTCGGCCGCGCATCATCCACTTCGGTGGAGCGCAGGATCGGCTTCATGGAAAACAGAGAAGAATGGTAGCTGTATGCCAGCTCGGGCAGCAGGTATTTATCCGCCAGATGCCGCATATACGGCCACGCGCTTGCTGGTTTATGCGGGCAGTCATTGCAGTTCATCAGCTGTGCCGGCGAGCAGTCCGTTCCCTCCTGGCAGGGGAAGACCGGCAGATCCTCCCTGCAGGCGACATGCGGCGTATGCGTGACGGCGGTCAGCGAGTGCAGTCCGGTCCGGCCAAAGGGCATGATGGAGAAGAACGGGCCGTCCATGACCGTGATGCCGATGTCCCGCAGTCTGTCGGACGGCTCGCAGAGGATGATCTCGCACAGTTCGTATTTGATACCGAATAAAGGAAGCTCTTCCGCGCCCTGCCTGCGCAGACTCTCATTGACCAGCGCGAGCACCTGATTGGCCGACGCATAGGTCGCATTGATGAGCAGGTCTGTCTGTGCCTCCTCCCCGCTTCCGTCCGCCGCATAGTGCAGGATAAACGTGCCATCCGTCGCATCGACCGCATTTGTTCGCGCGCCGAAGACGAGCGTCACACGGTCGGAGCATGCCTGCAGTTCTTTCATGTAAAAATCCCGGAGGATGCCGGCGTCATAGGTATCCTCCTCTGTCAGATAGGCCCCGTCCACCAGGCCTTCCACGAAATAATCCCGCACCGGCAGTTCGCTGCAGGGAATACCTGCCGCGGCACAGAATGCCATGAACTGTTCCCTGTCCGTCCAGGAGAACTGCGCGCTCGTGGCATAGATCTGCCGGAAGTCCCTGCGGATGCAGAAATCATAATCCTCATGGAACCGGCGGTAATAATGCGCGCTCTTGAGCGCGGTCGAAAGACTCCGGGGATAATGATAACCGTTGTGCACACGGGCCTGATTGATCCAGGTCGCACGGCGCATGGCGGTCTCATCGATCTCGAGGACCAGGCATTTCTTCCCGTGTCCGGCGAGGAGTCTCGCGGCATACAGTCCGTACAGACCCGCTCCCAATATGACGGCATCCCAGGTACGGCGCATTCCTTATACCCCCGAGATCTTCTCGATGTCCTTGATGAGGTACTGCTGCCTGCGGAAGGTCAGATCCACCAGCACAGACAGATAACGGATCACGATGGTCAGCAGACCGAACAGACCCGTAAATCCGATCGACAGGAATCCCATGATGGATACCCACCCGGAGGACAGCTGTTCATCCGAGCACAGGGATACGATCACATAGATGACCACGATCACCGCGATCAGGAAGAAGACCCCGCATACCGTCAGCGAGATCCGCTCCATCAGATTCGTGAAATAAATGAAGGAATCCACCGCCAGGCCGGATCTGGCCTGCCGCACGGAGTGGCGGTTGGCGCCTCCCTCGTCCGTGGAATGATAGATCACCTCGGCACTCGCGAGACCGGCATTCTCATAAACAGCCTTGCGGTAAGGGATATAGGTGCTCAGGGATTTGACACGGTTGATCGCCCTGCGCGAAAGCACGCGGAAAGTCGAAGGCCCCAGTCCCCTGCCTGCTCCGGAGAGCCGGTTATAGGTCCTGTAGAATAATCTGGAGGTAAACCGGGAGCGTCTGTCATTCCTCGCCGTGACGATATCGTAACCGGTCAGACTCTTCTCATAGGCTTCCAGGATCACGGCTCCGTCGTAGTCCACATGGATATCATCAAATTCAAATACATAATCGCCGATCGCGATATCGCGGCCGGCGTTCATCGCGCTCTCCTGCCCGGAAGCTGCATCCATGGTGACGATCGAGGTCAGGAGCTTCGTCGGATGCGCGGCAAAATATTCGCGGATCTCGCGCCCCGCCTCTTCCGCGTCATCCCGTACCACCAGGATGATCTCTCCCTGCAGAAACCGCCCTGTCAGCGTCTGCTCCACGAGCATCAGAAATCCCGTGAGCTCGCTTCTGTCCGCTCCCACAGATGCCACTGCCGAAATAAAAGTCTGATCCGGATTCATTGTCCTCTCTCCCCGGTGTCCGCATCCTCTGCAGCAATGCCGCGGACACTGTTCTTATGAAAATACCTCGCCAGGCCGTCGTTGATCCAGTTGCCGGGCTCCGTATCAATATCCGAATACCATAACAGAGCCGGCTTGTTCGTAAACTGCTTCAATACCGCATCCTGCACGGCAGGATCCAGCAGGACGGCAAACCTTTCCTCGTTTTCCCGCCGGTAACCGGCGGCCGATCCGTCCGTCAGTTCCCGTACCGCTTCCGTCCCCATGTAATAATCCGGCTCGGCTCCCGCGCACAGCAGACTGATCACCGCAAAAAAGAGAGCAACTCCCCCGAGATAATACCTGCGGCGCCTGACGCCGTCCTCTCCCGTATCTCCTTCTGCCACACGCAATACCCGCATCCTGAGCCATCCGATCAGATAACCCTCCGTCAGGATGAGCAGCAGGATATACTGAATATAATACATCGCCTGCAGTCTGCCCGCCACAATATTTCCCAGCGCATAAAGCGGCGGCGTCACATTGGCCGAAGCGAGTCCGTAGGACAGGACGCATACGGCGAACGGATAACGCCAGGACAGCCTCATCCGCGGTGCCTGTTCCCAGAAGAGCGGGGCAAGAAAGAGCATCATCAGCAGATGCTCCGCGCGCGTCCAGGTTGCGATGCAATACCAGGCTGTATAATGCAGCGATATCAGGATCGACTTCACGGCGCCGAAACCGCTCACCGCCTCCTCACGGACGGCGTTGCCGGGGGCCAGACAACTGGCCGTGAATCCGGCAAACAGAAAAAGCGCCGGCAGGATCAGCGGCAGAAGTTCCCGCAGGCTGCGGCCTCCCCTCTTCAACGACACCCCCATACCTGCGATAGCGAGCACCGTGATGATGGCGCAGGTCAGCGCGGTCATATAATTGCCGCCGCCGACGAGAAATCCGACGGCACAGCCCGTTATCACCGTCAGAGGACGGCGTTTTCCGTCCAGCCCGGCGCGGATGAACAGAGCCAGAAACACCAGTCCCAGGCACCAGGTCAGGATATAATTCGCACCGCTGCAATACCAGTAGAGTGTCTCCACTCTGGCCATTCCCGCCGGAAGTGACTGGATCGTGAGAAACAGGAGCAGGGCACTCAGGATCGAGCAGGCCCGTCTGCCCATCCCGGCGAGACGCACAAGCAGCGTATGCAGGAAAAACGCGGTCGCGGCAGTGAGGCACAGCGATAAAAAGATCGCCCCCGCAGGATAAAACCGGATCCCGAACACGGAGGGCGGCACGGACATCAACGCCGTGGAGGTGAAATAGCCCATCCAGTGCAGATAATCATACCAGGCCATATAGATGCCCTGTCCCCAGGCAGCGAGGATATTGCCGGTGGCAGCAAAAGCCTCATGCGCCGGCAGGCCCATATTGATATCATCGGCTGAGGGATAATTGAAAAAAGCCAGGATCCAGAGCGGCAGGAGGGTCACAAAATAAAACAGCCAGGCCGCTGCCTCTGTCAGGGATATCTTCTTCTCAGACTGAGATCTCGCCATCACACTCCATACACCGTTTCACCGGCATATCCCAAAATGAGCAGTCGATCGTCCGGGCCCCGGCCCTGCGCTCAACTGCTCATCCTCTTCAACCTTAACGGGTTTAATGGAGCTAACGAGATTCGAACTCGCGACCCCTTGCATGCCATGCAAGTACTCTCCCAACTGAGCTATAGCCCCGCAAATGCGCAACGCTGCATCTTTCGCACGCACGCTGAGACATTTTATCATATGCTTTCCCACTTTGCAAGTCTTATATAAATATGATAAAATCTTCAAAAAACAACGGAGGCACATCCAATGGATAAAAATGCCCGTATCTATGTAGCAGGCCACCGTGGGATGGTGGGAAGCGCCATAGTCAGGGAGCTGAACAGACAGGGGTATCACGAGATCATCACCCGCACGCACCGGGAGCTCGATCTCACGAGACAGGAAGCCGTGGAGGCTTTCTTTGCCGCGGAAAAACCGGAATATGTGTTCCTCGCGGCTGCCAGAGTCGGCGGGATCGAAGCCAACGAAAGCGCGCTGGCGGACTTTATGTACGATAACATGATCCTGGAGATGAACGTGATCCATGCCGCCTGGAAGAACGGTGTGAAAAAACTGGAATTTCTGGGCTCCTCCTGTATCTATCCAAAACTCGCCCCGCAGCCCATGAAGGAGAGCTGCCTTCTGACAGGTTCTCTGGAACCCACCAACGAAGCCTACGCGCTGGCCAAGATCTCGGGGCTCAAATACTGCGAGTATCTGAACAGACAGTACGGCACGGACTATATCTCCGTGATGCCGACCAATCTCTACGGCCCCAATGATAACTATCACCCGACGCATTCCCATGTGCTCCCCGCCCTGATCCGGCGTTTTCACGAAGCCAAAGAGCAGGGACTGCCCTCCGTCACCTGCTGGGGAGACGGATCGCCTTACCGGGAATTTCTCTATGTTGACGACCTCGCGGATCTGTGCGTCTTTCTCATGAACAATTACTCCGGCAACGAGACCGTCAATGCCGGCACGGGAAAGGAACTGACCATCCGCGAGCTCACGGAGACTGTTGCCCGGATCATCGGCTATACCGGCGAGATCCTGTGGGATCCCTCCAAACCCAACGGCACCCCCCGCAAACTTCTGGATATCTCCAAAGCCACAGCGCTTGGCTGGCATTACAGGACGGAACTCGAGGACGGGATCCGTCTCGCTTACGAAGATTTCCTGCACAATCCCGTCCGGGCGGAAAGGTGATCGCAGAAAGAAGCATGTCATGAAGGAATACACCCTTGACCGTCTGATCCGCATAGCGACCGCGCTTACACTCGAGCATGACATCGACCGTCTGCTCCTTCGCATCCTCAATGAGGCGATGGACTATACGGGCTGTGACGGCGGAACGGTCTATCTCAAGGAAGGTGAAGCCCTCCATCACCGTTATATGATCACGCGTTCCAAATCGCTGGTGCTCAAGGACGCGCTGACCCTGCCGCCGGTCCCCCTGACCCGCGGGCATATCTGCGCCTGTGTCGCCATCGATCACGAGATCATCAACATCGCGGATGTCTATCTCAATAAAGACTACGATTTCTCCGGCGCCCGGCGCTACGATAAACTGCGTGACTACCGCACGGTATCCATGCTGGCCGTCCCCATGGAGATCCTGCCCGCGGAAACGACCTCCGGCGATGTCATCGGCGTCCTCCAGCTCATTAACGCCATGGATGATGACGGAGAGATCATCCCGTTCCCGGAGGAGTGCGAACGCATCGTCCAGGCTCTCGGCTCTCTCGCCGCGGTCAGCCTGCGGAACAACCAGCTCTCCCGC
>JAFXTJ010000132.1 GCA_017535945.1 Lachnospiraceae bacterium
AGCAGGTCCTCGACAGAGAGCAGGCACCGGTCGATCCCGGCTTCCTGGACTATCATTATTACGGGGTGCACAATCCGGATGTGGTAGACGAGCTGGGCACGGATCCGGAGGATCTGGAGAAGCACTATAAGGAATTCGGGCAGAAGGAGGGCCGGGATCCCAATACCGGCAGAGCCATCGAGCATGAAGAGGAGAAACGCAAAAAGGAGGATGCCTGGAAGAAGTTCTATTATGAACTGATGAAGCTTCTGGAAGAAGAAACGGAAGCCGAGGAGGAGAAGACGTATACGATCAGCTTCTTCATCGCGCATCCGTATAGTGCCCAGAATCCGGGCGGTTCCGATACCTGTTCGACTTCCCACGGTTCTTCTGCGCCGGCCGGCGCGGAGGTGACAGTTTATGCGAGTCGGCTTCCGGGATACAATATCGGTCCGGATGTCAGGGTCATAGACAGCAGCGGCAAAGTCATCACAAGCAGGAATGGGACGGCTGCCTCGACGACTGCGACAGTGCTGACCTTTACGATGCCGGAGGGCGATGTCACTATAAATGTCACGTAAGCGGGACGCTCCGACAGCCGGAGCACCCGGAGGAAAAAGGCCCGCCCTGCCGATACGGCAGGGCGGGTTTTCTGTCAGTATCCGGTATCTTATTTCTTCAGGTACGGAGGATCAATCCTTGGGCGGATCAAGGCTGAAGGCTTTGATCCTGAAGGTGCAGATCTTGCTGCCCACGAATCCCTTTTCACGGACGCCCTCGATCTTTACTTTGGCGGTGCCAACGTTGGTGTTATTCTCGTAGCCGGTGATCGTGTAGTCCTGCCCCATGATCAGCTCGTGATCGGCAGGTTTACCGTCCGGTCCGGTGATCCTTACGGTTACACTGATATCAGTCGCTGTAAGTTCAATCTCGTTGCCGGTGTAGGGCTGTTCGTTGATCGTGACCTTGGCGGTGTTCAGGTTCGAGGAGGCGATCATCCGGTAACTACAGCCGTTGACATCAGAGTAATTGTTACTGCCGGTGACGATCACCATAATGCGAACCTCGGCACCCGGTTCATACAGGACGATATCATCCTTGAGCAATTCAGATTCATCTGGTGATTCACTGTAGGTGGGGACGGGCGTTACGGTATTGTTCCGCATTACATAGATTGCTTCCGTTCCGCTGTTATAGTATTGGAAGGGATGATTCCTGTCCGTGGCAGCGTAGTAGTCCGTACCGGACACCAACTTCTTTCCGTCGGCATCCGTCAGGGTCACATCCCTTAACAGGTAGTTGCCGGCCTTGCGCTGGAAGACGACATCCGGGGCACTGATGGCGAACTCCCCGTCATTGATGGACTTCTTCCTGATGGTAAACGGGATCTCCAGTTTGCCGGTCAGATTCCCCTTGCCGGTCAGGACCATCACCGGAGTCTGCGTCGTGATCTTGCTGCGGTCCGTCACCGTGAACGCCTTTGTGTTGGCTCTCCAGGAAACGGTATAATCCGTGTTTCTTTCGAATTCCACGCATGCGGTGGCGTCATCTTCTTTATCCGTAAGCTTCACGATGTCCGGGATCGGTTTTATGCCGGACTTCGTGTAATAGTATGCCGGAATCCCTTCGTACGCATAGTTCTTTTGGGGTGTATCATCATCCGTGATCATTACTTTGAGCAGATGTTTTTTTGCCTCATCCGAAATCGATGCGGGCGCGATCCTCACCGCTATGGTCTTGGATCCCTTCACTCCCTTTTCCGCTATGCCGGAGACGGTGACTTTGGCCGTGCCGGCCTTGTTATTGTCCTGCCAGTTATCCAGCTGATAGCAGGATGGATCCAGTACGACCATTTTTGTGCCGACTCTCGCCTTGACAACGAATTTGTCCTTTCCGGCTGTGATCCCTCCGTTTGTCGCACAGTATTTCAGGTCGGCCGGTGCCGTGATCGTCGCAGCGCCGAGATTCTCCGCGGCGAAAACGCGGAATGCTGTCGTATAGGTATCGATATAATTACCGGAATACTCGCCCTCTCCGTTCTTAACGGCTGTAACGGTCGCATAGAGGATCGTTCCCGGGTCCAGAACATCATTCTCATTGACGGCCGACGTCCCGGCTGCGTCATAGGCATAGGAAACCGTAAACTCATTACTGCCAAGCTTCTTCCCGCTCGCATTCTCCGTCAGCGTCGCCGTCATGGCGGAAGCCTTGAAAATCAGCGCATCCATAACCTCAAGATTGTTCTCTGTTTTGTGGGTCTGCGGCTGCAGCTTGTTTGTAACGGTCAGCGTGAAATCATCTGCATTAAGCGAATGCTCCGAGATAGTGAAACTGCGTGTCAGCTTCCCGGAATAATTGCCTTTGAGCGTGATCGTGACCGTGGGATCCGCTGTTTGGCCTGTCGCTGTACGCGGTTTTGTATTGTTACTCCAGGCAAGCGTATAGTCTGTGCCGTTATTCAGCGTGGCAAGCCCATGTCCTGCACCGTCCGTGAGGACCACGACCGCCTCCGGCTTCACCGGCGCTTTGGTATAGGGGTAAGACGGGTAACCGTTCGCTGCCCAGGGTGCGTTGTTCCGGGTCTTGACGACGATCCGGTCGGCATCCGTCCCATCCGTCCCAACGACTTGATTGATCTTAAAGGTGACCACCTTGGTGCCGGTGAGACCGGCGGTTCCGAGTCCGCGGACGGTCACCCTGGCGGTGCCGGCTTTGTCATTGTTCTGATAGGAGTCCGGGACGATTTCGTAATGTGTTCCATACACCAGATTTAATTGTTCGCCGCCGATCTTTGACGAAACCGGAGCGAAATCACCCGCTGAGAGCTCGACCGGTACGTTGTACTGATAGGTCTGATCATTGATCTTGAAGGGCACGGAGGCGATACTGCCTTTGACGATATGATAGGATGCTGCTGTGTTCCATCCGCTGTAATTGCCCTTTCCCTCGATCTCAAGATCGATCTCGGAGGATGCCTCAGGAATATCCGTCAACGTGAGTTCGTTACCGTTATTCTTAAACTTCACATGCCCGGCGGTATCCGAGACCGGCCAGTAATCCGTGCCGGCTGTCAGCACCTTACCATCCGCGTCCGTGACCTTCACGACGGTATTGCGATAGAAGCCGCCCTTGCTGCCCGAGGTTTTGGTCACATCCGTCGCGGTGACGGTCATGTCGCTCAATGCGGCCGGTTCGATGAGGAAGTTCCTTGTGAGCTTGCCCGCATATTTGCCCTTGCCGGTGACGGTCAGGGCCGGCGCCTTCTTTCCGGCCGTCCGGTCGGCGGCGGTATATGCGGCCGTGTTATTGCTCCACTGCAGGGTGTAATCCGTGCCGGGAATGAGCGTACAGTCACGCGTGCCATCGATGAGCACCGGCTCCGGCTTCACGCCGCTCTTGCGCCAGGTTTCGTCGTCCCAGCCCGCGGCATCCGCTGTCCAGGGTGTGGTCCCGTCCGGCTGAAGGATCGTGATCCGGCCCGTGTCATCCAGCGGGCAGGCCACGATCTTAAAGGTGATCTTTGCCTTACCGGTATAGGGCGCCACGGCCGTAACGACGATCGACGCCGTGCCGGGGTTCTCGTTGTTGGTTATTTCATAGGTATAATCCGTTCCGACCTCCAGGGCTTTAGCGCCGCTGACCAGCTGCACGCCGTAATCCTGTATCGGATCGATGGGGGCGCCGGTGCAGGTGTAGGAGGCCTGCATATCCCGGGTTCTGCAGTAACTGATGTCATCTGTGACCTTAAAGGTCTTCTTCACGGTGCCCGTGTAGCCCCCCATGCCGGTAAAGAGGACTTCGTAGGTGCCGGGGTCGATGGGCGTTACGGGATAGCTCACCTTGTAATCCACCCCTGCTTCCAGATCCTTGCCTTTCGCATCGGTAAACCATAATCGCTCCGGCTGTGCGGGCTGATAAACCGGCTCACCCGTGTAGAGTATGCCATCGAGGAAGCCGTGCAGCTTGGCGCTGGAGAGGGCCGTGCCGGTGATCTTAAAGGTCTTTGTCACGCTGCCGGTGTAGGTATCGCCGATGCCGGTGATGATCACCGTGGCCGTGCCGATGTCCTTATTATTTACATAGGTCAGGGTGTAATCCTTGCCGCAGCGCAGGAGACGGATCCCCATCTTCACCGTGAATTCAAAGGGGTTCTTCTGCGCAGTCACTGCAAAGGATTCGCCATCATTGCAGACGGCACCTAAAGCGCGCAGGACGATGGACTTGCCGCAGTAAGTCTGGTTCGGGATCGCGGAGACCGCCGCCTTGGAGATCAGAGTCTTGCCCTTGGGATCCGTGAGGGCGAGCTTTAAGGTGCGGCTGCCGGTGTAGTTGCCTTTGCCCTGCACGGTGATGGTATAGATCCCCGGTGCCGTGTAGTCGTCGGTGCCGTAATCCAGCGTGTAGTCCGTATTCTCTTTAAGGGTCACCTCCCGCCCGTCCTCGAAGCGGTACTTCAGGATGAACCTGCCGGTCTGTCTGCGCCCGTTGGCGGTCAGAGTCTGATGGGCGGTGAGGATGCCCTGCTTCACCGCTTCATCCGTGTCGGTCGTCGCGTAAGAGACAGAGCGTGGCCGGATCCCGAAGGTTGCGCTGTCCGTCCCGGCATAGTTGCCCTTGCCCTTGACGGTCACGGTGGCCGTGCCGATGTTGGTATTGTTGGTGTAGGTAACCGTGTAATCCTGCGCCGAGAGCTTCTTTGAACCGGTGTAGACCTGCGGCACGGGCTTCAGCGGCGATGCGCTGTAGTACTGATCCGGGATTGCCTTGATCCGGATACCATCCGGAGCGGCGCTCACCGTACCCGAGAGGTAGACGTTTTTCACGACGGCGGTGTCGTCATCCACGGGGGATACGCCTCCTGAGCGGTCTCCGGCATAGACTTCGAGACGACCATTTATTTCCAATTCGCCCTCTGCATTAGGTGTCCCGGAGGATTCGGTAAGTACTCCGGAGGATACGGTAAAGGTCTTCTTCGCGCCGGGGGCCAGACGGAAACCTGTCGCAGCCCCGGTATCAAGGATCAGATCCGGATGCTCTGCGGTCGTATGCAGGTTGCTGTCATTTTTATCATAAGAAACGATCCGCACATCGTAATCGCGGGTGCGGGTTCCGTTGTTCTTCAGGGTAAAGGTCACGGGATCGAGCGTCTCTCCCTCCATGGCCTCACCGAGGTGGACCGCCTGACCCGGAGCCGCACCCTCCGGCGTCAGACTGAAGGCCGGGTAGAGGTGGAGCGTGAGGGGAATACTCGCCGTCAGAGATTCGCCGGTCTCGGCGTTCGAAAGCTCTTCTCTGTCCAGTGTCTGCGGTGCGATCAGCAGGGTGGCGGTATAGGCTTCATCCCGGCTTGCCAGAGGGGGCCGTCCGGGTGCATCGGGTTTTCTGTTTACGGTGAGGGTAAGCGTTTCCCCGGGCAGGAGGACGGAGCCCTCCTGTGTCACCGTAAAGAGGGAATCATCGGCCCCCTCGAGGGTCACATCCGCGGGATCGATCCGAAACGGCACGCCGCCGTTATTGGTGACGGTAAGCGTCCGGGGTGCAGTGGCCTCTCCCTCGACGCCCGAGAGGGAAAGGGCATTGGCGGAGACCGTAAAGGAGGGAGCTGCGTCTGTCCCGGTCTCCTGGTCTATGGGCTCGATCAGCACCGTCCTTGCGACCCGGTCTTCGCTGTCATAGACGGTGACCATGCCGTTTCCCGTTTTGACGGGGGCATCGGCATCGGCCGGAAGGGCAATGTGATTGACGGCAGGATCTACGTAATAATTGATATTGAAGTACGCCGTGTCTTCCCGGTTGGCCAGGATTGCAGGGTAGCTCTCTGGACGACCGTCACCGGGACGACCGTCACCGCTTTGGGCGAGGATGCGACCGGTGCCCCTAAGATGGATGCCCGCGGGAGAATAGACGGGAGAATCCCAGCATTCACAATGGATCGCCGGACCGCCCTGGCTGAACACGACGGCAGTCGGCGTTGATACACGCTCCTCGGAATTCGCTGAATAGATGCGGGAGAACCCGTAAATATCAAAACTGTCACGGGCATAGATTCCCATAGAACCGGGCTTGGTACAGGGTTGTTCCACGACCATTTGCCCCTCGTAGAAGTTGATATCTTCCGCTGATATTGCCCTGGCCGGTGTCAGTCTGTTTTCGTTGATCGCGTCACGGACGTAGATGTCACCGTCTATATACATGGTTTTGCATATGAGCGCACCCTCCGCCTCGTGATCACCGGGGGTCACGTGCAGTTCGCTGCCTTGATTGATCTGTACCGAGTTGGTGATCTCCATCGGGCATTCGGCGTAGACCTTGGCGGGATAGAGCAGTGTCTTTCCGGTCGCCTCATCATAAAAATCTGTTCCGATCTCGACAGCCGCTTCGGCGCCATATCCTTTGCCCTGGACGTCAAACCTCTCAGCGACATGCAGTTCTCCCCCGGAGATGTGGAAGTAGCCATAGTCTGAGGCGCCGATACTCACCGTATCTGCCCAGACGATCCCGTCGGTGATATCGATCGAGGATGCCTGCAGGATCCCGGCCTGAAGAGTTCCGGCCTTGAGCTTGCCGGGGGTCGATCCTATGGTCCCGCCAATCGAAAGACTCGAAGGAGTTCCCCACGTTCTATCCGTATCCTGTTTGAATCCTCCGATCCTTAGGATGTCCCCGGGTGTCAGCTGGATGTCGGTGTCCCCGATCAGGAGCGCCACATCGTCTTCACCGTAATACGGGGTCAGATCCCGTGCAGTGAATGTCCTGCTGATCCAGATAACGGGATCATCATCATCCGGGCCCGTTTCGAGACGCGCCCCGAGTTCCGTCCCGATCAGGCCCACTCGGAAAACGTCAGGGATGTGTGCCTCGGTCCCGCCGTCGGCGGTCTTCACGCAGATGTCGAAGCGAGTGTTTTGCCACTCATTTCCGTCCCAGCGAGCAACGATACCGGTCTTGGGACGCACGGTAAAGGTGGTCTCCTCATCGGGAGCCAATTGTGACTTTTTCAGCCCGGAGATCTCCCACTGATCCGACAGCGCGGCATTTGTCACGGCAGGGGATTCCAGCGTCAGTTGTTCCGTCCCCGTGTTCTTAACCGTGACCTCTTTTGCCGCGGGGCGCTGTGCGGCGGTATAGCCCACGATGGCGGGACAGAACTCAATTACCTGTATATAATCATGAATATCCGAGTCCCATTTTTCCTGACATAACAACTCCAGTGAATTTCCGATGCCTGTGCGCTCCGGGGTATCCGTAAGGAGGCCGGCATCCTGCACTTCTTCCGTTGTGATCTCATCCGGGAGAGCCGTTTCTTCGGGCACATCCGCATCCGGGTCGGTGTACACCCCTGGCGTCTCCTCAACAACAGGATCGGAGTCTTCTCCGGAGATGTCCTCTTCTTCACCGGGAACAGGAGACTCTTCCCCGTTCGGATCGGTGTCGGCCGGAACTTCGAGGCTTTCCGGCTCCTCTGCCGGCGCAGGTTCCGGGATCACGCCGGGATCCGCTGCCGCGGTCATCTCCGGCTCCGGCGCCGCCGCCCGTACCGTGCCGCCGGTTGCGGAGAAGGCCTCCGTCAGGATCAGTCCCCATGCCAGCAGCATTGCCAGTGTCCGTTTTGCTCTCATATGTTCCTCCCGCCTGTTCAGGATCGAGCCGGATCCGCTGTCGTATGTCTCCGGCGATTGCACGAATTACATCAAATTATAATATATCATGAATCCGTTCTTTCCGCTATATACCAAAAGTATACTAAAAGGATACTCTTGCGCCGGTTTGTCGGATTCTCCTTGCAACATCAACCGGATGATGGTACATTTAAATGGATTATGTGCCGGCGTGACCGGAGAGAGGATGAGGATATGCTTATCAGGAGGTCTGACAGAAACAGCATCGTGATGAGGGGCGTCTCATTATTTCTGACCTTTATCCTGCTGCAAACGGCGGTCTGCGGGAATTGCATAACGGCGCATGCAGCGGAGGCGGAGGCCTCCACGATCCGTCTGGTCCGCACCGAGGGACGCACCGAGGTCAAACAGGACGGGAAAGTGCTTACACAGACCGAAGGGATGCGCCTGTTTTCCGGCAGCTGCGTCTCTACCGCGGAATCCTCCTATGCATGGCTCATGCTCGATGATACCAAGGCGGCAAAGCTCGATGCCTACAGCGAAGCGGTCATCGAGAAGAACGGCGGCGCGCTGGAGATCACGCTCAATGCCGGACGGATCTTCTTTGATGTGACGGAGAAGCTTTCCGCGGATGAGAGTTTCACGATCAGGACCTCTACGATGGCGATGGGGATCCGGGGCACGATCGGTGTGGTCGAGGCCACCGATTTCAACAAGGCGGTCCTCTATATCCTGGAGGGCGAGGTCGTGGCCACCGTGACCAATCCCGAGACAGGAGAGAAACGCTCCGGTCAGATCCGGGCCGGAGAGATCGCGGATACGGACGCACTGGTGGAACTGCCGGCGGGCACGACGGAAACCATCACGATCCGCCGTCTCGAGCGCAGGGATATCACGGGCTTCGTGCTGGCGGAGATCGCCGGCGGCAATATCGCCGATGCCGGGAAGACCCGCTTCCAGGCGCACGGCGGAGAGGATGTGCTTTCCCGCAGGATCTACGATGCGACGCAGGAAAATCTGGATCTGCGCGGCGTGCAGCCGGGAGAGGCGGAGCAGCAGCTCGAGCAGGAACAGGCGCCGATCGATCCGTGGTTCCTGGATTATCACTATTACGGGGTGCATAATCCGGATGTCGTGGACGAACTGGGCACGGATCCCGCGGCCTTGAAAAAGCACTGGGACGAATTCGGCAAGAAGGAGGGCAGAGACCCCAATACCGGCATCGCCATGGGGCGTGATCAGGAGAAATATAAAAAGGAGGCCGAATGGGAGGATTTCTACGCGGAACAGCTGCGGCTCATCGCGGAAGAGGAAGCCAGAAAGCGCGCTGACGGATCTGTGGAGGAATCTGGAGCGTCGGATAGCAGCGCCGCGGAGTTTACGATCAATTGCGCACAGACGGCATCCGATGGAAGTACCATGTCGGTGTCTCCTGCAAAGGCCAAGAAGGGAGACACGGTCACGGTGTCGATTGATTCGACAGGCTCTTACTGGGTATATGTCACCTATAACGGAAAAACGGTGCAACTCACGACATCGGGTTCTTCACCCACCCAGGTTACGTTCACAATGCCGGGCAATAGTGTATCGATCACCGCATCTCCTATTCCGTAATGAACGGGCGCAGGAGAAGTAATCAGGAGGAATGCTATGATGAGAATCACATGCAAGAGACTGTTGGGATTGTTCTTAGCCTGCACGATGTTCGTGTCGGCCGGGGTGTGTACCGTGGCCGCGGAGGAACCCACGGCCGCCACGATCCGTCTGACAAAGACCGAGGGCACCGTCACGGCAAAGGACAAGTCCGGCGCGGATCTGACCGCGGCCGGCGGCATGCGCCTGTTCTCGGGCAGCAGCCTGGAGACGGAGGCCCGGAGCTACGCATGGCTCTCCCTTGATGATACCAAGGCCGTGAAGCTGGATGAGCAGAGCAGCGCGCTCATCACGAAGAACGGGAAGAACCTCGATGTCACGCTGAACAAGGGCAACCTCTATTTCGATATTTCGAAGAAGATGGAGGCGGACGAGAATTTCCATATCCGCACCTCCACGATGGTGATGGGGATCCGCGGGACGATGGGTGTCGTGCAGGTGCTCGCCCCCGTCGGCCACGAGGTGGCCCATTCCCGGATCGTGCTCCTCGAGGGGACGCTCGCCTGCAGCGTGACGGACAAGCGCACCGGACTCACCAAGAACATCGTCCTGCATGCCGGCGATATCGCGGATTTCTATGTCTACGATGAGAAATGGGAGGGCGATGCCTGTGATATCGTGATCGGCAAGGCCTCAGCCGATGATGTCGGGACCTTTGCCCTGCTCGAGATCGCGCAGAACGGCACGGCCGGACGGATCGCGGGCAGCATCGGGATCGGACAGCTCAACGCGAATGCCGTACAGCAGCAGCTCCTGGTGCAGCAGGCGCAGGAACTGGTCGGCAAGTTCGATCCGGACTATTATGCCTCCAGGTATCCGGATGTTGCCGCGGCCTATGGCAACGATGCCGAAAAACTCTGGAATCACTTCGTACAGAAGGGGCAGTTCGAGGGCCGTGTGGGTTCCCGCGAACAGCAGCAGTCCGGCTCGGCAAACAGCGCCTGGAACCG
>JAFXTJ010000133.1 GCA_017535945.1 Lachnospiraceae bacterium
AGGACCTGCCGGCGTGCGCCGCCCGTGACGCGATCGGGGAGCAGATAGGCATGGATCTCGTCCGGCATGAGGACGATGAGACCGGGCCTTGCGATGACACCGGCGAAATCCCGCCAGGGGATCCGCTGGGTGTGCGACTTTACCCGGATCGTGAAAGCATCATCGTCCATGATGAGGGTCGTATCCACCGTGACAGCCCGTGCTTGCTTATACGCACGGGAGAAGATCACGAGCGGCTGGATGACGGGAAAGAGGAACAGCGCCATGAGCATCAGAGCCTGCAGCACGGGATGGGCATCCCGGAAGCGGGCGATGACAAGAATAAGAGCAGCGATCGTAAACACGATGTTTACGACCGCTGTCCATTGATGATAGATATTGCCCATGTAGAAAAGCCAGTGATCGGCGGGCGTATTGCGATAGGTGAACTCGTGATGCATACGCTGCCGCACTTACCTGCCGCCCGTGTAGCCAAAGATCCACGGGATGCACAGGCTGATCTCCGGGATAAAGGTGATGAGCAACAGCGCGATGATCATGCACAGATAGAACGGCAGGGTCGCCTTGACCACACGCTCCATCTTGACCTTGCCCACGGCGGAGCCGATGAAGAGCACCGCGCCCACGGGAGGGGTCAGCAGACCGATGCCGCAGTTCAACACCATCATGATACCGAACTGGATCGGGTCGATCCCGATCGAGGTGGCGAGCGGCAGCAGGATCGGCGTCGCGATCAGGATGATCGGCGCCATATCCATGATCATGCCCAGGACGAGCAGGATCAGGTTGAGCAGCAGCGCGATCACATAGGGATTGCTCGATACGGAGCGGACCGCGTTGGCCGCCAGATCCGGCACATGCAGGGTCGTCAGGCAGTAACCGAAGATGCTCGAGGTCGAGATCAGGATCAGCACGATCGCGAGCGTATCGACGCAGCTCTCCAGGGCCTTCCAGACACCTTTCCAGTTGAGTCCCTTGTAGATGTAGACACTCACGAGCAGGGAATAGATGACCGCGATGGCAGAGGATTCCGTCGCCGTGAACCACCCGCCGACCACGCCGACCACGACGATGATGACCGCCGCGAGTGCCCAGAAGGAGGCCCCCAGCTGCTTGATGAAGCCGATGAAGGAGAATTTCTCTCCCTTGGGATAGTGGCGCCTCTTCGAGATGATGTAGGAACCGACCATCAGCGAGGTTGCCAGCAGTGCTCCCGGCAGATATCCCGCGAGGAACAGGGAGCCGACCGAGATACCGCCGGCGCTCATGGCGTAGATGACCATGTTGTGACTGGGCGGGACCAGCAGCCCTTCGCAGGAGGACGTGATCGTGACCGCCGTGGAGAAGTCGTCATCGTAGCCCTGATCGACCATCATGGGGATCAGGATACTGCCAAGAGATGCCGTGTCGGCCGCCGCCGAACCGGAGATGCCGCCGAAGAAATAGGAGGCGACGATATTGACCATGGCCATGCCGCCGGTCATCCAGCCGACCAGGGAATTGGCCAGTGCGATCAGTTTGTCCGAGATGCCGCCCGTGCCCATGAGCACGCCCATCGTGATAAAGAACGGCACCGCCATGAGGGAGAAGGAACTGATGCCCTTGATCATCTGCTGGGAGACCGTCGTCAGCGGCAGCCCCTGATAGAGCAGGCAGAAGATCGAAGACAATGCAACTGCGTATGCGATCGGGAAACGCAGCAGGATCATCACGAGGAAACTGATGAGTAACACAGCGATCGCTGCACCATTGACCGTCATTTCGCTTCCTCCTTTCCTTCTTCCTTGATAAAGATGCCCCGGATATGACCGTAGATCGCCTCCAGCTCAAAGAGCAGCATGGCGACACCGGCCACGGGGATCGGGAAATACTTCCAGAATCTGGACAGTGCGGGAATACTGACATAGGTCCCGCGGCCGCCGATGGTCGTCGCAAACTGCCAGCCCGTCACGATCATGATGACCGACAGCACGAGGACCGCAACATCGGCCAGGATATCCAGCGCCTTGATCGCCGGATCCGGCAGATATTTGTCAAATGCCGTCATACGGATGTGAGACTTCTTCCGGATGGCCAGTGCTGCGGAGAGCACCGCCATATACGACATGAAAGTCAGCACGATTTCCTCCGTCCACGCAGGATCCGGGATGAAGGGGATGTACCGCCCCAACACGCTGTAACTGGTGATCAGGATATCCCCGATCAACAGGATCTTGCAGATAAACAGCACGATCCGGTAGGTGACATCATAGACCGGCCTGAACTTATCCACTTTTTCGAAAAATGCCGTCATACCTATCCCCTCTCTTTACAAAGAACCGCCGCATCCCGTACGGGATACGGCGGCCCCGAAAGAAAATCTTACTGCAGGTCGAGAATCTTCTGATAAAGTTCTTCCTGACCCTTCGTGTTGTCCGCGATCACCTGCTTGGTCGCTTCCTGCCAGGCGCTCTTGTCGGGCACATCCACGATGTTGATGCCGCTCGCCTTGAGTCCTTCGAGAACCTCGTTCTCCTTGGACTCGGAAATCTCCTTGTCATAAGCGCCGGCAGCCTTGCCCGCTTCCTTTAAGATCTCCTGCTGCTCGGGGGTGAGCTTGTTCCATGCCGCATCGGCTACCACGACCTGGATCGCGCCGAGGGTGTGGCCGTCGAGGATCATATTGGGAGCGACTTCGTCAAATGCATTGGACTTGTAGTTCGCGATGGGCTGCTCCGCACCGTCGCAGACACCGGTCTGCAGAGCGGAATAGAGCTCCGTGAAAGCAACCTCGGTGGCGTTGGCGCCCAGACCCTGGACCAGACCGACCATGACGGGGTCATTGGAAACACGGATCTTCATGCCCTTGAACCCGGAGATATCGCTGACGGGCTCCTTGGTGAAGAAGTGGCGGAAGCCCTCTTCGCCGTAGAAGAGACCGACTAGCGGCGTGCCGTTGTCGTGGGGCTCGTTCAGGAATTCCTGTGCGAGATCGGATTCCGCGAACTTCCAATAGTGCTCTCTGCTCACAAAGGTGTAGGGCAGGGACAGGAGCTTGCTCTTCTCGCCGCCGTAGCTCGTCAGAGCGAAAGCGGAGATACGGGAGATGTCGACCGTGCCGGTCTCAGCCAGCATACCGTCGAGAACCTCGTTCTCGGTGCCGAGCACACCGGATGCCTGGATATCGATGATGATGGAACCGTTGGAACGGCTCTCCACCTCTTCCTTGAACTTCGCGGCCATCTGACCGACGATCGTGCCTTCGAGCGGGTTGACCTCCGCGTAGGTCAGCGTGATCGCATCCGCTGCGGGTGCTGCGGGCGTCTCAGCCGCGGGAGCTTCCGCCGCAGGGGCCTCTGCCTTGGGGGCATCCGCTGCAGGAGCGGCTGCGGGTGCCGTGGTGCCGCCGCTTAAGCCACAGCCCGCGAGCGCCGTCATCACCATGGCCGCCGAGAGCATGACACTCAGGATCCTCTTCTTCATCTTGTTACCTCCTTGATGTGTTGAAAATGAAAATGGTTGTTTAAAAATTTCAATTCGGGTTTTCCCTGATTACAAAACGTATTATAATTGCATATTTTGCCCGTGTAAACCCCGATATCATGCATGAATTGCCTCTTTATCCGACAGGAATTGCTCATATGCATCCGCGGGCATCGTCGGATATGATCTAACCTTCCTTCGCGTATTCGCGCGGTGAAACGCCGTAAACCTTGCGAAAGTTGCGCAGAAAGACCGAATAATCGGAGAAGCCGACCGCGCTGTAGACATTCATGACCTCCTCTCCGTCCTTGAGCAGCTCGCATGCGCGGATCAGGCGCTTGTTGATCAGATAGGTGTGCGCGGTGACGCCCGTCAGCTCCTTGAAGCGGCGTACGAAATAATACTTGGACAGATGCGCGGCGCCGGCGAGTTCATCGATCGTGACGGGCTCTTCGATATGCTCCTCGATATAGCGGTCGATCTCCTCCACAATGGTATTCTCCATCACGGCCGAATCCGCGTAGATATAGCTGTGCCGCTCGCACAGGACGTTTAGATAGGAAAAGAACAGCGCGAGATACCCGCGGTCCATCACACGCCGCATGACGGGATCCACGTCATCCACGAGTTCCGACATGGCGAGTTTGATCAGGAAGCCCCCCAGGATATCCTCATAATTGAGCGGGAAATGATAGATGACCGCGCTCCCCTCGCGGAAGCACGCGGAGAGATCGGTCTCCCCGCCGGAGAGTTCATCGAGCATCTCCGGACGGATCCAGATGATGAAGCGCCTGGAGGTGTCATGCTTCTTCTCCTCGGGATAGTAACGGTGCAGCGTGTTCCTGCCGATCAGCAGGAAGTCGCCCTTGCGCAGTTCATGCGTGACATCGCCCACCTGCGACGCGAACTGCCCCTCCGAGATGAAGATGATCTCATAGAAGTCATGGTAATGAAATTCCGTGGCGCCCGTCGGCGGCCCGATCTTCTCATAGACTTCATAGGAACCTTCCTGCAGATACTGCCGCTGCTCCGACGCGTCGATCACGCGCACGCGGCCGTCTTTTGCACGCCTGGCCATGGGGCACCTCCTTTTTCAACGCATTGTAGCACACATGGCAAATATTGCAAGGTTTTGCACAAGAAATATGCTTTTTTGCATAATCGCAGCAGTTATAATGGGAGCGAAGGTTGGATGATGATGCCTGTGCCGGCGGCCGCCGCATGGCGGCTGCCAGTACGGGGACAAGGAAGGGAGGCTCCCCTATGCAGATGACACTCAGATGGTACGGCACGGGTTACGACACCGTGACCCTGAAACAGATCCGCCAGATCCCCGGCGTCACCGGCGTGATCTCCACGCTCTACGGCACACAGCCGGGCGAGGTCTGGAAATCCGGGGACATTCTCGCACTCAAAAAAGAGATCGAGGATGCGGGTCTGCAGCTGGCCGGTATCGAAAGTGTCAACATCCACGACGCGATCAAGATCGGCACGCCGGACAGGGAGCAGTACATAGAGAATTACATCACCACACTGGAACGGCTGGGGCAGGCGGATGTCCATATGGTCTGCTACAACTTCATGCCCGTCTTTGACTGGACCCGTTCGGAGCTCGCCAGGAAGCGCCCCGACGGCTCCACGGTGCTCGCCTACAACCAGGCGGCGATCGACGCGATCGTCCCGGAGAAGATGTTCGAGACCATTTCCGGCGAAATGAACGGCACGGTGATGCCGGGCTGGGAGCCGGAGCGCATGGCGCATGTCAAAGAGCTCTTCGAGGCCTATAAGGATGTCGATGACGAGAAGCTCTTTGCGAATCTGAAATACTTCCTCGAGCGGATCATGCCGGTCTGCGACAAATATGACATCAACATGGCGATCCATCCGGACGATCCGGCCTGGAGCGTCTTCGGTCTGCCCCGCATCATCATCAACAAGAAGAACATCCTGCGCATGATGCAGATGGTGGACAATCCGCACAACGGCGTGACCTTCTGCTCGGGCTCCTACGGCACGAACCTCGAGAACGACCTGCCGGATATGATCCGCTCCCTGAAAGGCCGGATCCACTTCGCCCATGTGCGTAACCTCAAGTTCAACTCCCAGCAGGATTTCGAGGAGGCCGCGCACCTATCCAGCGACGGGAGCTTCGATATGTACGAACTCATGCTCGCCCTCTATGACATCGGCTTCGACGGGCCCATCCGTCCCGACCACGGCCGCATGATCTGGGATGAAGTGGCAATGCCCGGCTACGGTCTCTACGACCGTGCGCTCGGCGCCACCTACTTAAACGGCCTGTGGGAGGCGATCGAAAAGTCGCACGAACGCGGCGTGACGCCCCGCTGATCCCCGCCGCACTTCAACCGTTCACCGTCTGTTATCAGGAAAGGATACTGCCATGGAACTCACCAGAGCAAGCATCAATACTGACCGCGCCGCCTTTGAAGCAGCCGGCTATAAGCTGCCCGCCTTTGACTATGAGGCGGTCCGTGCCAATACCGGCATCCGTCCCGAATGGGTACATTTCGGCGCCGGCAACATCTTCCGCGCCTTCCAGGCGAACATCATGCAGAAGCTTCTGGATACCGGTGCCGTGGATACCGGACTCGTCGCGGTCGAGGGATATGATTACGAAATAATAGAGAAAAGTTATCGGCCTCACGATAACTTAAGCATCCTTGCCACACTGAAAGCGGATGCCACGGTGGACAAGACCGTGGTCGGCAGCATCGTGGAGTCGCTGATCCTGGACCGCGGCAATGCGGCGGATTTCTCAAGGCTGCAGGCGATCTTCACGAATCCTTCCCTCAAAATGGCGAGCTTCACGATCACGGAAAAGGGCTATGCCGTGACCGATGCCGCCGGCCGGACACCGGAGGCGATCGCCAGGGATTTCGCGGCGGGTCCCGACGGTGCGGAGAGCTATCTGGGCAAGGTCTTCTCCCTCCTCTACAGCCGTTACACAGCCGGCGCACTCCCGATCGCGATGGTGAGCATGGACAACTGCTCCCACAACGGGGATAAGCTGAAGGCCGCCGCGGAAGCATTTGCGGAAGCCTGGGTGAAGAACGGCCTTGCGGAGCAGGGCTTTGCGGATTATCTGCACGATCCTGCCAAAGTCACCTTCCCCTGGAGCATGATCGACAAGATCACCCCCCGCCCGGACGCCCGTGTCGAGGAAATGCTCGGCAAAGACGGCATCTCCGGACTTGAGCCCGTCGTCACCTCGAAGAAAACCTGGGTCGCACCCTTCGTCAATGCCGAGGAATGCGAATATCTGGTCATCGAGGACCTCTTCCCGAACGGGAAGCTGCCGCTCGACAGACAGGGCATCATCTACACCGACCGTGCCACCGTGGATAAGGTCGAGAAGATGAAGGTCTGCACCTGCCTGAACCCGCTCCACACAACGCTTGCGATCTACGGATGTCTCCTGGGATACGAACTGATCTCCGAAGAGATGAAGGATCCGCTGCTGAAGAAATTCGTCAAGCAGATCGGTTATATCGAGGGCCTGCCGGTGGTGGTGAATCCCGGGATTCTCGATCCCAAGAAGTTCATCGACGAAGTGGTGAACGTCCGCATCCCCAACCCGTTCATGCCGGATACGCCGCAGCGGATCGCCTGCGATACCTCCCAGAAGCTCCCGATCCGCTTCGGCGAGACGATCAAGGCCTATGCGGCTTCGGATAAGCTGAACATCAAAGATCTGCGCTTCATCCCGCTGGTATTTGCCGGATGGCTGCGCTATCTCATGGCGGTGAATGACGAGGGCAAAGCCTTTGAGCCCAGCCCCGATCCGCTGCTCTCCTCCTCCGCGGAATATGTCAAAGGCTTCCGCCTGGGAGCACCCGCCGGTGATCTCTCCGCACTGGATCCCCTCCTCTCCAACGCGCAGATCTTCGGCACCGACCTCGTTGCCCTGGGCATGGCGGATGCGGTGAAGAACTACTTCACCGAGCTCATCGCCGGCCCCGGCGCGGTACGGGCGACCCTCCGGAAGTATCTGGGCTGACCCGGTCCGTGAGACCGGCCTGAACCGGAAGAAAAACCCGCTTCAACGGATCATAGTTGAAGCGGGTTTCTTATTGAAGAATAAAGATGCACATCCAACGATGCGGTCTCAAGCGGGATCAATCCGCACGGGGAGGAGCTGACAGCCTCACAGATCCTTCACGAAGTCCTCTCTGGCCGGGGCGAAGATATCCAGCAGGACACCGGCCTCTTTGCACACACAGCCGTGGACGACGCCGTCCCGCTTGTAGAGTGTGTCTCCTTTGCGGACCATATGCTTCTCGCCGTCGATCTCGAATTCAAAGGCCCCGCTCACCACATAAGTGATCTGTGAGTGCGGATGGGAATGCAGCGCTCCCACCGCCCCTTCGGCAAAGGTATTCTCCACCGCCATCACATCCGGCCCGTAGGCCAGCACCCGCCGGACAACGCCGTTCCCCTGATCCTCCGGCGTGATATCCTGATAGTAGACCCAGCGATCGTTCTTCATCATGACTCCTTTCCCGGCGGGACGCTACCTCCCGCCGTACGCACAGCGGTCCGATATCCGCCGTAAATATCCGTTTTATTTTACCATGCATTATGCTATACTGTCACATGGTTTTGTAACACTCATTTGGGGGAAAAGATCATGTCATTCACGTATATCCAGAAGCTGCCGACACCGGACGAGATCCGCGACGAATTCCCGCTGCCGGAACAGCTCGCGCATAAAAAGGCCGAACGGGATCTGGAGATCGCCGACGTCTTCACCGGCAGGAGCAGTAAATTCCTCGTCATCGTAGGACCGTGCTCCGCCGACAATGAGGATGCCGTCTGCGATTATGTCTCGCGTCTGGCCGCCGTAAACGACCGGGTAAAGGATTCGCTGATCCTCGTCCCCCGCATCTACACGAACAAGCCGCGCACCACGGGTGAGGGCTACAAGGGCATCACCTCCCAGCCCGATCCGGAGGGCAAGACCGATTTCCACGCCGGTCTCATCGCAATGCGGCACATGCAGATCCGTGCCATCAAGGAGAGCGGTCTCACCGCAGCTGACGAGATGCTCTATCCGGACAACTGGGGTTATGTCGCCGACATCCTCTCCTACGTCGCCATCGGTGCGCGTTCCGTGGAGGATCAGCACCACCGCATGGTCGCCAGCGGCTTTGATGTGCCGGCCGGCATGAAGAATCCCACCAGCGGTGACCTCACGGTCACGCTCAATTCCGTCTACGCGGCGCAGCGGCCGCACGATTTCTCCTATCGCGGCTACGAGGTCAAGACCGGCGGCAACCCGCTCGCCCATGTGGTGCTGCGAGGCGCCTCCAACAAGCACGGCCAGACGATTCCCAACTATCACTACGAGGATCTGCGCCTGTTAAAACGCCTCTACGACGAGCGCGAGATCAGTAACCCTGCCTGCATCGTGGATGCCAACCATTCCAATTCCGACAAGCAGTTTAAGGAGCAGATCCGCATCGTCAAGGAAGTGCTCCATTCCCGCAAGCACAATGAAGACCTTCATGCCATGGTAAAAGGTGTGATGATCGAGAGCTATATCGAGGAGGGCAATCAGAAGATCGGCTGCGGCGTCTACGGCAAGTCCATCACCGACCCCTGCCTGGGCTGGGCTGACACGGAACGCCTGCTCTACGAGATCGCGGATCTGGTATAAAACCCGGATCCACAGGCAAGGAAAAGCGCCGCAGCTATGTGCGGCGCTTTTGTCGTTACTTGATCTGCGTTATCGTCACTTCATCGTATAAGCCTTGATCTTAAAGGTCGCCGCTTTACTGCCCTTGAAACCTCCCGACGGGATCCCTTCGATCCGCACTTTGACCGTGCCGGCCTTGGTATGATCTCCCTCATAGACGATCTTGTAGTGCGTACCCTTCTCGAGATCCATCGTCTTCCCTCCGACCCGCATCGACACCTTGATGTCTTCTTCCGTCAGATTGATCTCCCCGCCGGTATAGTCCTGATCCTTGATCGTGACCGCAGCTGTATTCAGGTTGTTGGCGTAGAGCAGATAATAGTTAGCTGACGTTTCCGATGCATATTGACCATTTCCCCTGTAATTTCCCTTGCCTGTGATCCAGACTTTGATCCTTGTCCCGGCCGGCACAATATCATCCGGTTGAAATCCCGTCCTGTTTAGTACCGGTACCGGTTCTGTTTCACCCGGACGTATCACAGTAACAGGCTTCCCGCTCCAATTATAATATTTGAATTCTTCCGCATTACAATAATCCGTTCCGGCCTTCAGCTTCCCCACGCTTTTGTCCGTCACCGTAACATCCTGACTCCGGAGTTTGAAATTGCCCGCCTTATCCTGCCAGATGACATCGGGCACCGTCACTGTGCACCGGTCATCTATTTCCGCGGGAGTGATCGAGAAATAGAGTTCACAGCTGCCGCAATAATCCCCTTTTCCCGTAAAGATGACGGCCGGCGCGTTCTTCTTCAGCTCTTTGATCTCGGCTTCGGTTTTCTGTCCTTTTCCAAACACATAGGACTTCTTATTGTTCCGGTAGGTTATCGTATAGTCCTCCCCCTCGCTGACATACTCATTAAAATGCAGATCATCCGACACGAAGATACCGTTTATCATATCCGGTCTGGGCATGACGACGGAAGTGGTATACTCGTAACTGATAACCGCCGACTCACCGCGTCGGACATCCACGTAATCATACCAGTCGTTCCCGACCTGCCACTGCATCCGGATATCCGGGTTGCCCGCATTCTCCACACGATCCGTTAACGAAAAGGGGTTGATCTTCACGTTCACGGTCTTCGAACCGCCATAGCCCTTTGATTCGATTCCCCTGACGGTGACCTGCGCCGTGCCGGCATGGTGATTATTCTTCCAGTCTGTCAGGCCATAGCAATCCGGATCCAGTATCATCGTCTTTGTGCCGATCCTTACCTTCACTTCAAACCTGTCCTCCGGAGCCGTGATGGTGCTTTCATCGGCAACCTGTCCCTCTCCGATGATACGATGCGGTTCATACTCCAGATCCGGCGGCGTGATCGTCGCGGAAGCGAGATTTACGGGAGCCATGACACGGATCTCACAATCTCCCTCGAGATAGAACCTCCCCGTATAATTCCTGTTCTCCCCTTCCGCAGCCTCTACGACCGCGATGAGGCCGGTTCCGAGAGGGATGATATCCCCGTCCTTTACGTTCATATATTTTGCCGTGCCTGACTCCACGTATTCACCATTTTCCAGCCGCCGGATCTTCGCTGTATCATCCATATAATCATAGACAACGGTATAATCCGTATTCGCGATCTTTTTACCGCTTTCGTTCTCCGTCAGCACCGCCGTCATGCCGGAGTATTTAAACTTCATGCCGGTCAGTCTCTCGGTTCCGTCACCAACTTTCTCGATCACCGGCTCCAGTTTCTGGGAAACATCCAGATCGTATTTACTCGCCAACAGTTTCGCCTTTTCGATGGAAAAATGACGCTCCACTTTGCCGGTGTAGTTTCCCTTAAATGTGATCGTGACAATGGGGTCCGATGCACTGCCATCCGCTTCCGCGCACTTTGTATTATTTCTCCACGATAGCGCATAATCCGTGACGGGGTTTAAACCGGTAAGATTGCCATTGGGGTCTCTATAGTATACTTCTAACGGCCGGGGTCTGCATCCTGCCGGCGAATAGGAAACTTTCGGCCGGTGATCCTTCGTCCATTCATTGTTATCCGGATCGCGAACAATAATACTGTTATCGTTCGCTTCCCGTTTTTTGATCTTAAAGGTGACGATCTTGGTGCCGCCGTACCCCCATCCGACGTTCCCGTAAATCTTCACTCTGGCCGTACCCGGCATCCTGTTGTTCTCAAAGGAGTTCCTGTTTGCTTCAAAAGCCTCGCCGTATTTCAGGACGACGTCCTTCCCGCCGATCTTGACCTTGACATCCGGAAAAGCCTCCGGTCCCGGTTCGATATATTCCCCATCGGCATATGTCTGGTCCGCTATTGTGATGTTGGCGGAAGCGATATTGTATTTGAGCACATGGTAAGTCCCGCCATTGGATCCGTAGTAATTCCCCATGCCTTTTATCTTCACCTTGATCTGCGTGCCGGGATCAGGCTTATCGTCTGCGGTAAGCGGCTGAAGAATCATGGTACCGGGGCTATTCGGATCAGGCACAAACTTCCCGTATTCCTCAATACAATAATCCGTATTCGCACTTAGCACTTTGCCGTCCGGGTCCGTGACCCTGACAGCGGTCCTGCGGTAGAATCCCGGCTGATCCGCATAATACACATCCGTCGCGGTGATCGTCAACGGCGGGATCGGGGCCGGATTGATCGAGGCCGGCTGGATGTAGTAGCTCAGTGTGATCCTGCCGGTATATGTCCCTTTGCCGGTGATGGTCACGGTCGGTACCCGCTTATCGGAACCCCGATCATCCCTGGTATAAGTCGCCGTATGGTTCGACCACTGCAGTGTATAGTCCCTGCCGGAGACCATTACCCGGCTGTTCAGCGTGTCCATAATGGTCGGTTCCGGCTTCACTCCGCTCTTTCTGTAATCAGCGCTGTACCACTGATTCGGTTGTTCCTGTGGCCACGGTGCGAGTCTCATCGCTCCGACAAAATCGGCCGGATCACCGCCGGGGACTCTGGTTATGATCCGTCCCAATCCCTGCGGCAAGCTGCAGGGAACGATCCGGAAGGTCTTCTTCAGTGTCCCGGTATAAGGTGCATTCCCGGTGAACGTGATCGTCGCCGTGCCGGGGTTCACGTTATTGGTGATCGCACAGGAATAATCTGTGCCTTTGCGCAGCGTCCTTCCTCCGATCATCAGCCCGGCACCGCCTGACATGCCAAACGGATCGATCGGGCTGCCGGTCCATTCATAGGAAGCCTCCAGCCCCTCCGGCAAGCAGAGCCGGATATCACTGACGATCGTAAAACTCTTCTTCACGCTGCCGGTGTAGAGTCCCTTGCCGGTATAGACCAGATTGTAGGTTCCCGGTTCCGTCGCTTCCCCCTCAAGGCAGGTCACGGTATAGTCCCGGCCCTCCTCCAGATCTCTGTCGACGTCCTTTGCGGCATCATGGAAGACCAGCGGCTGTGACACCGGGGATCCGGTATAGAACGGTTTCGCGATGAATCCCGTCTGCTTCACACTCGCGAGCGGCTTACCGGTGATCTTAAACGTCTTAGTGACACTCCCCGTATACGCGTCCCCGGTCCCGATGATCGTCACCGTCGCCGTGCCGACCTCGCGGTTATCGGCATAGGTGAGCGTATAATCTCTGCCGTAGCGCAGGACCTGGCCGCCCTTTTTGATCGTAAAGGCAAACTGCTTCTTCGACGCATCCAGAGCAAAGGTCTGCTCCGCTCCGCAGACCGCTCCGGCTGCCCTCAGGATATAACCCTTGCCGCTGTAGACCTGGTTCGGGATGGCCGGGATCGTCGTCTTGGAGATCAGGGTCTTTTCCCGCGGATCCACGATGGCGAGGGTCACCGTACGGCTGCCGGTATAATTGCCCTTGCCACGCACCGTGACCGTATAAAGTCCGGCCTCTTTGGGATCGATCCCCTGGTAATCGAGCGTATAGTCCGTATTCTCCTTCAGCGTCAGCTCGCGGCCGTCCTCATAGGTATATTTCAGGACGAACCTGCCCTTCTGCACGCCGCCGTTCGCGGTCAGGATCTGATTCGCCGGCAGACTGCCGTTCCTAACGAGCGCATCGTTCTCGGCCTCCGCATCGGCGACGGGGCGCGGCAGGATATTGAAGCTCGCACTGCAGGATCCCGCAAAATTGCCCTTGCCCCTGACGGTCACCGTGGGCGGCTTGTTCGAGTCCTTTAACGCCGCATTGGTGTTGTTCGCATAGGTAACGGTATAATCCGTGTCTGCCAGCTTGGTATTGCCGAACCAGACCTGCGGCACCGGCTTCTTTGCCGTCCCGTCGTAGTACTGATCCGGGACCGCCTTGATCGCAAGCCCCGTCGGCGCGTCGATGGCAGCGGCCTTCAGAGGGATCTCCCTGCTGATCCCGTTCGCGGTGATTTGCAGACGGCCGGTCATCTCACCGGCAGCGGTCAGCTCCCCGGACGATACCGTCACCGCCAGACGCGCGCCCGCTTTCACCTCGATAGCCTCATCCGGATCCTTATCCGCAAGGAGGGATTCGTGCAGGGTATACACATCACTCTTGTACACACGGACCATGAAATTCCGTGACACGGTCCCGTTATTGCGGATCATAAAGGTCACGGGTTCCAGGGTCTGCCCGACCATGGCTTCGCCCAGATCGACCGCCCCGCCGTTCTGCGCGTCGGCCGCAGGGGTGACGGAAAAGGCCGGCATAACCTCGAGATCGATCGGGATGCCGATCTGCAATGCCTCGTTCGGATTACCTGTGATCCCTGCGGGTTCCCCGGTCCCGTCATCGGCCTTCAGATAGCCGCCGGAGGCAACCTCGATCCGTTTGATCTGCAGTTCATCCGTGTACGGTCCGCTGTCCGCTTGGGGGATCGTACCTGCTTTCAGGGAAACGGTCAGCGTCACCGTCTCTCCCGGAAGGAAATA
>JAFXTJ010000134.1 GCA_017535945.1 Lachnospiraceae bacterium
GATAGACCACCACCGTCAGCTGCCCCGAGGCGCGGTCCTGCGCCGGTGCCATCTGCATCCCGCCGCCGTAGAACCTGCCCTTCATCGTCGGCGCGATCCACACATGATCGAATTCATGCGTCACGCCGTCGACCGTGATCTCCGCGTGACAGGGTTTGAAATGGAACAGCAGCCCCTTGATGGCGATCCCGGAATAATCGATCTGCTCTTCCGGATTCTTCGCCTTGATCCGGTCCGCCACCTCGCAGCAGTAGCCGTCGATGCCGAAGCCCATGTTGTTGAGGAAAAGTTTCTCGAGGCCGTTCACCCGCACGACGGGCAGCCCCTTAAGATACGGATTGACCGGTACCTCTTCCCCCGGGTTGCGGCCGAGGTCCTTGAGGAAATCATTGCCCGTCCCGCAGCCCAGCAGATAGATATTGTTTTTGATCTCGATGCCCCGGACCGCGTTGACGAAATAATTGAGCGTGCCGTCTCCGCCGACCAGCACGACCTCATCCTCCGGAGCAAGATTCCCCAGATACGCCGGATAATCCATCCCGACCGCATCGATGAGCTTAGTCCCCTCCGGCACCTCAGGCCGGATCCCGTTATTTGCCAGCGAATTGTACAGATAGTATTTCATAAGCGCCCTCCGTTTCTACAAAAGACCCAGCACGATCAGCAGCTCGCCGACCGAATAAGTGAGCATGACGAGGAAATGTGTCTTCAGCCGGCCGTCCTTCTTGAACCGGACAAAGAACAGCGAGGTATCGGAGACAAAAAACAGCGCCGCGCCGACCGCCGTCGTGAGCGTGGCGGCCGAAAAAGTGCTGACGCAGCGGAAGATGGCAAAACAGTTCATGGTGCCGTTGATGAGCAGGTACAGGAACATCGGATAGAACAGCGGCTTCGGGAGATGCGGCTTCAGCCTTGAAAAGATGCATGCCACCGTCACCGCAAAGAAGACCGCCAGCACGGGGATCAGGAAAAAAGGGATCGCCCCGAAGACAATGTCCCTGCAATAACCGGCGACGAAAAACGCGTGACTGATCATAAAGGCGATGCCGCCGGCCGTAAACCACTTCAGGCCCTTCGGCATCAGCAGCACATCGCCGAGCCAGCTGAAGAAAAGCGCAAGGACAATGAACCAGGATAAAGACCGCGCCGAGAGCACATAGAATCCCAATAGCGCCAGCAGCAGGAACGGCTTGGTAATGTTCCTTAACTTCGTATCCTTCCGGTATGAGGCGACCAGATGGACCGCGGTCGCGATCACGAAAACGATCAGACAAAGGATATTCATCACATGCTCTCCTATCCCGGGATCTGCAGGATCCCCCAATATGCGAGACACAGCAGCGACGCAGCGGCCGTCATCGCCACATAGGTGACCGGCCACTTCCCGTTTTGATTGAAGCGGTAGAAATCCTCCCACCGTTTCTCCTCCGGCGCGATCGTGATGTGATACAGATACCAGAAGCCGTAGACGATCACCGGCAGGACAGCGGAGAGCGCCGCCGGCACGGACACCGGCCGCCGCTCAAAGACACACAGGGTAAGGATGGCGGCAAGCGGTGTCAAAAGATGCATGAACAGATCATAGCCCTTGAGCAGTCCGAGGAGCGTCCCGTAGGCCGGCGCGAGGAACAGGAACACCGTGAGCATCGTCACCGTCACCGCCACGGTCCCGAGATACTTCATCAACCACAGAAGAGGCTGCCCGGGAACGATCGCCACACCGAGCGCCGCGAGCGCACAGAAGCAGTTACTCAACACCGTGAAGTACCGGAAGATCGTCCCCGCCTTCTCCGCGGTCCACTTCCCGTCCTTGCGGAAGAACCGGATCATCAGGATCAGGGTGACGATAAAGATGGACAGATTCAGGATCCGATCGATCATTGGGCAAACCTCATCACAAACAGTGCCTCGTCCTTGTGCAACGGTTTATCAAACACATAGAGATACACCAGGATGCCCTTGCTGCCGACCGGCTGAAAAGCGAATTCCAGACGGCAGGGCTTATCCAGTGCGCTCTTGGCAAACTGTCCCTCGTAGTAATGGTACTCCGCGCCGTAGTAGGTCTTTTTCTTATGTGTCCGGATCGAAGCGTCGTCGGGCGCCTTCTTCAGGATGTTGGCGATGATCGCCTTCTCGATGAGGTCGGTCTTACCGCGCTCGCCGGGACTCTCGAGCATCTCGTTGTTATCGAAATAGCAGATGAAGAAGCTCTCCGGCTCCACGGTCTGCTTCTCGCCGGGAAGCTCGTTCAGCCGGTACTGGAATCCCGGCATCTCGCCGAGTTCCTCCGCCTGCAGATCGTGCTCGATGCCGGCCCAGCTCTTCGGGATGGAATAACTGACCGCCCCGTCCCCCGTGAGCGTCCGCCGGATGCACTGATCTGTATTGATCGTGGTTCCGTTTAATGTGGAGTACTCGCTCATGCGGACCGCGACATTTTCATCGGTCACCATGAGCTTCTCCGCTTTCAGATTGAGATGATGCAGGAGATCGACGGATAAAAGCCCGTGGATCTGCACGGTATCCCCGGTCTGCAGCGTGCGGATCTCATTTTTGACCGCCGAGGTATTGCAGATGATCGACACCTCATCGCCCGCATTCTGCGCGGATGTACCGCACAGACGGATCTCTTTCCCGTTGTCCTTCTTCTCTCCGACCACACCGGAGACGGCGTAATACCGGTCCTGCCATTTCTCCTTAAAACTCTTCTCGTCCTGCCGGTACTCATCGATCAGCATGTCCGCCGAAATGTGCTGATACAGCTTGTTCTCGTCCGTGTTGAGATACGTCTCGAACGGGTTCAGGAAATCCAGCCCGCACAAAAGCGAGCAGATGAGCACCATGACGGCGATCGTGATGAACTTGTCTCTCATCCGCGTGCTTCTCATTTCCCGTCACTCCGCATAAGCTTCCGGCGCAAGAGCTTCCCGGATCTCAAAGGTGAGACCCTGCTCCGCCTGCAGCCCTCTCAGCGCCTTTAACACGGCCCGGTAAAAATGTGCTTCCGCGTAGGCATCGTAAACGATCACCCGGTCAACGCCATTCAGCCGGTTTTTCAGATACTTGGATAAAAGGTCCGGATCCGTAAACTGCGAGGACAGGCCGTCGATGATGACCCGGTCATCGCGGATCCGCAGGATGTATTCCGGAGAAGGTTCATCGGGAGCGGGAGCGGTGACCGCGTCACTCCCCGTGGAGGCACCGATCGGATCGGTCTTTGCTTCCTCCGTCTTCTTCGTATCCGCCGCCGTTTCGGGGCTGCCCAGATGTCCGATCGAAGCTTCTTCGATCGCCGCATCCAGATCGATGAGCAGCTGCCCGTCATTGAGGCGCAGATTGACGGCCTTTTTCGAGGCGAACCCGCAGGTGACGAGCAGGATGCCGAGGAGCAGAAGGCATGCGGTTTTGCGGGAACGCCGCCTCATGGTGTGGCCTCCTCGTCAAAGGACAGACGGAGCGTATCGACACATTCGCGTACCGCGTGATAAGCGGATGCGGACGCGTAATCGTCGAGGATCAGGACGGTCTCGGCCGTGGAGATCTCGCGCAGCGCCGCCTGCAAAGCATTGATATCCTGCATCGGCTCGTTATTCAGCAGGATCAGATCCTCGCGGACCGTGATGATATAGCGATAGTCTTTGGCAAGCGCCGCCAGCTGCTGCTCCTCTTCGGAAGCTTCCTTAAGCGCATCAGTCTCTCCCATCCCATCCCCCGCGGTCAGCCCGGCGGTGTTCTCCAAGAGCAGAGAATCGTTGCCGCGCGGGGAATATTTGATGAAGGAACCGATCGCTATCAGCAGGATGCCGACGATGATCAGAAACGCCGACGAACCGCGAAGCGCCTGTTTCCGGCTCTCCAGCATGTTCTGCGAGGCTTTGGTCGTGTTGTAGAGTGCGTATTTGGGATCGCGCCCGAAGACGATGCCGATGGAACTGATCAGGGGTTCCAGCATCAGGGCGACGAACAGCACCAGTCCGGGGATCAGCAGGACGACGCCGATGATGATCAGGATCGTCGCAAGCATCGGCGCGCCTATTCGATGTCTGCGGGCAGCCGCAGATGGACATTGGCATGATCCTCTCTGATCGCGGTGAACATCGAGATGAAGGCCTGCTCATCGCGGTAGAGGATCCTGCCGTCATTGTCATTGAGAGCGAGAATGATCGGACGGTCCTCGCCTTTTTGCGCGGATGCCTCGATCTGCTCATTGATAAAGGTCCGGATCTGTTCGAGATCCGCTTTGGTATTGGCACCGCGGAGCGTGTACTCATTTGCCCCGCCGTTGATGTCCACAATATGGACGGTGCGCTCGATGATGCGCGCCGGATCATAGGATTCCGTCAGGGACAGCACATCACAGCCCTGCTGCAGTGTCTCCATCTGGCTGATATAGTTGTTCTTTGCCGCCTCCGCGGCGGCCTGTGCGGTCTCGGCCTGCTCGATCCGGGCATCGGCATCCCGGTTGTTCTCCGCGAGTTTAAGGGAATCGATCGTGCTCTTGCTTAACAGAATGATCAGCATGATAAAGACCACGTCCAGGAGCGAGGTCAGATCCATGATGATCTCGGATTTTCCGTGCTTTTTCATAAGCGCCTCACACGACCCCGGTCATTCCCCGGACCGGACGGTCACATCCTTGTAGATCGTGGCATTGGTGAACCGCTTGTCGTAATCCTCAAACAGGTTCTCCGTTTCGCTGATCAGGCGTCCCGGGACCGTCGTGGCGATCAGTTTGAGAACAATGGCGGCGATCAGCCCCCAATACGTGGAATTCATGGCGACGCTCATGCCGCTCACGAGCTGGTCCATGACACTCTGTACGGCATCCGCGCCTGCCGCCGCGGCGGGCGCCGCATTCAGATTCTGTATGAGACCGGATACGGTACCAAGGATACCCAGGAGCGGGAACAACGAGATCAGCTGCGAGAGGACCTCATACCAGGTCCGGTGGATGCCGAATTCCGTCTGCTGCCTGCGGATCGTATCCGGATTGACCTCACTCGCTACCTGCTTCTCCGTGACTTCGTGCGTCTCGGGATCGAAGTGGGATCTGACGTCATTGTTCAGCGCGCTCTTCACGCGTTCTCTGGCGGCGCCGATCCTGATGGAATTGACGACCAGACCGATCACCATGGCGATCGCGGCCGCGATGATGATCTTATCGATCCATGTACCCAAAAAAACTGCAAGCATAATGATCCCTCCCGGATATGCAGAAAACAGACAGATCTATTATACGCTCAATGCCGGGGGACGGCAATATCGCGCAGGAGGCAGAGGCTCCCTCTAATAGTGATCCCCCACATAGATATTCTTCACCGTAAAGACACGCCGCAGCATCTCCTCTTTGGCATGTACCGTGACATCCGCCCGTAAGAGCGCCTCGTCGAAATTCACGGCGCCGACCGCCATCTGCGCGAGCGCGCGGATATCGAGTTCCAGATCGGCCATCTTCGCCCTGCTCTCCGTGACCGCATCTGTCCTGACACGGAAGACACGGTTGTTCTCCTTAATGAGATCGTCCGTGACCCGCACCGTGAAATCAATGTCCGCAGGCTTATCGATCGCCTCGAGGAGTTTCCCGGCGTTGACGACGCGGACCATAAAACCAAGCTGGGCGTCTTTTTTGATCGCATAGGCGTTGGATGTCCGGATGAGACTGTGGAGATCGATGCCCTGCGGCAACGGCAGCGTGATCTCGCCGTAATCCGCCTCAAAACGTGCCAGGAATCCGAGGACCGCATAAAACCCGTCCCGGCAGGTCCAGGCGCACTCCTCGACCTGCAGGATGGCAAAAGGATCATGCCGGATGTCCGTGAAGATGACATACGCGACTGACTTGCCGTTCTGCCGGAGCAGATAGGAGAATTTCCGGTCC
>JAFXTJ010000135.1 GCA_017535945.1 Lachnospiraceae bacterium
CATATCCGGAAGACCTTTAAAGGGGAAGAGCGCAGCATGATGCTCTTCCACTACTACAGGCAGCAGGGCTACCGCCCCTGGTATGCGCTCAAGGGCACGATCTCCCTGCTGCTGCAGATCCCGTTCTTCATCGCGGCCTACGGGTTCCTCTCGGAACTCGATCTCCTGCAGGGAGCGCCGTTCCATATCATCCGGGATCTCGGGGCACCGGACGGACTGCTGACGCTCGGCGGAGTGACGGTGAATGTCCTGCCGGTCCTGATGACGGCGGTCAATGTGATCTCGGGAATGATCTATGCGAAGAAGGCGCCGCTCTCGGAGAAGGTGCAGATCTACGGGATCGCGCTGATCTTCCTGGTGCTGCTTTATGATTCGCCGGCGGGCCTGGTGATGTACTGGACGATGAACAACGTGTTCTCCCTCGGGAAGAACATCGTCCTGAAGAGGAAGGATCCGAAAAGGATCGCGGCGGTCCTCTCGGGACTCGCGGGGATCTTCTTCTTCGGCTACATGTGGCTTCGGGGCAAGCTCTATGAGCCGCAGATCACGGCGTTTTCCGTGCTTGTCATGATCGTGTGCCTCCTGCCGGCTGTCCTGACGGTGATCGGGAGGAGAAAGAAAACCGGCGCCGGGGAAAATGCGGAACAGACGGATGGGACCGGGGAGGCGGATCCCGGAGAGAGACCGGATCCGGTCTCCCGGCTGCAGTTCTTCCTGACGGCGGCCGGGTTTGCGGGCCTTGTGGGAGCGCTGATCCCGCTGACGGTGATCAGTTCCTCGCCGGCGGATTTCATGCCGCTTGGGAGGGAGGATGATCCGCTGGCCATCGCCGGGAGCGCCTTCCTGGTGGCACTGGGGATCTTCCTGATCTGGAACGGTGTGGCCTGGTTTCTGTTAAAGGAGAAAGATAAAAAGACCTGGACAAAGGCGTTCACCCTGCTGTTCTTCCTCGCGGTCCTGGGGTATTATGTCCAGCCGAAGACGGGGATGCTCTCGGAGCTGTTGGAGCTGTTTTCCTACCGGAAAGCGACGCCTGCGGAGATCGGGGTCAATCTGCTGATCCTCGCGGCGGGGCTGGCGGCGGGACTGTTCCTGTACCGTTTCCGTGAGGGCCGCATGGTGCGGTATCTGACGGTCCTGCTGCTGATCGCGATCTATCTGATGAGCGCGGGGCATATCGTGCGGACGGAGCGGATCATCGCGGAACTCCCCAAAGAGCAAACGGCAGACGGGCCGGTGTTCCATTTGAGCAGGGACGGAAAGAATGTGGCGGTGATCATGCTGGACCGGGCGGTCAGCCGGTTCGTGCCGTACATCTTCCGGGAGAAGCCGGAGCTTGCGGAGGCGTTCTCGGGGTTTACCTACTACCCGGATACGATGAGCTATGCGATGTTCACGAATTTCGGGATGCCTGCGATCTTCGGCGGGTATGACTACACACCGGCGCGGACGAACGCGAGACCGGAGCTGTCGCTCACCGAGAAGCATAACGAGGCGCTGAAGCTGATGCCGACGCTGTTTTCGGAGGCGGGATATGAAGTGGATTTCCTGAACCCGTTCTACGCAGGGTACAAGGAGATACCGGATCTGTCGGTCTTTGACGGGATCCCCGGTATGCGGGCCTATCACGAGGACTCCCGGTATCTGTCCGCTTACGGGGATTCGCGGGGTGCCTATAAGGAGGCGCAGCGCCACAATATGGTCTGTTTTTCCCTGATGCGCGTGCTGCCCCTGGTCTGCAGGGACTGGCTCTACGACTCCGGGGATTACCGCGGAACTCTGCGTTTCCTCAAGGGGACGATGCGGACGGAATTTCTGCTGCATTATTCCTGGCTGGATCATCTGGCGGATGCGACGGAGATCACGCAGGACGGCAGGGATCATCTGATGCTGTATGACAATCAGACAACGCATGACACGGAGAATCTCCGGCTGCCGGACTATGTCCCTTCCCCCTATGTGGATAATGAGGAATACATCAGACAATGGGAGCCCGTACAGGAAGGGATCATGATCCTCGAGGATCCGGATACGGAGAAGGGCTATGAGTGCAATGTGGCGGCCTATCTCCTGCTCGCGAAATGGTTTGAATACTTAAAGGAGAACGGCGTCTACGACAATACGCGGATCATCCTGGTGGCGGACCACGGGGACAGCGATCCCAGACTCACGGATACGGAACTGGACAACGGTCTGGATGCGCTGGCCTTCAACCCGCTCCTCATGGTCAAGGATTTCGGCGCGGACGGGCCGATGGAGACGGACGGCTCCTATATGACCAACGCCGATGTGCCGGCACTGGCCATGGAGGGCCTCATCGATGATCCGGTGAACCCGTTTACCGGCAACCCGGTGGAGATGAGGAAGGACGGGCCGCAGACCGTGACGGCTTCCATCAAGTGCCGCCTTGAAGAGCAGACAAAAGGAAATGTCTTCGACACCTCGGATGCGTCGTGGTATGAGGTGACGCCCGGGGATATTTATGACAGCGCCAACTGGAAGGAGATAGGGCCGTGAAGATCTCATACAGCTTCGGAATGATCGACCTGCTGCATTTCGGGCATATCAATGCGCTCAGACTGGCGGCGGCGGACGCGGATCTGTCCGTGTTCGGACTCGTCAGCGATGAGGCGGCGGATGCCTGGTTCGGATCCCATGTATCCAATGAGGAGGAGCGGCGGGATGTGCTGCTCTCCATCCGGTATGTGGACCGGGTGATGCCGCAGCAGACCTTTGACCCGATCGACAATCTGCGGGCGCTTCACGCGGAGTTTCCGGACGCGGTCATTACGCTTTATCACGGCAATGATTTCGGTGTGATCCCCGCAAAACGCTATCTGGAGACCATCGGCGGATCCGTGGTCACCTTTGATTATTATGAAAAACTCTCTCCGAAGAAGATCCTTGAGACCCTGAACCGCGAGGTGAAGCCCGGGAGGCAGTTTTCCAACCTGATCTCCACCAAGGCCAACACCCTGCTCTCGCTCCAGAAGCTGATCACCAAAGCCCGTGTGGAGGACATCTATGTGACCACCGCGGGGGAATACCGCCATACACCGGAGGCGGTCGCACAGGCGGTGGCGGACACCTTTGGAGGGGATCCGGTCGTGGTGCGTTCTTCCTCCGTGCGCGAGGATGCCTTTGAGGAGTCCAACGCCGGACATTTCAAGAGCATCATCGGGACACCCTCGGAGGATAAGGCCGCGGTACTGGCCGCGGTCGGCGAGGTGCTCGCCTCCTACGGCGAGGATGCCGGGGAGGAGGAACAGATCCTCATCCAGCGGCAGACGCAGGGAGTGCGCATCTCCGGCGTGATCTTCACCAGAGACATCCAGCGCAACCGTCCGTATTATGTCATCAATTATGACGAGACCGGCAGCACGGACGCCGTCACTTCCGGCGAGGGGGGGAGCGCGGTATGGATGATCCATTCCATTGAGACGGGGCACATTCCGGAGAAATGGGTTCCTCTCATGGCGGCGGTGCGGGAGATCGAGGAGATCCTCACGGGGATGCTGCTGGACATCGAGTTCGCTCTCACGGACACGGGAGTGGTCATTTTCCAGGTGCGGCCGCTGGCCGCCGCATACCGCTTCGGCCGCAGATCAGGCACGGGAGAACTCGAGCAGGTGCGAAGCGATGCGATGGAGCGCTATGAGAAACGCAGAGCAGCCGGCTGCACCGGCTATTCCGACATGGCTTTCTGGAATCCCGCGGAGATGATCGGAGATAATCCGAAGAATCTCGATTATTCCCTGTACCGGCGGATCATCACAAGGCGCGCCTGGAATGAGGGGATCGCGGCGCTGGGCTACCGGCGTGTGGAACATGAGCTGATGGAGCGCTTCGGCAATAAGCCCTACATCAGCCTGGAATACAGCTTTGAAGCATTGATACCGGCTTCCGTCCCCGATGCGCTGGCGGCGAAGCTGGTTGCGTATGACATGAAAAAACTGCAGGCCGATCTGTCCGCACACGATAAGATCGAGTTCGAGATCAGTGTGAACTGTTACGACTTTGGCACGGAGAAGCGGCTGGCAGCGATGGAGGCGGAGGGATTTTCCCCGGAAGAGACGGGGATCCTCGGCACGGCGCTCCGGGAACTCACGACACATGTGATCGCGGGCTATCCGGAGATCCTCGCCGCAGATAACCGGGATCTGGACGAACTGGAACAGATCCGGCTGGAGATCCGTTCCGTAACGGGGGAGGACGCGGACCACCGGTTCCTGTCCCGCTCACTCCGGACACTTTTAACAGCCATCGCGCGCTGCGGGACGCCGCAGTTCTCCGGACAGGCCCGCTGCGCTTTTATGGCGAAATCGCTGATCCGTTCTCTTGAATCGGAGGGATATGTGACGCCGCAGGAGAGTCTGGCGTTTCTCTCTTCGATCAGAACGGTGGCGGTGGAGCTGGATGCGGATGTCCGCGCATTCCTTGCGGGGACGCTTCCCGCGGACGAATTCTGCTCCCGTTACGGACATCTGAGAGCCGGTACCTACAATATCCGTTCTCCCCGCTATGACAGACAGATCCGCGAACTTTTCGGCGAGAGAAAAGCCGCTCCGGGTAACGGGCCGCAGGAGGAGGCGGCACCGGATACCGCGGCGCTGGATGCGGTGCTCACGGCTGCTCTGGAGCGGGCCATGACGGAGCATGATTTCCGGCCGGCCTCCGCGGCGGAGGTGATCTCCTTTATCCGTCAGGCCACGGCGGAGCGCGAGCGGTTCAAATTCCGGTTCACGAAGAGCTTAAGCGATGCGATCGAACTGATCCGCAGGCTGGGCGCACTGGCGGGGATCCGCGACCGGGATCTGTCCTATCTGGAACTCCCCGAGTTGTTTGCCGCGGAGTATTATACGGATATCGACAGGCTGCGGGAATTCTGGAGCCTCATCATCGGCAGGCGCCGGGAGCTCTACCGGATCAACAGCGAACTGATCCTGCCCTCCGTGATCTTAAGCGGCAGGGATCTCGACTATATCGAAAATCCGGTGGCACGCCCCAATTTCATCACGGAGAAAAAGGTGAGCGCACCGGTGGTCTCTCTTGATGAGGGAGAGGCGGGATCGGAGATCACGGGCTGTATCGTGTGTATCGAAAAGGCGGATCCGGGTTATGACTGGATCTTTTCCCGCGGGATCGCGGGTCTGGTGACGAAGTACGGCGGAGCGGCCTCTCATATGGCGATCCGCTGTGCGGAATTTGAGATCCCCGCGGCGATCGGCTGCGGCGGGCGGATCTACGATCAGGTCTGCCGCGCGCAGACGCTGCAGCTTGACTGCAAGCATGAGCGCATCCGGCCGGTCAATGCGGCACAGACAGGAGGTGACAGATGAGGATCGTATTGTTCACCCAGCGTGTGGAGGTCGTGGAGAGTTACGGCGAGCGCCGCGACTGTGCCGATCAGCAGATCGCGGCCTTTGTCAGAGCCTGCGGTTATCTGCCCGTGGCCGTGCCCAATGACGCGGATACGGCGGAGGAACTGTTTCACGCGATGAAGCAGGCCGGGCTCGCCGGGATCCTGCTCACGGGCGGTAATTCCCTGGTCCCTTACGGCGGCAATGCGCCGGAACGGGATGAGGCGGAGGAGCGGCTGATCTCTCTGGCGGTGGAGAACCGGACGCCGGTGTACGGCTTCTGCCGGGGGATGCAGATGATCCTGCATCATTTCGGAAACATGCTCGTGCAGGTCACGGGCCATGTGGCAGTGCGGCATGCGGTGTCCGGAGACGAGGAGCCGTGGGAGGTCAACAGCTATCACAATCAGGCCTGCGTGGAACTGACTTCACCGGAACTGATCGCCGTCATGCGTACAGCGGACGGGGTCATCGAGAAGATCCGGCATAAAGAACTGCCGATCGTCGCGACCATGTGGCATCCCGAGAGGGAAAAGCCGTTCACGGAAAGGGACATCAACGCTGTACGATCGTTGTTCGGAAACGGATGACGACCGGACTGAGCGGAACCATATACTTTCGTTATCAAAGGAGGGGATCATGAAAGCGATCATACTTGCAGCAGGACAGGGAACAAGACTCAAGAAGTACACGGAGAATCTCCCCAAGGGGATGCTCTCCTTTATGGACCGGACGATCATCGAGCGTCAGATCGCACTCTACCGCGCCGCGGGGATCGACAGGATCATCATCGTCCGCGGTTATGCGGCGGACAAGATCGCCTATGAGGGGGTCACCTATTATGACAATGAGGACTATGCAAACACCAATATGGTGATCTCGTTGCTTGCCGCGGCGCCGGAATTTGACGACGACGTGATCGTGAGCTATTCCGACATCCTCTTTGTGAAGGGATGCTGAAGAAGATGATGGACTCCGCGGCGGAGGTGTCCGTAGCCGTGGATGATGACTGGGCGACCTATTGGCAGAAGCGCTACGGGCGTACGGACTTCGATACGGAGAGTCTCTGCTTTGACGCTGAGGATCACATCACGGAGCTGGGGCTTGAGGATCCGCCGGCGGAACGCATCCAGGCCCGCTACATCGGTCTGCTGAAATTCTCAAAGGCCGCGCTGGCGCTTGTCCGTGAGACGATGGACCGCGCTGCCGCCGAGTTCGGCGACCGTCCCTGGCAGCAGTCCGGCAAGACCGTGCGCAAGGCCTATATGACGGATCTCTTAAATGCCCTGATCCAGGCCGGTCATCCGGTCACCGCCGTCCATTTCAACCACGGCTGGATCGAATTCGACACCAATGAGGATTATGAGCAGGCGCTTTCCTGGGCGCAGGACGGGTCGCTTGAGGAAGTGATCCGGCTGTGACCGGCCGGAAAAAAAGCCGTGTCCGACTCCTGATCCTTGCCTTCAGCGCGGCATTCCTCGCTCTGTCGTGGTTCTGCCGCCCGTTTGCGGATCTGTATGTCACATATGTCTTTCCTGTCTGGGGACAGACCTACGGGAGGCTTACTTCCCTGCTGCCGTTTTCCCTGGGGGAATGGGCGATCCTTGCGGGACTCCTCTGGCTCCTCATCTTCCTCATCTGTCTCGTTGCCGCGTTGCCGGCATATCTTTCCGGAAAAAAGGAACTATTCCGGAAAAAGATGAGCCCGGTGGCCGCCATCACGGCCGATCTCCTGACCGGTATCTGCCTCATCATGGTCTTA
>JAFXTJ010000136.1 GCA_017535945.1 Lachnospiraceae bacterium
GTAGGCCGCGATGAAGAACGGGATCTGCAGCAGCAGGGAGATCGTGCCCTTGAGCGCATACCAGGGGCGGTAGCCCTGCTGCCTGTAGTAGTGGAAGAGCATCATGCTGCGCTCTTCCCCTTTAAAGGTCTTCCGGATATGCTTCTCCCAGCCCTCAAGTGCTTCCTTCTGTCTGCGCTCCTCCTCACGCACCGCGTCCGATCGCAGGTAGAGCGGCAGCACCAGCACACTGATGACGATGCTCACCGCCACGATCGAATAGCCGAGGCTTCCGATCATCTCATAGAAGACCGTAAAGATCGTCTCGATCAGGAGGCGGATCGGATAGATGAATAAGAGAAAGAAAAACTGTCCTGCCATGTATTGCGGTTCTCCCTGCCTCTACGGGGCTTCCGGCCCCAGGTATTTCCAGTTGGCGCTGTCATAGATATCGCCGGGTGTCACCTCATACCAGACACCGCCCGTCGTGTCAAACACATTGCCGTTGTTGGTCGCGATGCTGTACAGATTCGCCGTCGTCAGGCGCTGCGGGTGCTCCTTCTGTCCGCCGTTCACGGGATTCCCCGTATACGGATTGACCGGATCCGCAATGAGTCCTTCCATGGCCAGCCCCGGCACATCGGCATTGGTCATGAACGCATCGGAGACCGTAAAGCCTGTGGCGCCGAAATCCTTGACCATCAGCAGCGGATTATACTCCTGCGCATCCACGCCGTTGTCAAGCGTCGTATCATCGAAAAACGGCTCGTCCCAGCCGTAATAACCGTGATCGGAAGCCAGGATGATCCGGGTGTTGTCATAAACCCCCAGCTGTCTGAGCGTATCAAACCACTCCCCGAGCCGCCGGTATGCCGCCACATGCGACTCCCAGGTAGCCTCATTGTACCGCTCCATCGGACCGCCGTTCTCCGTGAGGATCTCCCAGTCATAATCATAACCGGAATTGTCCACGCGGATCGACGGCTCATACTGCGGCAGCTGCAGGATGTCCGCGTCGTGCACGGTATCATTGGTGCACAGGTTGACGCAGCCCTTCTCCTCGTCCACCACACGGGTAATATCCGGCAGATGCTGCAGCGTGGAATAACTGGTGAGGAACATCTGCCCCGTTCCGTCTCCCCCTTCGCTGAAGCGCTCCATCCGCCGGTAGGCACCGCTGTCATAATACCACACCCGGACAAAAGAGGGCAGCACCCGGTACAGACTGTACCCCAGCATGTTGTTCACCTGCTTTTTCCGGTGGACGGTATCGTACTCCTCATACTGCTCCATATAATGTCCGCGCAGATTAAATGCCCTCGTCCGCGGGATCCCGTCAAAGACCGACAGATCCGGGATCTCCCGGTAGCCCGCATAGGTGGGATCGCAAAAGGTCACATCGTACCCTGCCTCCCCGAACAGCCGGGGCATCAGGGTCAGCGCCTCGTTATGCTTCTCGGCCAGTGTCCTCTCCGGACGGTCCGTGCTGGCCTGCGTCGAGTAGTCATAACCGCCGAACACCGCCGGCAGACCGTAATTGGTATGATTCGCAAACGAAAGCGTGTCGGGATAGTAGACGAAACCGTCGAACTGCCGTTTCAGTTCCGGTTCCGCCTCCATAAGATAAGGCACCATCCTGTTGATGCTCTTATCCAGCATGATGACCAGCACATTTTTCCCGGTCCTGCTGAAACGGTAGATGTCCTCTCCGGGATCCACGGCCGCCTCGCCCTTCAGGTCGCCCCATTCTCTCGAAAGCACGGCATTCACCTGCACCACCTTGTAGACGCAGCCGACAGCGAGTGCCGCCGCAAACACAAAGAACGCGGACCGCAACGCCGCGGAGCGCACTCTGCGAAGCAGCAGGAAAACCGCCACGGCGAGTATGACGGCTACGGCCGCGCCGGCCGGTTTCTGCCATGCGGCGGGTTCAACGCCGCTGTAGATCGTGAGGGTATCCGACAGATCTCTGGTGCCGCTCGCGAAGAGGAAGAAATCCGCCGTGAACAACATCAGCAGGAACGCCTCCAGACCCGTAAGCAGACGTTTCGCCCCCGTGTTGCAAAGATAACAGACCACCACGTTCCAGACGAGGAAGAACCCTGCAGCGATCAGTACCGTCCGCAGGACGATGGACAGCGGATTGTCGTACTGTCCCTCCGCCACAAAATCGATGGGAGAGGACCCGATGACCTGCAGCGGGATCACGGCTCCCACGAGAAGTGTGAGCCCGGCCGCGATGCAGCAGAAAAGCCGCATATCCGCAGGCCGCGCATCCGCGGGCTCCCCCGCCTTTTGCCGCATCCATCCCGAAGCACGCACGCGCTCCGCCGCAAGCGGCAGGCAGCAGACAAGCACGCACAGGAGCGTGAACACGATGACCGGTGTCGAATCCAGTTTGCCCCGGAGGAACATCAGCGCGGCAAACAGCAGGCCCGCCGGGATACAGGCCCTTGCAAAGACTCTCCCCGGCTCCCGGATACATTTGTAGAAGAGGTTCTTCACCAGAGAGAAGAGATTGTTCATGGTCCAGTAGAGCACAAGCCCCGAAGGGGAGCGGTAGAGCAGGATCAGAAAGACGAGCGCGATCCCGTAGACCTGCACCTTCTGTGAAAACGGCAGGCCTTTCGTGTAGATGGCCCCCGACAGGATATTGATGAGCGTCATGAGCACGGGCAGGAGATTGATCGTGATCCCGCCGAGGACGAGCATCCCGTCGGGCGCGCCCAGATCGCGGATCAGATGGAAAGGTGCTCCCTGCAGCAGTTCCAGTCCCGACAGGAAACGGTAGGCCGCCATGAAGAAGGGGATCTGGAGCAGGAGAGAAATGCTGCCCCGGAGTGCGTACCAGGGGCGGTAGCCCTGCTGCCTGTCATAAAAGAAGAGCATCATGGACCGTTCCTCGCCGCGGAAGGTCTTTTTGATATGATCCTCCCACTTCGACAGACGCTCCCGCTGTCTGCGCTCCTCCTCCTGGATCAGGTCGGAGCGGCGGTATAACGGCAGGATCAGGAAGCTGATGACGATGCTGACCGCCAGAATGGTATAGCCCAGACTCCCGATCATCTGATAGATCAGGGCGAAGACAAACTCTATGAGCAGCTGCGGCGGGCTGATGAAGAGATCAATGAGCGGCATCCTGTTCCGCTTTCTCCAGCGCATCGCGCTTAGCCAGACAGTAATCCACGCATTTCTCCGCGGAATGCCCGATATTCTCCCAGGCAATGGCCTTGACCTCTCTGCGGGCTTCTGTGAGGGAGGTGTCCGCGATGGCCCCGTCGATGACTTCCTTCATCCGGCCGAATTCCTCCGGTTCAAGCTTCACGCCGAAGCGCTTCAGCATCTCAAAGCGCCAGATCTTCTCGTCCGGCAGCCAGGCATTGTCATACGGTGCCGGGTCATAGGAGGTGTTGGCGTAGATCACGGGCCGGTCAAAGACCATGGCAAAATCATACACAACACCGGAGTAATCGCTGATCAAGATGTCCGACCGGTTCAGGACATTGAAATTGTCCGCATCGTAGTTCCATTCCAGCTGATCGGTCTCCGGATATTTCGCCTGCAGCGGCGCGAGGATCTCCTTCTCCGAGATCACGGTCTGGGGGTGGGGCCGGATGATGATGTGATAGCCGGTGGCCAGGAGCGCATCGATGATCTCCGCTCCGAAACGGGAGAGGATCCCGCTCGTCCCCCAGGACGGGGCCAGCAGAACGGTCCGCATGCCCTCCTGCTGCGTGCTGGGCGTGCTCTCATGCTTCTTTAACAGTTCATCGAGATAGGGAACACCCGCGACCACGAGTTCCTTTTCGGGGATCCCCCGGAGATGTTCGACTTTACGGATATAATATTCCTGAAAGGCGCCTGTCAGAAGGATCGTATCATAGCAGTCCAGCCCGAACATCCGGTATCCCGTGCCCTCATTGATCATATGAAAGACATGGACATAGCAGCCCACATGGCGGGAACGCTTCCATTGATAGACCTCCACACCCGGCGTCGTGGCGAGGCAGACCCGGGCACGCATGACATTGAGCCTGGCGAAGCCGCGGTTGCCCTCCCCGATAAAGACCGGTGTCACATATTTCCAGTCTCCCTCAAGACCAGGATCCTGCGGATCCATGGTCCAGTACTGCGCCGGTTCCTGCCTGCGCTCAAACTCTTCCACGATGGGCTTGAAGAGTGTCCAGTACCGGGCGCCCTCATTGAACATGACGACCCCGTAGGTCTCCTCGTCCTTCACCTTGCTGCGGCCGCCCGTGAGCACGAATTTCAGCTTCATCCAGAGCCGCTGCAGGAAGAACAGCAGTGCCGCCGCGATCCCCATGATCGCAGCGAACAGCATGCTTCCGGTGCCCGGATCGATATACAGTACGATCATTGTGTGTCTCCTTTCCGCCCGGGGAGATCCGGTCCGAGATACTCCCAGTTATCCGCGTCGAAGATATCTCCGGGCGTAACGGCATACCAGGCCGTTCCGGAGGTATCAAAAAGATTTCCGTTATTGGTCTCTATGGAAAACATCGGTGCCGTGGTCACGGTCTGCGGCCCGTCCTTCCTCATCTCCACCGGGTTGCCGGTAAACGGGTTCACCGGATCATCAATGAGGCCCTCCATGGCCAGTGTCGGCACATCCGCGTTGGTCATATAGGAATCGTCCGTCTCCATCGGTCCGTCCGCGCCGAAATCCTTGACCATGAGGAGCGGGTTAAAGGCCAGCGCATCCACGCCGTTGTCCAGCTTTGTGTCCGTAAGTCTGGGATCGCTGTCCCCGTGGTCCGCCACCAGGATGATCCTCGTATTGTCGTAGACGCCGTTCTCCTTTAAGTATTCAAACCATTTCGCGAGCAGGAGATAAGCCGCCATATTACATTCATAGGCCTTGTCCGTATCAGGATCCCCCCGGATCAGCGATCCGTCCTGCACGATCTCCCATTGCTCGATATATTCCTCATTATCGACGAACGGTGCCGGTGTATATTCCGGAAGCTGCAGATGTTCCGTATCATGCGTAACCTGATTGTCACACAGCATCAGATGGTCCCTGCCGTCCTGCGTGATCTCCGTCGCGTCCGCCAGATGATCCAGCCAGGAATAATGCAGCAGGAATCGCTTTCGCAGAGTGCCGTTCGTCTTACGCTCTACACGGTGATAATAACCGCTGTCATATATCCAATCCCGGCATGCCAGCGGCAGGACCCGCAGAAAACCGAAACTGACCATGTTATGCAGCTGAACCTGCTCATAAATACCGTAGGTGGCCTGATAGGAGGACATATATCTGGTATCCTCATTATATACTCTCACTCCGGGCATATCATCAAAGACCGACAGATCCGGCACCTCCTTGTACCCCGCATAGAACGGGTTCAGGAAATCCACTTCATACCCCGCCTCCGAGAACAACGTCGGCATCAGCTTCAGCGCCTCGTTATGCTTCTCCATGAGCGACAGCTCCGGCCTCGCGTTCGTCCGCGCCGGTGTATAGTCATACCCTCCAAAGATCGCAGGCATCCCGAAATTCGTGAACATCGCATAGCTCATCGTATCCGGGTAGTAGGTAAACCCCGAGAACGCCTCCGCAAGCTCCGGCTTCTCCCGGAAGATGTACGGCACGAA
>JAFXTJ010000137.1 GCA_017535945.1 Lachnospiraceae bacterium
AAAGGCATCCTCCGCCGCCTTGGCCGCAGTGAGGAGCTTCGACAGCGCCTCCTCTCCCTTCTTCACTCCTTCCTGCGGGAAGGTCACGGGTTTGTATGCCGGTTCTCCCTCCCCACCCGGTGCGAGCACTTTGACCCGGATCGGTACCACCTGATCATCCGCCGTCTCGACCGCGCCGTTTACCGTGAGCGCCGGGCCGCCGCTATAATTCCCGTTCGCGGCCTGCTTTAACTGCTGCACCGTGGTCAGGGTCGCTCCTTTCCGGGAGCGGTTGATGATATCGCCGGTGACCTTGAAGTCGCCGAACGCCGTCACGCCCATATCCTCCCCGGTCTGCGCAACCATGCCCACGCCGTCACCGAGCATCAGGTTTGTGACTGTGAGATTGCCGCCCGTGGCGAACTGTCCGTCCTCCACCGACAGATTGGTGATCGTGGCGGTACCGGGCTTCGCTTCGGGATCCAGCAGGTAAAATTCTCCTTCTCTCAGCGAGAACTCCGCGATATGGTCGAGCACCGGCGGTTTGACTCCCGCCTCCTCTTCTCCCAGCACCATCACAGTGCCGCACTCCATCCGTGCGAAATTCCGGAAGCCGCCCTCGACGTAACAGAAGTATTCCAGCTTGTGGTCAAGACTGTTGATCTCCGGGTCGCCTTCATATTTATCCACCAATGACGGCATAGCAGTCACAAAACTCGTGTAATCATGTATGATGACCGGATGTCCCTCTTCGTCCCCGAAATCCGCGGCGGCATACAGCAGACCGAACCAGTTTTCCTCCTGCCGCATCACGTTTTCGAACTCCGCCTTGTTCGAACCGTCAAAGATCACCGGGGTATCAAAAACGACCAGATCCTTGACACGCAGGACACCGGAGGTGATGGTCAGCCTGGTGGGGGAGACCGCCTTGTTCGCATCCCTTGCTGCCTCTCTTGCCGACTTGCACGCAGTGTTGTCCCAGCGCCGGAACACCACGTGGTCAAGCGTCAGGGAGCAGGATACCTTGATGTCTCCGCTGTAATAGAGCACCGCACAGGGCGCCTCATCCCCCAGGCTCATAAAATCCGTATTCTTCGCACGGAGCGTCAGTCCCGCGAGATTCGTCGGGAATTTGAGCGCCGGGTAGGTCTTTCTCAGGGCCGAACCATAAACTCTGTTGATCGCCGGTGTGACGGAGTTTACGGTATCCGTCGCGACTGTTGCAGATACGGCAACCGTGTAATTCGCCGTCTTGTCCTTAAACGCATCGATGGCGTTCAAGGCCTCCTGCAGGGTGTCGTAGGACTCGTCCACTCCCGTGTCGGAGGTGAGTCTGACAGGACCGGCGGCCTGATCCGCGATGTAAACGGACTCTTCATTGCAGCTCGTCACATAGTAAAACTCCGGTTCCTGTGCTTCCTCCGTGAACAGGAAGGCATTTGCGGTGACCTCTTCATTGTCGATGGTGTCGTAGTCATCCAGACTCTTCTCATAGACCGGATTGTCTTCCTCGTCCTTAACGGGTTTCCCCTGTTCATCGAGCTGCATCTTATAGCGGAAGATCAGCTGCTCCCCGGTGACTTTAGCCATCACGCGATCGGCGCAATCCGTCATATAGAAGCCGGTGTAATCGTCGATCACATCATCCCCGGTCAGACACAGCAGGACCGCGTTGGCCGGAGCCGCCGTAACCGCAGAGTCTTTGGCCTTCTTCAATGCACCTGTGGGACGGTCGTTCTCATCAAGTTCTCTTTCAAGTTTCAGCGTGGTCAGTCTGCTGTGGGTCTCCTCCAGGATCTTCACATCCTTAACGGTCAGAAGTCCGCCGTAAACGATCCGATTGCCCGGGCACATGGAGAAGAGACGGTCGCCGATGGTGACATTCCCTCCCGCTGAAATGGTGGCCTGCGGCTCCACATCCGGCCGGTCACAGTCGCCCATGACCACTGTACCTCCCAGCTCGAAGTCATCGGCTGTCTCGATGACGGCTCCGCTGTCCATCGCCAGATAATTCTGTATATGGATTTTCCCGCCCGCACTGACAACACATCCGTTGCGGATACCGGCAACCACCGCACTAAACTCGCCGGTGACACCGATCGTCGCACCGTCGACATCGAGTTCATCGGCCGTGATCGATCCTGCGGAGAGGATCGTATTGATCGGCGTACCATTGACCGGATCATTCCAATCCATGAGCGGTCCGCCATCCTGATCCATGGGCTGCCACAGTTCAATGCGGCCCGCCTCGATCGCCGCACCCTCGTCCGTTTTCTCATCAACTGCACAGACATACACGCCACCGCCGAACGCCAGTGTTCCGATGCCGGCAGCACCTTTGACGAGGTTCAGTTCCCAGTTGTCCGGATCCCCGAACATCATGTCCGCAATGCGATCGTCCCAGGCCGCATTTGCCGTGATCTCCACGCGGGAATCCGACAATTCTTCCGTATCGGTCTGATGGGATCCTGTACCGCTGATCTCGCGGAGTGTGCCTGTGACACCGTCGAACTGCAGCCATCCGTCCTCGCCGACATGGATGCCCGCTTTTGCAGCATCGAGGCACACGGCGTGGAATGTGGTCGGCGTCTTCAGCGTCACTTCTCCATCGATCCGGATGACATCGCCGCCTTCAAAGCCCTCAATGATCAGACGGCTCGGAAGCTCCGGCATGGCATCGTCTCCGGTGCCCATGGCGACACCGTTCAACAGACGGATCGCGTAGGCGGGATAGGCCTCTTCCCTGACGATCACATCCCGTTCCTGTTCGTCATCCCATTTCCAGCACGGGATCGGCGACCTGCCCTCGTTGTAGGCATCCTCATCAACCGCCGTGACGGCCTCCGCCCAGGTGGCGTAGCCGTCACCCACCTGCGTACCGCTTCTCCGATTCGGATCCGGATCCTCCGGATCACCGTCTCCGTAGTATTCGTCGATATTCGTCGGCTGATCCTCGTTGTCCACCCAGACCTTGACCCGGTACACATGGTAACCAAAATCATATTCAAGATGACCGTCGGGCTGGCCCTTCGGCTCGCCTTCCTCATTCGTGCCATCCCAGTACTCATACCTGGGGACGAGGTCCTCCACCACATCACCGTCCGAATCAAGGATGCAGACGCTGCCGATCCTGTCCTCATCCCAGCGGGTCTCGCCGGTGTGCAGGACATCCAGGCCGGCGGAGATATCCGTCAGATCACCATCGAATTCGCCGGATTCATCGAATCCCGCCTCTCCCTCATACATGCCGATGATCAGACGCGCGTCACCTTCCTCCGCCGAGGCAAGGGACGGGAGATATGCGGTATACACAGGCTCCAGATCGCCGGGTGTGTACGCTTCCGGCAAGCCGCCCCGGATCATGAGCGCACAGTAGTAATCATCCTGCTCCCGGTCTTCGATCGACGCAGGCACATACAAAGTCGCTCCATCGCCGTCATCAGGGGCATCCGTATGCAGGAGCGCCAGCCCGTTGAGATTGAGGTTGGTATCCTCTCTGTTCGCATGATCCCCGGCGTTGAGCAGGAGCTTCGCGCCGTTTACGAGATACGTGAACGATCCTTTGACAGGGTTATGATACTCAACGGACTCATCCTCTAACGGGGTGGTGACCTCTTCTTCCATATGGAAGCCGCGTACCACCGTGGTATGGCTGTTCGCTCCCAGGATCAGACCGTAGAGATCCGCATTTTGCAGGGACACCCGGCCGTCGGAGATGAGGACCGCGTGAGCGTACTCCGGGCTGGGGATGGGGGTGCTGTCTTCCGCATCGACCATATCCACCCACCGGATGTTGTCCCGTCCGGTTTCATCAGCGACAGGCTTGCCGTCCCAGGCGGCGAAATAATGCTGATCCTGTGTGAGATCGGGCTGCGACAGATATTCCTGTCCG
>JAFXTJ010000138.1 GCA_017535945.1 Lachnospiraceae bacterium
TGCAGGCGCTGATAGGTGGCGCCCGTATTGATGAGAGAGACGCTGTACCAGTTTTCGACTGGCAGGGCGCACACCTCATACTCTCCGCCGCCGTAGCTGCAGGTGAATGCGGTCTGATCGGTGCCGTACAGGATCTGTGCGACCGCTGCTCCGAGTGTCCCTTCCTCCGAGCGGTAATTGTGTCCCACCTCATCCGGATCCGTGTGGAAGATCACATCGCCGTGCTCATCGAGGATCATGTCGATCCTGGCCGGGTCATCCCGGCTGAGATCATCATGCACCTCCTGCATCATCGGGAAGGTGATGTCCAGCGCGACGACATCCGCCGGATCCTTCAGCGCCATGGCGACCGTGATCACCAGATTGTCCGTCAGGACATCCTGATAGGGTTCGATCAGGACCGGTGTGCCGCGCGCCTCGCTGGCTTTCCGGTACCAGGGCCGGGTGACCGGATCAAAGCTGCCGTCCGGCTCCCAGCCGACGCCGTTGAGTGTCTTCCCGTCAATGATCCCGTACACGCCGGTGAAGTCCTTGTTCAGCGCGTTCTTAAGACCCCCGGAGACCTCCGTCATGTATTCAACGATCTCCTGATCGGCGGCACCCGCCTCCTGCATCGCATCGATCCGGAAAGCCACCTGCCGTACCGTATCCGTGGCCTGTTCGATATAGCGGTCGAGCTGCTCCGAGGCTTCGATGGCCTGCATCTGTCCGCTGAGGACGATATTCTCCTCGGAGGTCCTGTAGAGCATCCTGAAAACGATGCTCAGGAGTATCACAAAGAAGACCATCGCGGCCAGAGTGGCGGCGACGCTCAACGCGCCGATGCTTTTTATCGCTTCCTTAACGGTGATCCTGTTTTTCCCCATATCACCTCTTATTCATCCGGACCGTACAGGATCTCTCTGGCCCGTTCCCAGACATTCTGCCTGACTCTGCCGGCCTCCGCGCCCGCTTTCTTCACCCCGTTTTTGATCTGCTGCATGTTGTCCATCATGCCTTCGTGGAAGGACACCGGGACACGGGCGATCCCGCTCAGGGCTTCCCTGAGACGCTCTTCTCTGCGCCGGATGCGCGCTCTTCGCTGCTCCGCGCTCTCCCGCCGGTTCTCCTTAAACTCTTCCATGCGCTGCTGCCAGGCGCTTAGATACTCGCCGTTCGCCTTCTTCTCCAGGACTTCCTCATAGAGGCTGTAGGCATGACGCACACTGTCTTCCCATGAGATGTAGATCTCGTTCATCGCATGTTCGCCGGCCTCGCGCATCGCCGGGATCCCGCCCGGGAAATCGCACAGGAGGGAAGCCAGGCTCTCGGCCGTCTCGTCGATGAAGAAGCCGTTGCGGCCGTTCGTGATCCCCTCCGCCGCACAGGAGCCGCGCACGAGAACGCTCGCCAGCCCGCAGGCCGCCGCTTCACGTACCACGATCCCGTTCGTATCATAGGTCGAGGGGAACAGGAACAGATCCGCCCGGGTGTTCCAGGCACGCAATGCCTGCCTGTCATGGATGGGTCCGGTGAAGAACACCTTATCCGTCAGACCGTATTCCTCCGCTGTCGCGTGGATCTGATCCTCGTCCGTTCCGCCGCCGACGAAGACCATCCGGTAGTCCTTGCCCCGTTCCTTAAGGATCCTCATGGCATCCAGGATCAGCGGGATGCCCTTATACTCGATGATGCGTCCGACAAAGAGAAAGACCGGCACGCCTTCCGGCAGATCATAGTCTTTGGTCGTCTCACGCACCAGCGTGTCGTCCACGCCTCCACGCGGGAAATCCACGCCGTTCTCGACGACGCGGTATTCGCCCTCATATCCGAGGGAACGGAGATTTTCTCCGGCGCCGTGGCTGACCGTCCACACCTCGTCGCAGGCGGTGATATTATCCACCAGGATCTTTGCCGCCTCCTTCTTGATGAAGGCGCTGTTGACGGCATGGGCGATATCCACGTCGAACTTGGTGTGGTAGGTGAAGATGACCGGTGCTTTGGTCCGCACCCTGAGGCTCCTCGCCACAATGGTGGAGATGGCCGGACAATGGGTGTGGATGATATCGGGCTCGGTCCCCATGAGCTCCGCGATCGCGGGGATATCCAGCGGATTCCCCGCGCGGTAGCCCTCCATGAGATTGCCGATATTGATGCTGGAATAGGCCACGACATCATACGGATACCCGTCATAGGAAGCTCCCGGATATCTGGGCGTGGCGACATGAACCTCTGCCAGGTGCTCCTTTGTCAGGATCGCGGCATAATTCATTACGGTATTGGCGACTCCGTCAATTACAGGCGGGAAGGAGTCATTGAGCAGGCATATGTTCATCTCGCAAAGACACCCTTGAGCGCGGGATACAGCTTCTTAAACTCCTGATAGCGCTTCTCGTATTTCGCCGTCAGCTCCGGATCCGGCTCCACGGTGTCGACGACCTGCACGATCGCCTTGGCCGCCTCTTCGACGGAGGCATACTCACCGCAGGCAACGGCAGCCAGCATGGCGCCGCCGAGCGAAGGTCCCTCCTCGGTCTTTAAGATGTCCAGCGGGATCCCGAAGATATTGGCGACCATCTTGCGCCACAGCGGGGATTTGGCACCGCCGCCGACGATCTTGGTGCGCTCGATCTTCAGTCCCAGGCTCTTCGCCACCTCAAAGGAATCCCTGAGGGCAAAGGTGACGCCCTCCAGGACCGCCTGCGTCATATCCTGACGGGTGCTGTCCATCGTCATGCCGATAAAGGTTGCCCGGGCAAAGGGATCGTTGATGGGGGAACGCTCTCCCATGAGATAAGGCAGGAAGTAGACATGGTTCTCGCCGAGCCTGTCATCCGTGATCCCCTTCTGCTCTCCCGCGTAATCCCTGGTGCCGATGATCTCATCCATCCACCACTTGTTGCAGGAAGCCGCCGAGAGCATGCAGCCCATGAGGTGGTACTGCCCGTTGGCGTCGCAGAAGGAATGCAGGCCGTTGTTCTCATCCACGCTGAATGATTTCTGGGAGATGAAGATGGTCCCGGAGGTGCCCAGGGACAGATTGCAGTTGCCGTCTCCGACGGTCCCGGTCGCCACCGCGGCTGCCGCATTGTCGCCGGCTCCGGCCGCCACCCTGACCGTTGCGGGGACGCCGAGCTCCGCTGCCACCTCGGGCTTTAAGGTCCCGATACACTCGTAGCTCTCAAAGAGCTGCGGCAGCATGTCCGTCGTGATGCCGCACAGATCGCACATCTCCTGCGACCACTTGCGGTTCTTCACATCCAGGAGCAGCATGCCCGAGGCGTCGGAGACATCCGTCGCGTTGACACCCGTGAGCATGTAGGCCAGATAATCCTTGGGCAGCATGATCTTGCGGATCTTCTTAAAGTTCTCCGGCTCGTTGTTCTTTACCCACAGGATCTTGGGAGCGGTAAAACCCGCAAAGGCGATGTTCGCCGTGTAGGAAGAGATCTTATCCTGGCCGATCTCGCCGTTTAAGTAGTCGCATTCTTTGGTGGAACGGCCGTCGTTCCACAGGATCGCGGGACGGATGACCCGGTCGTTCTCATCAAGGATCACGAGACCATGCATCTGTCCGCCGAAGGAGATCCCGGCCAGCTGGGATTTGTCAATATCGGCGATGAGTTCCTTTAAGCCCGCCATCGACTCTCTCCACCAGTCCTCCGGTGCCTGCTCGGACCAGCCGGGCTGCGGGAAGGAAAGCGGATACTCACGGGAGACGATCTTGGCGATCTCCCCCTTGCCGTCCATGAGCAGCAGTTTGACGGATGAAGTCCCCAGATCGATACCGGCATAGTACATACGATTACCTCCTTGCTGTGATGTTATTGGTTTACAGTTCACGCTCCGCGGCCGCCGCGTCGGCAAACGGCCCGGGCAGGATCTTCTTTCTCTTTGCGCCGAAGTAGTCGGTGTCCCAGACGATCGGCGTGCCGTCCGGGTTCTCGTAACGCTCTTCCGGCTCAAAGGCCATGCCCAGCGTATCCGTATCGATCCGGTCCGCTGCGTCATCCGCGATCACTTTGAAGAGGTCGGTCTGCAGGGTATACTTCCCGTCCTTCTCAGTCAGCTTGAACCGCACCTTGCCGGTGAGTTTTGTGAACTCGCGCTCGGACTTGCAGGGCTTCGCCCCGTTGACGTAGACATTGCCGCCCGTCCAGACCGGCAGCGGGATGTAGTAGCGGTCGCTGGGCGCACTGCCCATGCCGCAGTAGCCGTCGAACTCCCGCACCCATTCCTCATAGGTCTGATAGCCGCTGTAGGGATGCGTGCCGACCGTCGCATTACCGTCATCCCAGTCATTCGTCCCCATCACCTTCTCCACTTTCTTCAGATAGGGCCGCACGGGCTGCTGGATGAAGATATTGTTGTAGAAGCGCATGTCGCCGTGGAGGATCGTCATGAACCCGGCGATCTCCGTGCGGTGCGGCACATGATAAGGGGTATACCGCGGGGATTTGCGCGTCTTCGCGCCGTTGTCCACGCCGGTCCCGACCGCGGCAAAGGCGCCTCCGATGAGATTGTGCACCACGGCGACTCCCTGGGTCGCGAGCTTTAACGACCGGTCGGAGAGCAGGATGTTGTTGTCGATCAGCGTCGGCCCGTGGGAGACCTCGATGAAAATGTCCTCTCCGCGGGCGCCCATCGCCTCGTCGCACATCAGATGATCAAAGGGCAGGCAGTTGTCATGGAAGAAATTCTGTGTCACACGGGTGCCCTGGGCCTGCCAGTCAAGCCACAGCCCGCGTGTGCAGTGATGGATATGATTGCGTCTGTAGATGACATCGATCGCCGCATGCATCTTGATGCCGCCGATCTCCGCCCCCGCGAGGTTCTGTTTGTTGTTGATATGATGGATATGATTGTCCTCGATGAGGGAGAACACCCCGCCCAGATGTCCCACGATGCCGGTCTGTCCGCAGTCGTGGATCTCGCAGCGGCGGATGATATGCGACCCGATGCGCTCCTTTGTCCACCCCTCCCGCTGCGCCTGGCAGATGCAGTCGCGCTCGGTCTGGGTGCCGTCCTTGAATTTCTCCCTAAGCCACTTGTTGTCATTCTCCGGCTGGAGATACTTGCCCAGCGAGATCCCGCTGCACTTGGAATTTGCAATCTCGCAGTCCTCGATGATCCAGCCCTTTGACCAGTGCGGGCCGACCATGCCTTCCTGATAGGCGGTCGGAGGCGCCCACTGCGTGGCGGCCTTGTCGATCACAAAACCGGAGAGCGTGATATACCCGCGGCCCTCGGCCATCGGATAGAAGCAATGCCTGCGGACATTGATCTCGACATTTTCCTTATTCGGATCATACTGATGGAAATTGGCGTATAGAACGGTCTCGTCCGTCTCCTCATCCTGCTCGGCATACCAGGTGTAAACGGAGAATTCCGGATCCCAGGATACTTTGCTCTTCACCGGCTTCTTCACCGCGGCAAGAGACGTGACCTCATAGAGCGACTTGTCATTCAGATAGACTTCTCCGGTGTGGGCGATCATCGTGGCGATGAACCAGTCCCCGCGTACCAGAGTCCTGTATGGATTATATGCACCGAATATGCTGTTGGCTACGCGTACCGTCCAGACGCCCGTTGCGCCCTTCACGCGTTCCCAGCCCTTCACGGGCTCCGCACCGGTGATCCGGACCGTACCCTTTTTTGCCGCCCGGTAGACGATCCTGCGCTCCGGCGTGCCGCCGGTGGCGGGATCGACATGCTCCCTGTAGATCCCCGGCTGTACGATCACCTCGTCCCCGGGTCCGGCCAGCACCGCTGCCTCCGAGATCGTGCGGAACGGCTTCTGCCTGCTGCCGTCACCGGTCGCCTTCTTCCTGCCATCCACATAGTATTCCATCTCTTCGTTCCTTTCGGATCATCCCAGGCCATCCGGGGGCCGCTTAACTGCGGGGCAGCTCCCGTGATCTTTATGAAACGATTCTATTATATATTCTCAGACATATTCAATGCAAGCGCCGCAAGTCCGGCACCGATCTCCTCCTTTTCATGCGGATGCAGGTCGTTGTCACAGCCGAGTCCCACCGCGTTCAGCATGGCTGTGGCCGGTTCGGTCAGGCAGGCCTTCTGCTTCTCTCTGATATACGCCCACTGCTTCATACCCGTATCATCAAGATCCACGGTGAAATTCGGGAGCATGACATAGAGGAAAGGAAGCACGGCCGGCGTCTGCTCGCTGCGGGAATTCCACAGATCCCTCCAGCCGCGGATGAGACGCCGCATGAGATCCTCATAATCCTCCACGGGGTTCCCCGTCTCATCCGTAAGCAGGGCATAGTCCGCATTGGATTCCCCCTGATACCAGAGGAAGCCCGCAATGGTATAGCATGTGCAGGGAGCCGCCATCCCGTTGTACAGGCCTGTCGGATGCCAGTTGATGAAATCGGTCGGCGGGACGGGTTCCTCCATCCGGGCCAGGACACGATACGCCCACTCCCCTGCAAGATCGACCTCCCAGAGAACACCTTCTTCTCCGGATACAACGGATCCGCTGGTATCTCTTTTCGTAATTACGTCATTATTTTCACATAATATCGCATATTTCTTGCCGGGCGTCAGACGTCCCGCGCCGGTCTCCACGACCAGCCGGATCTCCACTTCATTCTCTCCGGCATGCAGGAGTTCAGCGGGAACAACATATTTGCGGGGCGGATACTGATAACCGGTCTCGCCGACCCTGGTACCGTTGATGAACACCTCATCGCGGTCAACGAGTGTCCCGAGGAAAAGACGGACACGGAGATCCGCAGCCTCCGCCGATGCGGTTTTTCCGATCATATCCTCCGAAACCGTGAAGGTTCTTTTGATCGATATTTTGCCAATAAAATCACGCAATTCCGATACATCCCGGAAGAAGCACGGTACGGAAAGACTGCCCCGCGGCAGATCACCGCCCTCTTTCTCCCGTCCGGCAAGCTCCTCGTTCCACGCCGCGGCGTTCTTTTCATTCCGCGCGATCTGTCCGGTCCGGAAATCATCCTGTGCATAACGCGCCGCTTCCGCGAGATATTCCCTGTATCCGTCCGGACGGACATCCGACGGCGCCGCAAGCATTTCCCGGCTCATCCAGCACCAGATGCGGGAGCCGCCGAGCGAGGCATGGATAAAACCGACCGGGATCCCGGTCTTTGCGAGATATGTTTTGGAGAAGAAATACGCCGTAGCGGAAAATCTGAGAATGGTATCCCGGGAGGGGCTCACCCATTCGCCCGTGAGAGGTTCCTTAAGCGGACCGTGATAATCCGTGTGTTCCGTGATCTTGAAGCAGCGGATGCGGGACTCATCGCAGTCTCTGATCTCATCCGGATACCTGTCCCGTACGCGTTCCATTTCCAGATCCA
>JAFXTJ010000139.1 GCA_017535945.1 Lachnospiraceae bacterium
GCCGGCCGCATCGTCTATCAGGAGCTGACGCGCATCACCAAGTCCATTCAGGACGGCGATTTCTTCACCAATGAGGGCCTGATGGCGGCGGTCAATAACTGCAAAAAGAATGATTCCGCGCTGCATCTCTATGGCCTTGTCTCCGACGGCGGCGTGCACAGCCACAACACGCATATCTACGGGCTTTTAGAGCTCGCGAAGAGAAACGGTCTCACCAAGGTTTATGTACACTGCTTCATGGACGGACGTGACACGCCTCCGGAGAGCGGCATCGACTATATCAGGGAACTTGAGGCGAAGATGCGGGAGATCGGTGTCGGCGAGATCGCATCCATTTCCGGCCGTTACTACGCGATGGACCGCGACAACAACTACGACCGTGTGGAGAAGGCCTACGTCGCTCTGACCAAGGGCGAGGGCAATACCGCAAACAGCGCCGTGGAAGCGATGCAGGCCTCCTATGACGCGGGCAAGAGCGACGAATTCGTGATCCCGGTCGTCATCATGAAGGACGGCAAGCCCGTGGCGACCGTTCAGGACGGCGATTCCATCATTTTCTATAACTTCCGTCCCGACAGGGCACGCGAGATCACGCACTGCTTCTGCGATGACACCTTTGACAAGTTTGACCGCGGCGACCGGAAGAAGATCACCTATGTCTGCTTCACGGATTACGATCCCACGATCCCCAACAAGGAGGTCGCGTTTAAGAAGGTCGAGCTCACCAACACCTTTGGCCAGTGGCTCGCAGCAAAGGGCATGAAGCAGATCCGCATCGCGGAGACCGAGAAGTATGCGCATGTGACATTCTTCTTCAACGGCGGCGTGGAGACGCCCAACGAAGGAGAGGAGCGCGTGCTCGTTCCCAGCCCCAAGGAGGTGCCGACTTACGACCTGAAGCCGCAGATGAGTGCCCCCGAGGTCTGTGACAAGGTGCTTGAAGCGATCGCTTCGGACAAGTATGATGTGATCATCGTCAATTTCGCCAATCCCGACATGGTCGGCCACACGGGCGTGCTGGAGGCGGCCGTTAAGGCTGTCGAGACCGTTGACACCTGTGTCGGCAAGATCGTGAAGGCAGTGGAGGACAAGAACGGCACGATGTTCATCTGCGCGGATCACGGCAACTGCGACTGCATGGTCGATCCCGCCACCGGCGAGCCCCACACGGCGCATACGACGAATCCGGTACCTTTCATCCTGGTCAACTACGATCCGGCCTACACGCTGGATGAGAAGGGATGCCTGGCGGACATCGTTCCCACGCTCATCGAGTGCATGGGCGAGGAAAAGCCCGCGGAGATGACGGGCAGGAGCCTGCTGGTCAAAAAATAAGACCTTGCATTTGCCGCACTGATGTGCTAAAATTGCAAAGCTGTTGTTTTTTGATGAGGGAGTATTTGTTATGATGAATGTGATTTCCATAATCGTCGGGATCCTGTATGCGATCATCTGCATCGTGATGGTCGTGATCGTGCTTTCCCAGGAGGGCAAGGAGCAGGGGCTCGGCGCGATCGGCGGCGGATTTACGCCGGACACCTATTGGAACAAGATCAAGGGGCACTCCAGAGAGGGCGTCCTGAAGAAGACCACGGTTGCGCTCGCCGCACTGTTCGTGATCCTCTCCGTGCTGCTCAATATGAGTTTTATGAGAGTCTGATCCTCTGTCCAACCGATTAGGTACCGTGACTGCCGCGCCATTTCCAGCGCGGCAGTTTTGTTATATAATGATCCGCAGGGCGGTATGTCAGGGCATGACGCCGGAGGTGGGCCATGAGCAACGATACGGGCGAGAAACTCATCGCCAACAATAAAAAAGCATATCACGACTATTTCATCGAGGAGACCTACGAGGCCGGGATCGAGCTCTACGGGACGGAGGTCAAGTCCATCCGCATGGGCAAATGCTCGATCAAGGAGAGCTATGTCCGCATTACGGACGGACAGGCCGTGATCCTGGGCATGAATGTGAGTCCCTATGAGAAGGGCAATATCTTCAACCGGGATCCGCTGCGCATCCGCAGGCTCCTTCTGCACAAGAAGGAGATCCGCAAGCTCGAGAAAGAGGTCCAGACGGGCGGCTACACGGTGGTGCCGCTCAGGGTCTATCTGAAGAGAGGCCTTGTGAAGCTCGAGATCGGCCTGGCCAAGGGCAAGAAGCTCTATGACAAGCGGGAGACACTGGCGAAAAAGGATATGAACCGCAACGCAGAGCGTGAGTTCAAGATGCGGATGAAGTAGAGCATACGGCGACAGCGAAACGATTCCACAGGGAGGAGTGACATGCTCAGAAAAAAGGAAAGGGGTTTCCGCAAGGCCAATCGTTCCCATCTTGGGACCGCACTTTTTATCGCCGTTTTGGTCATGATGGCCTTTCTGGCCATGGCGATCGCTTTTGGCGTGTTCGCGCTGCGCTACGCGGTCGATGAGCGCGTGATGAACGAATACCGGGAGGTGCAGCGGCTTGCGGACTCTTATGACCGGCTGGCAGGGAGCGCGAGCACGCTCCTGCTTACGCAGTACGGGGAACGGGATTTCTACGTGCGCAGTGCCGACGGCAGGATCATGCTGCAGCGCGGCGAGGACACCTGTGACGGGAAGCCTGAGCAGGTGCGGATGTATATCTCCGAGGAGCGGCTGAATGTGTGCCGGGATACGGAACTCCCGCTGATCTACACCTATGCCGGCCGGATGAAACTCGATGTAAACGGTTTCCACCGCTGGATGAACACGACCGGCGGAATGGTACGGCTGGCGGAACGGCGCGAGAAACTGCAGCTGCCCTACTGGATCGCCGTGCCGGTATCGGACGGCGCAGCCGTGCTCTATGTGCGGTGTATCTACGGGATCGATGTCTTTGACATGTCGGTCCTGCTCACGGTGCTCGCCGTGGGCGGCAGTCTGTCCGTGATCTTCATCCTCTTCCTCTTCGGATATCTGATCTCCGCGGTCGTCAAACAGAGACGCCTGACCAATCTGTTCTTCATGGACGAGATCACCGGTACCCATAACTGGATGTGGTTCCAGATCAAGGGCGAGCACCAGCTCTCGAGAGGACGCTATGCCAAAACACGCTTTGCCGTGCTGGACATCGTCTTCGTCAATTACCGGTATTTCTGTCTGTGCCACTCCGTGCAGGAAGGAGAGAAGCTCCTGTGCGAGATGGACCGGGTGATCAATAAGGACCTGTCCAAAGGGGAAATGTGTGCCCACTACGCGTCCGCCAATTTCGTGGTGCTCATGCGCTACGGAAACAGGGAGGAACTCATGCGCAGGCTCCATGCGCTGACCGGACAGCTCGAGGCGATCGACGCGGATTACCGGCTGGCCTTCCATATCGGCGTGGATCCGGTGGAACCCGCCGCGGATGCGAACGGCCGGATCCTGAAGCGCAGGGATGTCAATCTGGAGCTGGAATACAACAACGCCTGTGCGGCCAGAGCGACGCTCACCGGCGATGATTCGGCCATTGCCTGGTTCGACGGGAAGCTGGTCGAAGAGCAGAAGTGGATCAGCATCGTGCAGGAGAAACAGCAGGCGGCGCTCGATAACGAGGAATTCGTCGTCTATTACCAGCCGAAATACGCGCCCGGCACCGATATCCTCTCCGGGGCGGAAGCCCTGATCCGATGGCAGTCGCCGGAGTTCGGATTAAAGAGTCCGGGCACCTTTATCCCGATCTTTGAGAAGAACGGTTTCATCACCGAGATCGATCACTACATGCTCACGCACGTGGCCCGCGAACAGCGCAGATGGCTGGACGAGGGACTGCACTGCGTGCCGGTGTCGGTCAATGTGTCGAGAGCACATTTCATCGAGAACGATCTCGCGGAGCAGATCCGGGATATCGTGGATGCCGCGGGCACACCGCATCATCTGATCGAGATCGAACTGACGGAGAGCGCCTTCTTCGATGACAAGAACGCGATCATCGAGACGATCGGCAAGCTCAAGGAATACGGCTTCACCGTCTCCATGGATGATTTCGGCTCCGGCTATTCATCCCTCAATTCCTTAAAGGATATGCCGCTGGATGTCCTGAAACTCGACGCGGAGTTCTTCCGCGGGGAAGCGGAGGGCGGCCGCGGGGAGATCGTCGTGAGCGAGGCGATCCGTCTGGCCAAGCTCCTCAATATGCGCACGGTCGCGGAGGGCGTTGAAGCGAGAGAGCAGGTGGAATTCCTGGAGAAGCAGGGCTGTGACATGATCCAGGGCTTCATCTATGACAAACCGATGCCCGGAGATACCTTTGTGACGCGGATGCAGGGGGCAAAACCGGCTGCGCCTGCCGAAAACAAAACAGACGCGGAAGCGGTGAAATAGTTTTTGCAAACTGTATTCATCGTAGTATAATGAAGACGTAGTTGTTCATTGTATTTTTGACAGAAGGGAGGAACAACAATGAAGAAAAAGGCATTAGCGATCCTGCTCTCGGCGGGGATGATCCTGTCTCTGGCAGCCTGCGGCGAGACCGCGGCTCCTGCGGCAGCACCTGCTGAGCCTGCAGCACCTGCGGCGACGGAAGCACCGGCAGCCGATACACCGGCAGAGCCCGCTCCGGCGGCGGAAGAGCCCGGCGACGATCTCGTTGCGGCGGCACAGGCGGAAGGGGAACTCGTGGTCTACGGTTCCTGCGAGGAGGAGTATCTGCAGGCGGCCTGCGAGCACTTCGGCCAGCTCTACGGCATTAAGGTCGACTACCAGCGTCTGTCCACCGGTGAGGTGCAGGCCAAGATCGAGGAGGAGAACGGCAATCCCTCCGGTGATGTCTGGTTCGGCGGCACGACGGATCCCTACAACGAATCCGCCGGCAAGGGGCTGTTAGAGGCCTATGAGGCGAAGAACGCTTCCCACCTCATCAGCGACATGTACCGTGACAAGGACGGCTACTGGTACGGCATCTACAAGGGCATCCTGGGCTTCATGACCAACCGCGACGAGCTGGCCCGCCTCGGCATCGATGCGCCGAAGGACTGGCAGGATCTCAAGGATCCCAAGTACAAGGATCTCATCTGGCTCTCCAACTACAACACCGCCGGCACGGCGAAGCTGGTCGTCAACACGATGATCCAGAAGTACGGCCATGATGAGGGCATCCAGTACCTCGTCGATCTCGACAAGAACATCCAGGTCTACACGAAGTCCGGCTCCGGCCCCAGCAAGAATGTGGGTACCGGCGAGTGCGTTGTCGGCATCGGCTTCCTGCATGACGGCATCACGCAGATCGTGGACAACGGCTATGAGAACATCGATCTCATCATCCCTTCCACCGGCACCTCCTTTGAGGTCGGTGCGACCGCGATCTTCAAGGGTGCGAAGCACCCCAATGCCGCAAAGCTCTGGATCGAGTATGCGCTCTCTCCGGAGTGTGTCGAGCTCGCCGCACAGAACGGCTCCTACCAGTTCCTGGTCCTCGACAATGCGAAGCAGCCCGAGCAGGCAGCGGCCTTCGGCCTGGATCCCGAGAATGTCATGAAGTATGACTTCGAGGATGCCAAGCAGAACACCTCCACCTACATCGAGGAGGTCATGCAGGCCCTCGGCGGCGGCGACGACCGTTTCAAGACCGAGTAAACCGGGACTATATCAGACAGATCAAGATCAGATCATGAACGACAGGCGGGGGATGGCGGAAACAAGCCATCCCCCTGTCTTCTAAAAGGGGGTACTGACATATGGCAACAAGCCAGGGGGCAGCACTCGACAGGAAAAAACTCATGGCGGATCCCGTCATGGTGACCACGATCGTCGTGCTGATCACATTTCTCACCTTGTTCATCCTGTATCCGCTTGCGATCCTCCTCGTGGACAGCTTCTACGGGGACGGCAGAGTCTCGCTGGATACCTTTCGCAGAGTCATGGCGATGCCCACCTTCTTACGGGCGATCACCAACACGCTCAAAGTCGGATTCCTCGTCGGGATCCTCTCCGCAGGAGTCGGACTCCTGTTTGCCTACATGGAGGTCTACGTGCGCGTGGGCCGCGTGGTCGGCGGATTGTTTAAGGTGGTCTCGATGCTGCCAGTCGTATCGCCGCCTTTCGTGTTATCCCTCTCCATGATCATGCTCTTCGGCAAGGCGGGCCTCATCACCCGTTTCCTGCTGGGGATCTATGACAACAATGTCTACGGCTTCTGGGGCATCGTCATCGTGCAGACACTCACCTTTTTCCCGGTCTGCTACATGATGCTCAAGGGGCTCTTAAAGAATATCGATCCGTCCCTGGAGGAGGCGGCC
>JAFXTJ010000140.1 GCA_017535945.1 Lachnospiraceae bacterium
ATGAGTTCCATTGGCAATCCCTGATGTGGGTTACTGTGTATCTTCTGAAGACTCGTATTGGGCAAGCTTCGCCCTGAGTGAGGCAATTTCTTCATCCTTGGCAGTTAAGGCTTCGTCTTTGGCCTCGATCTCATTCGTCAGTCTGAGAACCCTGTTCTCCCAGCTGCGCTGACGAAGCTCATAATCTTCGCGCGCTTCACATTGCTGACGGAAGCGTTCGTCTTCACTCAGCTGGTAGATTGTCGTGGCGGCAGCGGCGATATTGGTATCCTGTTTGGCCAGCATGATGATCTCCTCCCATGTCTCGGATTTGAAGAACTGTGCCCATTTGTCAATATTATAGTGCCTGTCATCGGCGGTGGCAATGCTAGTCATAGTGAGGTCGACGACCCTGATCGACAGTTTGTCGGTATACAGATACCCGGTGTCATCCTTTAGCCGATAAGTGGAATAGAAGACGCGGTGCTCCGGGAAGAGTGTGAAATCAAGCAGACCGATGTGGATGGAGGGTGTGCATTCCTCATATCGCTTTCCTTTATTGAGACGCGTGAAGTTGCGGCACGCATAATACAGTGAACGGTCGGGCCAGTTCAGTTCGTTGACGACCTGCATTTCCAGATCCAGGATCGATCCGTTGTTGAAGATTACACGGACATCAAGGACGATGCTCTTTTCATCGATGGTGTCCCCCGGGATGATGGGATTTATGATCTGCAGATCTTTCAGCTGGTCCGGCGTGTAGTGCAGCAGGGCACAGATGAGCGCTCTGAGGACCTGATCCGCTTCCTGCATGAGCATCTTGAACAGATAGTCATTGGTCATGCGGATCGCGACGGGCCCGTGTGCGTTTTTGAGCATCTCCTGATACAGTTCTGTAATTGAGGATTCAGCGACTTCAGACTTGAGATTTTTCATAGACGGTTCCTTTCATAGAAGTGAGAGCAATGAAGAGTTATAAAGAAATGTTTGAGGTACAGATGTGATCGTGGATGCATCCTACAACGCCATCGACGGAATTGCAATAGGGTTAACAACGATTTGTGAAAAGTGCACAAAAAGCACTTCATTTCTGATATCATAATCGGGGGTTGACATCAGGTGCATGTAGCAAAATGCACAAAAATCCGGGTCAATCCGGGGCTGATTTTGACATGCGTAGGAAAAGGGGGCTTCTTACGCCGGCGAGCACCTTTCCATGAGCACTTGTGACGAGCGGGCAGCAGTCCGCGTATGACGGGAGCGGCTATGAACATACAGATCTTCGGGACGAAGAAGAGTAATGACAGCAAAAAGGCGGAGCGCTTTTTCAAGGAGCGCGGGATTCGTTTTCAGTATATCGATATGAAGGAGAAGGGCTTAAGCAGGGGCGAGTTTCAAAGTGTCCTGGCTGCGGTCGGCGGGCTGGACGCGCTGATCGATCCGCAGGCCAAAGACCGTGATGTTCTGGATCTCCTGCCGCATCTTTCTCCTGCCGATGCGCTGGATAAGGTGCTGGAGAATCAGCAGGTGCTGCGTCTTCCGATCGTCCGTAACGGAAAACAGGCGACGGTCGGCTGTCAGCCGGATGTATGGAAGACGTGGGAATGAATGGAGATGCCGGCAGCAGCCCGGCGAGAGGATAGGGAATGAGCGGATCAAAGCAGTATCAATTCTACGGTTGGGAGCAGGCGGATGTGCCGCCTGTTACGGATGAGTATCCGGGGATCCTGACGCCTCGGGATCTGTATGACGTGCTCTGCGATGTGTGGTGCGCCGATACCTGCGCATCCCGGATGCGCCCGTCCTGGACGCCGGAGAATAAGACGCTGGGGCAGTGCACGATCACGGCGTTTCTCGTGCAGGACATTTTCGGCGGCCGCGTGTACGGCATCCCGCGCGCGGGGGGCACCTTTCACAGTTATAATGTCGTGAACGGCAGGACCTTTGATCTGACGAGCGAGCAGTTTACGGGCGAGATCCTCGATTACACGGACAATCCGGAGCAGTTCCGCGAGGTGCATTTCGCGGTCGCGGAGAAGAAGGCGCGTTACGAGCTGCTGTGGGAGAGATTCCGGAAGGCGGTAAATGTGATATGAGATTTTACGTGGATTTTGATGACTGTCTGTGTGAGACGGCGCGGGCCTTTACGGGGATCGCCGACCGGCTCTTCGGGATAAGGATCCCTTATGAGGAGGTCCGGTTCTTTAACCTGCAGGATTCCTTTGCGCTGACGGATGCGCAGTATGAGGCGCTGATGGTGGAAGGTCACCGCCCGGAGGTGCTCTTATCCTATGAGGAGACGCCGGGCGCTTCCCGCATCGTGAATGAGTGGATCGATGCGGGGCATGAGGTGTTCATCATCACCGGCCGCCCGTACAGCGCCGCGGACGCGTCGAAGAAGTGGCTGGATGAGCACGGTCTGGGGCGTGCCGGGCTGTATTTCCTCAACAAATACGGCAGGGACACCTTCTACGGGAATGCCGGTTCCAATCTGGAGCTGGAGGATTTCTACCGGATGGAGTTTGATGTGGCGGTGGAGGATTCACCGCTGGCGTTTCCGTATCTGGAGCATTTCCCGGATCTCAGGGTGATGGTCTATGACCGTCCCTGGAATCGCGAGCCGCTTCCGGGCGATCATTATTACCGTTGCACCGGCTGGGACCGAATCCGGGAGCTGGTATGACGGTGCGGATCGATCGGGAACGGGTGGAGCGTGCCTTCACGGAATATGCGGGGCATTACGATGCGGGGGATGTGAAGATCCGGCTCAAGATCGATCATACATACCGTGTGGCGGCTATCGCGGAACGGATCGCGTGCAGTCTGACGGACGATCCCGAACGGGTGGATTTTGCGTGGCTCTCCGGGATGCTGCACGATATCGGACGTTTCGAGCAGCTGCGTCGGTACGGGACCTTTATCGACAGGCTGTCCGTGGACCACGCGGAACTCGGAGCGGACCTGCTGTTTGTGGACGGGCTGATCGGAGATTTCGCGGAGATGCAGGCGGAAAGTGCGGAGCGGGCGATGATGGAGACCGCGATCCGGCAGCACAACAAGCTCGCGCTCCCGGAGGATCTGGACGAAGATACCGCGATGTATGCGAATATCCTGCGTGACGCGGACAAATGTGATATCTTCCGCGTGCTGACCGAGCCGCCGTTTGACGAGCGTAACGGCCGGATCACGGCGGAGACGCGGCCGGCGCGGGATTCTGTGATGTGCTGCGTGCTTGAGCACCGCTGTGTGCCGCGAGGCGAGGATCTGACGGCATTTGAAGGTCTGCTCGCCCAGTGCTGCATGGCTTTTGAATTGTTTTACCCGGAGAGCAGGCGGATCGCGGAGGAACAGGGATATCTGGACATGCTCCTGCACCTGGATCTGCAGCCGGGTCCCCGCGAACAGATGGAAATCCTGCGCCGGGAACTGGGTCGCCCGGACGGCGACCGGTTATCAGAGCGCGCGTGATAGACTACCCGTGACAGGTTGAACGGGAGGCCCTGATGAGGCCTCCGGCCATACGGAAAGCGAGGTAGTGATCATGGAAAAGGGAACGAACAGGAATCTGTGGCTGGACGGTGTGATGGGAGTCGTGACGGGCGACGCGCTGGGATGCCCGGTGCAGTTCATGCCGCGGGAGGAGATCCGCGGCCGTGCGCGCGGACCGGTGACCGGTATGGAGGGCAACGGCACCTATGATATGCCGGTCGGGACCTGGACGGACGACAGTTCGATGACGCTGGCGCTTTTGGACAGCATCTGCGAGACGGGCGGGATTGATCTCGTTGATATCATGGGGCGCTTTGTGCAGTGGATGTTCAAAGGTGCCTACACGCCGTTCGGCAGGGCCTTTGACATCGGCGGCACGACGATGGATTCGGTCGGCCGCTATGCGATGGATCATGATGTGGAGCGCTGCGGTGGCCGCGGCGTGCGGGACAACGGCAACGGGTCGCTCATGCGGATCCTGCCGGTGTGCCTGTACGGGGTATTGCAGGTCCATGGCGGCGCGTGGTCCGTGGACGAGGCGATCCGCGCGGTCCATGGCGTCTCGGGGCTCACGCACAACCATCTCCGCGCGAAGATCGGCTGCGGGCTGTACTTTTTCATGGTGCAGGCCGTGATCGAGGGAACGGGGGCGCTTGCGGAACGGCCTTGGACTGTGACTGAGGAGACCGGCGCGCTTGCTGAACGGCTGCAGGGGGGCGACTCGCTTGCTGAAATGCTGCAGGCCGGCGTGGATGCGGGTTTTGCGTATTATGAGCAGGATGCCGCCAGCCGGGAGGAGCTTGCACATTACCGGAGGCTGCGGGATCTCGAAGCGTTTGCGCAGACCCCGGAGAGCGCGATCCGCGGCAGCGGTTATGTGGTCGAGGCGCTGGAAGCTGCGGTGTGGTCGCTGCTTGTGAAGGATTCGCTGCAGGAAGCGCTGCTGTGCGCGGTCAATCTTGGCGATGACACCGACAGTGTCGCCGCGATCGCGGGCGGCCTCGCCGGCCTGTATTACGGTCATGACGCCATCCCGGCGGAGTGGCTTGCGGCCATTCAGCGCAGGGAGTGGATTGAGGAACTCTGCATGGAGATGTGACGGGATCAGGAAGCAGCCACGGCGAATATCGTGTATACTGTTTGATGAAGCGACACGTCTCATGCTGGCAGAGCTTGGCTCGCGTATCGAAAACGTTGAAAAATGCTTGAAACGATACGCTATATGCGAGGGAGACGTTGTCTGCTGTATCGAAAACAGTGAAAAACGCCAGAAACGATACGCTATAGGCAGAGGAAGTGTTGTTTGCTGTATCGGAAATGAAGAAAAGTGTCAAAAACGATACATTACATGCCAACGTAGTCGGAACTCGCGTATCGTAAACGAAGAAAAGTGCCCAAAACGATACGTCTCATAATAGTGTATTCGAGGCTCGCGTATCGGAAATGACAAAAAATGCCTGAAACGATACATGTCAGGCCGGCATGGACGGAACGCGCGTATCGGAAATGACGAAAAATGCCTGAAACGATACATATCAGGCCGGCATGGACGGAGCTCGCGTATCGGAAATGACAAAAAACGCCTGAAACGATACATAACGCGCCGGCGAGGACGGGGAGGCAGCAATATAACAGGAGGGCAGGCGATGACCGATCATATCGAGGTATTCAAACAGAACAGTATCCGGATCCGGAGCGGGCTGGGGAACATCTATGTCGATCCGTTCCGGATGGACGAGTCGCCGCGGGATGCGGCTCTCGTGTTCATCACGCATGAGCATTACGATCATTTCTCGCCGGAGGATATCGAACGGGTCATTTGCGAGAGGACGATCCTCGTCGTGCCGGAGAAGATGGCGGGCAAAGCCGGAGAGCTTGC
>JAFXTJ010000141.1 GCA_017535945.1 Lachnospiraceae bacterium
AACCAGTACATCATCAAGATCAAGGGCATCCAGATCAGCGAGGGCGAGATCCTGTTCGACCACTATATGGCGATGAACCCCGGATCCGCCATGGAGGATATCGTCGGTATCGATACCACGGAGCCTTCCTTCCATCTGCCGGCCAAGTGGATCACGGAGAGCCAGCGCGAGCGCGCGGAGAGTGCCGGCTGGACGGTCGTGGATCCGCCTTCCATCATCGCGACGCATCTGACGGAGGTCATCCGCCAGCATATCGCGGAGCTGCTGACGAGACAGGATGTACAGAACCTCGTGAACAACCTGAAGAACAACAACGCGGCGCTCGTCGAGGAACTCTATCCCAAGCTCATGGGTCTGGGCGAGATCGAGAAGGTGCTGCAGAATCTGCTGCGTGAGGGCATTTCCATCCGCGATCTGGTGACGATATTCGAGACGCTGGCGGACTACGCGCCGAGCACACATGATCCGGATATCCTGACCGAGTATGTGCGACAGGCGCTCAAGCGGGCGATCTGCGGGAGATACTTCCCGCCGGGTGAGACGACCAATGTGGTCACGCTCGATCCCAATATCGAGCAGGAGATCATGTCCAGTGTGAAGCAGACAGAGACCGGCGCTTTCCTGACGCTGGATCCGGAGCGGAGCCGTGCCATCATCGAGGCAACCGGAAGAGAGGCGCGCAAGCTCGAGGAATCCGGGCGCAATCCGATCGTGATGACCTCGCCGATCGTGCGCATGTACTTCAAGCGTATGACCGAGGATTATTACCGCGAACTCATCGTCATCTCGTACAGCGAGGTGGAGCCGAGCGTGGAGCTCCAGGCGGTGGGAATGATCACGGCTTAATGAACGGACAGTGCTGTTGCAGCTTAATGTGAGATAAAAGAGAAAACGCATGATCATCAAGAAGTATGTAGCGAAAACAGAAGCAGAGGCGAGAGCGGAAGCCGTCCGGGAACTGGGACCGGGCATCGTCATCATGAATGTCCGGCCGGTGAAGGCGGAAGGAGTCTTTGCACTGCTGCGCCGGCCCAGGGTCGAGGTGACGGCGGCGCTGGAGGATGAACCGGAGGACATCCCCGTATCCGGATCTCCCAGAAGCGCGGCGGCCAAAGAGCGGGAGCGTGCCGCGGAGATGCCGCAGCCGCGCCAGGTCGTGCCGCAGAAGCCGAGGGAGGTCTCTCCCGCGGAACGTCTGGTACAGGCGACCAGAGAGGGGACTCTGCCCCCGCTCGGAGGAGGCACCGTCAGGACCGCTCCGGCCGCACCGGTTCCCCCGCGCAGCACCTTTGACGCGATCGCGGCGGACGGCGTCGAGACACCGAAGCAGATCGGACATGTCGCCGGCAACGCGAACGCGACGGCCGTACAGCGCCCCGTACAGAACAGCGCCGGGGAGAATGCCGCCGATGTGGGCACCATCAACAAGAAACTCGACAGTCTCCATAATCTGCTGGAGGAACGCATGGGGTCCTCTGCGCAGGAGAAGAAGAGCGAGAGCGGGCCGGAACAGCCGAACGGTGTCTCCGAAGAGATGCTCACGTTTGTGAAGCTCCTCTACAACACACTCCTGTCCAACGAAGTGGACGAGATCTACGCCAACCAGCTGACGGATGAAGTGGAGAAGATGAACAAGCCCAATCTCCCGCTGGAATATGTGCTGGCCAACGTCTATCAGAAGATGGTGCTGAAATTCGGCAAATCCGAGGTCATCGAACCTGCGGCTGACGGCGGTCCCAAAGTCGTGTTCTTCATCGGTCCCACCGGTGTCGGCAAGACGACCACGATCGCCAAGCTCGCTTCAGAGCTCTATTTCATGCAGCATAAGAAGGTGGCCCTGCTCACGGTCGATACCTACCGGATCGCGGCGACGGATCAGCTCAAGTCCTATGCGGCCATCATCGAGATCCCCTTCCGCGTGATCTACTCCCCGGAGGAGATCCTCAAGGCGGCGGAGGATCTTTCGGATTATGATTTCCTCCTCGTGGATACGGCCGGACATTCGATGCACAACGAGGAGCAGCGAAGCGCGATCGGCGGCTTCCTCCGTGCCTTTGACGGGGTCCGCGCCACGGATGTCTTCCTGGTCCTGTCCGCGACGACGAAGTATAAGGATCTCATCGATATCGTCGATACCTATTCTGCCATGACGAAGTACAAGCTTCTGTTCACCAAGCTCGATGAGACGGGCGCTACCGGCAATCTTTACAACATCAAGCTGCACACGGGCGCGCCGATGTCCTATATCACCAACGGACAGGATGTTCCCGACGATATCGCGGTATTTGATGCGCAGGGTGTGGTGAAGGCGCTGCTCGGGGGCAAAAAAGGCCTCGAGACCAGGCAGGCGTAAAGGCAGGATCAATGGACCAGGCGACACAGCTTAGAAATCTGAAAAAGAGCCAGAATGAAGCCAGGGCGAAGCGCGCCCGTGTCATCACGGTGACCAGCGGCAAGGGCGGCGTCGGCAAGAGCAACGTGGCGATCAATCTCGCGATCCAGTTCAAGAAGCTCGGACAGCGTGTCATCATCCTGGACGCGGATCTGGGACTGGCCAATATCGAGATCATGTTCGGCACGGTCCCGAAGCATAATCTGAGTGATCTGATCTATCAGGGCAGGAACATCCGCGAGATCATCACCCAGGGACCGATGGATGTCGGGTTCATCTCGGGCGGCAGCGGGATCACACGCATGAGCAGGCTGGACCGCGACAATCTGAGTTATATCGTCATGAATCTCGCGGAGCTGGATTCCATCGCCGATACCGTGATCATCGATACGGGAGCAGGCATCGCGGATTCCGTCATGGAATTCCTTGTCGCCAGCGGGGAGATCATTCTGGTGACCACACCGGAGCCGACCTCCATCACGGATTCCTACTCCCTGTTAAAGGCGCTGACGAGGCATCCCAGATTCCGCAGGGAGGAGACACAGATCCGTGTGGTGGCGAATCAGGTTTCCGGCGACAATGAGGGACAGATCCTGTTCAATAAGCTCAATGCCGTGGTCGTCCGTTTCCTGAAGCTGCAGCTGACCTATCTGGGAGCGGTCCCGCACGATCAGGCGCTTGCCAACGCGGTGATGCAGCAGAAGCCCGTTTCTCTGCATAATCCCACGGCCAAGTCCACACGTGCCTTTGAACGGATCGCCGGGCAGCTGACCGACAATGAACAGTTGAAAAATGCCAATTCCCGCGGGATGGCTGCATTTTTCTCGCACATATTAGGCGGAAGCAGGTGAAAGCCTGCCGATCAATGTGATACGGAGGGGGATCTATGGCGATACAGAAAAAATCCAAGACCATGATCAGCGATTACATCACGCCCGGAGACCGCGTGGAACTGGTGGCAGTCAACCGCGGGGACAATCAGAAGGGCGAAGGAGAAAAGCAGTATGAGTCGCAGGTCTACGACATCCTGTCGGACGACCGCATCGAGATCATGATGCCCATGGTGAAGCAGAAGCTGATCCTCCTGCCGCAGGGCAAGGAGTATCACCTCACCTTTTTCGCCGGAAACACACTCTATCAGGCCATGTGCAAGGTGGCGGACCGCTACCGCAACGGCAATGTCTACATCCTGGCGATGGAGCTTACGAGCAATCTGCGGCGTTTCCAGCGCCGCGAGTATTACCGTTTCAGCTGCACGCTGCAGCTGAATTCCCGCATGCTGGATGATGAGGAGATCCATGTGCTCGATATGGACGAGCGGCTGGAGATCCCGCAGTCCCCGGCGCAGCCTCTGGAATCCAGCGTCATCACGGATATCAGCGGCGGCGGACTCCGCTTCGTAGGAAACTACTGTTACCAGCCCGGAAGCCTGATCCTGTGCGTTTACCGCCTGCGACTGGCGAACGGGATCAAGGAGTACAAGCTGGTCAGCCGTGTCCTGGAGGTTAAGGAGAAGGAGGATCATCCCGGACTCTTTGAGCACAGGGCAAAATATGTCGACATCAACGAGAAGGACAGGGAAGAGATCATACGCTTCATCTTTGAAGAGGAGCGCAAGATCAAAAAAATGCAGGAGTAGGGAGGCAAAATGGCAAAAAATATTCTCATCGTCGATGATTCTGCACTCATAAGAAGTGTACTGAGTGGTATCATTAACAGCGACGCGAGATTTCACGTAGCGGATCGCGCGGTGGACGGCGTGGAAGCGCTGGAACTGCTGCGCAAAAAGTCCTATGACGCGGTCGTGCTGGATATCAACATGCCGCGGATGAGCGGACTGGATCTGCTGAAGACCCTGCAGAAGGAGAGGATCTCCGCACGGGTCATGATCGCGTCGACGGATACCCGCGAGGGCGCCAAGATCACGATGGACTGTCTGGAGCTCGGTGCGATGGATTTCATCCACAAGCCGGACAACACATCGGACTGCAGGTCGGAGGATTTTGTCAGATCCTTTATCGAGACCCTGGCGGCGGTTGCGGAAGCCAAGGCTCCCGACAGCCAGGTCTTCACGGTGGATGCGCTGAAGACCGCGGATTCGGTATCCAAGCTGGCCGAGAAGCACGCGTCGCGGATCTCGGGGAAGAGGATCGTTGCGATCGCTTCTTCAACGGGCGGTCCGAGAGCTCTGCAGTCGGTCATACCGCTTCTGCCCGGGAGGCTCAAGGCACCGGTCGTCATGGTACAGCATATGCCGGTCGGCTTCACGGCTTCTCTGGCGGAGCGCCTGGACAGCCTGAGCGAGCTGTCCATCAAGGAAGCGGCTGAGGGCGATGTCCTGCAGGACGGACATGTATATCTCTCCAAGGGCGGTGCTCATATGAACGTGGTATCCCATCACGGCAAGAGCATGATCCATTACACGGACGAGCCCACAAGGGAAGGTGTCAAGCCCTGCGCCAATTATATGTATGAATCGCTCCGTGATGCGCCCTTCGATGAGGTTGTGTGCGTGGTGATGACCGGGATGGGCTCGGACGGCACCGAGGGGATCAAACATCTCAAGGAGCAGAAGAAGGTACACGTCATCTCCCAGAATGCAGAGAGCTGCACCGTGTACGGGATGCCCAAGGCCGTGGCGACGGCAGGACTTTCGGATGTGGTCGTACCGCTTTCCGAGATCGCCCAGGAGATCATCCTGCGGGTGGGCGTCAGATAAGTTACTTTTCGCGGCGGACGGATACGGTTCCGTACGGGCCGCGATAAATAGATCAACAAGTTGCATTAGGAAGTTTACTGGAGGGCAGGACTATGGATGTAGGACAATATCTGGGCGTCTTTCTGGATGAATCCAAGGAGCATCTGCAGGGTCTGAATGACAATATCATGACCCTGGAGCAGGATCCCACCGATGAGAATTGCATCAATGAGATCTTCCGGGCCGCACATTCCCTGAAAGGTATGGCGGGCACGATGGGCTTCAAGCGCATGCAGGAGCTCACCCATCACATGGAGGACGTTTTCTCCGATGTGCGCGCCGGACAACTTAAGGTCAACGGGGACATGATCGACCAGCTCTTCAAGTGTCTGGATGCTCTGGAGGGTTATGTGACGCTGATCTCCGATACGCAGGACGAGGGCACGGACGAGCATCAGGACATTATCAACGCGCTCAATGAGATCCGTACCGGAAAGCCCGCCGAAGACGCGGCAGCCGGCAAGGCTGACGAGACGCCCGCGGAGGGTGAATCGGCTGCGGACGGCGGTGCCGACGGACCTGCCTGGAAGAAGATCAATATCAAGGATCATGACAAGTCCCGCCTGGAGGAAGCCAAGGCGGAGGGGAAGAACCTCTTCGGCGCCACGGTCAATATCCAGGAATCCTGTATCCTGAAAGCCGCGCGTGCATTCCTGGTCTTTAAGGGACTCGAGGAGATCGGCGAGATCATCGTATCCGATCCCTCCACGCAGGATATCGAGGATGAGAAATTCGAGCTGTCCTTCAGCATTATCATCGCGACCGAGGAATCCAAGGAGAAGGTCATCGAGGTCATCAATCATGTCTCCGAGATCGAATCCGTCGACTGCGGAGAGTTTGATCCCGCGGCAGCCGCTGCGGTGAAGGCCGCGGAGGAAGCCGAGGAGAATGCGGAAGCCGCAGCTGCGGCTCCCGAACCTGCCGCTCCCGCCGCACAGACAACGGCTCCTGCTCCTGCCGCAGCTCCCGCCGCCAAAGAGGGCGGAGAAAAGGGCGCCGCGCAGGGCGGCAAGAAGCCTGCCGGCAAACCCGCGATCGCGCGCACGGTCCGTGTGGATATCGACAAGCTCGATGTCCTCATGAACCTGGTCAGCGAGCTGATCATCGCCAAGAACTCGCTCATCTCCGCGGCCACCTCCGATAAAGCCGAGGCCGGCAGCGTCAATGAGCAGATCGAATATCTGGAGAGCGTGACCACCAACCTGCATGAATCCGTCATGAAGGTCCGCATGGTCCCGATCGATTCCGTCACACAGAAATTCCCGCGCATGATCCGCGACCTCAACCGTTCGCTCGGCAAGCCCATGGAGCTGACCATGACCGGTGAGGACACCGAAATGGATCGTACCGTGGTGGATGAGATCGGCGATCCGCTGATGCACCTGCTGCGGAACAGCGCAGACCACGGCATCGAGCCTCCGGCAGAGCGTGTGGCCGCCGGCAAGCCCGAGACCGGACAGATCTTCCTGCATGCTTATCAGGACGGCAACAATGTCGTCATCGAGGTCGGCGACGACGGCCGCGGTATCGATGTGGAAGCCGTCAAGCGCAAGGGTATCGAGCGCGGCGTCATCACTCCCGAACAGGGCGAGGCCATGAGCGAGAAGGCCATTATCGGCCTGCTCTTCAACGCGGGATTCTCGACGGCCAAGACGGTCTCCGAGATCTCCGGACGCGGTGTCGGTCTCGACGTCGTCAAGTCCAAGGTCGAATCCTTAAACGGTGAAGTCGATGTCCGCACCAAGCTCGGCGAGGGCAGCACATGGATCATCCGGCTGCCTGTCACGATGGCCATCATCCAGGCCCTCATGGTAAAGGTGGGCGGCGAGACCTACGCGATCCCGCTGGATTCCATCCAGATCATCGAGGATGTCGCTCCCGAGGAGATCAAGTTCGTGCAGAACAAGGAGGTCATCAATCTCCGCGGTTCCGTCACTCCGCTGATCCGACTTTCCGAGTCCCTGGAGGTCGAGAGCAACCAGCCCGAGAACGCCAATATGGTGGTCGTCATCGTCAAGAAGGGCGAGCAGCAGGCAGGTCTTGTCATCGACGAGATGCTCGGACAGCTCGAGATCGTCATCAAGCCGCTCGGCAAGTACACCAGCAGATGCAAGTTCATCAGCGGTGCGACGATCCTGGGCGACGGCGAGATCGCACTGATCCTGGATACCAACGCGCTGGTTTAAGAGCCCCATACGAGAAAGGAGCAGGTCATGAACGAATTAAGCGATAAGGAAAATGTAGGCGAGCTGATCCAATATATCGTGATCCGTCTGGGCGATGAGCAGTTCGGCATTGATATCCGGTTTGTTGACAATATTGTCCGTATGCAGCAGATCACCCGGGTGCCCAAGGTACAGCATTATCTGAAGGGTGTCATCAATATCCGCGGCGAGATCGTGCCCGTGATGAGCCTGCGTCTCATCATGGACATGAAGGCCGATGAGATCACCGGCAAGACGAGGATCATCATCGTCAAGATGAGCGGCGGCAATCTGGTGGGCCTCATCGTGGATCAGGTGGCGCATGTGCTGACCCTGGACTCCAACAATGTGGAGAATGTCCGCAGGGGCGACGACAGGAGACACGGCGAATTCCTCTCCGGAGTCGGCAAATACGAAGGCGGTCTCGTTTCGATCCTGGATCTCAACACACTCGAGCTTGAGAGCCTTGAGAGCAGGGATAAGGACAGAGAGAAGCAGCTGCTCAGCGTAGCGGAGTGATCCGGCCGCGGACGTAAGCCGCAGCCTCACTGCAAAGAAAGGAATCTAAAATGGCAGAACTTAGCATGGAGCAACTGTCCAGTCAGTATTACGATATCTTAAAGGAACTGGGCAATATCGGAGCAGGCAATGCGACCACGGCTCTGGCACAGATGCTCGGCGGCAAGCTGGACATGTCCGTACCGCAGGTCAGACTCCTTGAATTCAAGGAAGTCGGCGATCTCATGGGAGGTGCCGATCAGATCATGGCCGGGATCTATCTCGGCGTGGAGGGAGACATCACGGGCAGCATGATGTTCCTGCTGGGCATGGAGAGCGCGAGACACCTCGTGGCCAAGCTGATGATGCAGGAGCCGACCGGCGACATGTTTTCCGAGATCGAGCTTTCGGCGCTCAAGGAAGTCGGCAATATCATCACCGGCTCCTATCTGAATTCACTTTCGGCCCTGACCAATCTGAAGATGATCCCCACAGTTCCCGCCGTTGCGGTTGACATGGCAGGCGCGATCCTGTCGGTCCCCGCGATCCAGTTCGGCCTGATGGGAGACAACATCCTGCTCATCGAGACACAGTTCAACGATGAGACACAGATGAACGGATACTTCATCCTGCTGCCGGATCTGGATTCCTATTCCAAGATCCTTAGTTCGCTGGGTATCAGTATCTGACATTGGCGGTATGAGGTTTCGCTGAGGAGACAGCATCAATGGGTAAATCAATCTTAGTCGGTATGGCCGATCTGAATACCTGCACGGCACCTGACAGCATCACAACTCTGGGACTCGGTTCCTGCGTGGGGATCGCGATCCGCGACCCCGGCACCAAGATCGGGGGACTCGCGCATATCATGCTACCGGACTCCAAGGAGATCTCGAGCGTCACGCATGTTCCGAAATTCGCGGACACCGGGATCGAGGAACTGGTGAAGAAGATCGTAGCCGCCGGAGCCAACCGTGCGAGGCTGGTTGCCAAGATCGCAGGCGGGGCACAGATGTTTGCAACGACCTCCAATTCCAGCACGATGAAGGTCGGAGAACGCAATGTCATCGCCGTCAAGAAGAAACTCAAGGAGATGAACATCCGGCTGCTGGCCGAGGACACCGGAGACAGTTACGGACGCACCGTCATCTTCTATCCGGAAACCGGAGACTATGTCATCAAGACGGTGGGTAAACCGGAAAAGACGATATGAATAAGACCAGATTGATCCCGCCGTTCGTGATGCTCCTTGCGACCGCTGCAGTCGCAGTCATCACGTATCTGCGGGATTTTCCTTTTGACCGCTGGCTCGTCCTCGTGTTCGGCGTCATGGTCTTTTTCCTCTTCTTCGGCGAGGTGATCCGGCAGCTCATCGATCATTTCGTCAGAGTCAATGAGGAAAAAGCGAGGCTGGAAGCGGAGCAGGCGGCGGAAGGTGATGCCGGAGAAACCGGAGATCAGGAGGCAGGCGGCGCTCCCGATGCGCTGGTGAGCGATCTGCCGCCCGTTGAGTAGACGTGAATGGATGATGCCGAGAAAAATGCCCTCTGGGCGGAATATGTAAAGTCGAGATCCCCGCAGATCAGGGAGCAGCTGATCCTGACCTACGCACCGCTCGTGAAGCTGGTGGCGGGGCGTCTTTCCATGTATCTGGGTTTCAATGTGGAGTATGACGACCTCGTCGGCTACGGTATTTTCGGACTCATCGACGCGATCGATAAATACGATACCATGAAGGACGTGAAGTTCGAGACTTACGCGAGCCTCAGGATCCGCGGCGCCATTCTGGACCAGATCCGCAAGATGGACTGGATCCCGCGCACCGTTCGCCAGAGACAGCGCAAGATCGACACGGCGATGCGGGAGATCGAGGCGGAGAAGGGCCGTGAGGCCACGGATGCCGAGATCGCCGAACGCATGGAGATCACGGAGGACGAGTACTACGAGTGGCAGAACCAGATGAAGGTCACCGGGGTCGTCTCGCTCAATGAGTTCATGGAATCCGGCAGCGACATCGCGGAGGAGAGCGGCTCGGAGCAGGCGCGCTTCGTCCACCCCGAAGATGCCGTTGAAAAGGAAGAACTGAAGAAAAAGCTGGCGGAAGCGCTGGAGATCCTGTCAGACAAGGAGAAGCAGGTCATCGTCATGTATTACTACGAGGACATGACCCTTAAGGAGATCGCGGCCGTACTGTCCGTGACGGAGTCCCGGATCTCCCAGCTCCACACCCGCTCGCTTCAGAAAATGAAACAGAAACTGGGGGCCTATATGGGGATCCTGTCGGAGATCCGATAGGATGATTCACACGGGGGGAAGGACATGAACGGATATTTCCAACTGAAAGCTGACTCTGCGGGCGTATTTCTCAAAGTATACGCACCCACGGGTGACGGTGTGCCGGTGACCACGCAGATGGTCTTTGAGTATCTGGATCTGCACAAGCTCAAGGGGGAGTCGATCAATATCGACAAGGCGGTCAAGGCCGCCGACGGCACGCCGGTGCGGCTGTCCTCCGACAAGATCCACCCCGTAAGAGAATCCTACAAACTGACGATCGCCGAGGACAAGATGAGTGCTTCGGTGTTTTTCTATCCGCCCATGGAAGGCGCCCAGCAGATGGATGCCAACGAACTGCTGGGGGATCTCAAGCTCAAGAAGATCCTGTTCGGCGTCAAGAAGGACGTGATCAACGAGTATTTCGCGAACCGCGAATACTGCAAGGAGATCGAAGTCGCGCGCGGCAAGGATCCCAGAGACGGGGAGGACGCGCATATCTCCTATAATTTCAATACCGATCTGCACGCAAAGCCCACGATGAAGGAAGACGGCACCGTGGACTATTTCCATCTGAACCTTATCAATCACTGCAAGGAGGAAGATGAACTGGCTGTGCTGACACCGGAGGATCCCGGCGACAACGGCATGAACATCTACGGTGATCCGGTGCGCCCCCGCAAGGTCAAAGTCATGGTCCTGCACCCCGGCAAGAATACGAGGCTTTCCGAGGACAAACTGCATCTCTATGCAACAAAGACCGGACATGTCATCCTGGATGGCGAGAAGATCTCGGTCTCCGATGTCATGGTGGTGGAGAATGTGGATCTGTCCACCGGAAATATCGATTACGACGGGAGCGTCGAGGTCAAAGGTGTGGTCAGCGCCGGTTTTGAAGTGAAGTGCCGAGGCAATCTGACCGTCAAGGGCATCGTGGAGGGAGCAAAGATCGAAGTAGCCGGCGATGTCATCCTGGAGCGGGGAATGAACGGCATGGGCAGCGGCGTCATTCAGTGCGGCCGCAACATCATCACCAAATTCATCGAGAATGCCGAGATCCATGCGGAAGGAAGCATCCATGCGGAATCCATCATTCAGGGAAGAGTCACGGCCGGCACCGAGATCGAGGTGACCGGAAAACGCGGCAATATCACCGCCGGACATGTGACGGCCACGGAGCAGATCTCTGCCAGGACGATCGGCTCCGAAATGGGGACCAATACGATCGTGGAGGTCGGCGTGAACCCCGGACTCAAGGCAAAGATCAAGGAGGCACAACAGGATATTTCCAATGCGACGAAAAATATCCAGACGATCGAGCCGACCATCTCCGGGTTCACGGACAAGCTGCGCAAAGGCTTTAAGCCCACACCGGAACAGCTTCAGTATATCCAGAAACTTGTCGCCATGGACAAGACGCTGAAGGCGCAGGTGGAGGCCAAAACCAAGGAGATGGAGGAACTCGAGGGCCAGCTGCAGGATGTCAAGAAGGCCAATGTACGCTTTACGGGCACGGCCTATCCCGGGACACAGATCATCATCGGGTCCCTGTCACAGACCCTGAAAAAAGAATACAAATACGGCAAATTCTTCAGTGACGGCGGCGATGTCCGCTACACGTCCCTGTAGGAGGCTGCGGATGTCGATCAACCGCGTGGATGTACAGGGCACCTTTATCCGGCAGGATGCCTCTCAGATCAGGCAGGAGGAAGACAGCCGGGCCATGGCGGACATGAACCGGCTGGCCGGACAGTCCGAGCGCCGCGCGGAGGAAAACCATAATTCGGTCACCGGCACGGAAGGACTTGAGGCCCAGGAACAGAAATACGATGCTTCCGAAGAGGGGAAGAACAAGCATCTCCTGAACGGACGCGCGAACGGCCGGAAAAAGAAAAAAGAGGAGGAGGAGGACGGGCTGTACCCCGATCCGGACGGTGTGATCATCGGACCGAACGGAAAGCCGCTCGGAGGCGGCAGGCATTCAGCCTTTGATCTGAAGATATGATCAGTGCGACGGAAATCATATTGATCGCCATCGGCGTCATGATCGCGATCCTCGGCTTTATCCTCCCGTCGGGAAAACGGGACGGGTCAGTGGATCCCGAGGAGCTTGAGGAGATGGTCCAGGATAAACTGGATCGCAGCCTCAATGAATCCGTGCGCCGTACGATCGAGGGTATGGCCAAGGATGCCGTCGACGAGGCGATCGATGACGATAAACTCGAACTGTCACGTATCTCCAATGAAAAGGTGATGGAGATCAGCGAGTATGCCGGTACGGTACTGGAAGACATCAAGAAGAACCACGATGAGGTGGTCTTCATGTACGACATGCTCAATGACAAGCATAAGAATCTGACCAACGCGGTGACGGAGATGACCCGTACCGCGGAGAGTGCGAAGCAGACCCTGCGCGACGCGGAACTGACCGCACAGGACGCAAGGGACGCGGCGGCCACGCTGGATCTGCTGACCGCAAAGGCAAGGGTGACGGCGAGAGAGCACCGCAATCCGCCGGCCCCGGAACCGGCTGAGACGCGTTATACTGCGGAATCGGAGCATCCCGTGATCGTGACGGCGGAAGCGCCTGCGGAAGTACGGACTGCTCCGGAGCCGCAGACATCGCATGTGCAGAATATCCGTGAGGTGACGCCGGCACAGGCGCCTGTACCTGCACCTGCACCGGCGCCCGCCCCTGAAGTACCCGTACGATCCGCTGATCCGGACTTTAACGGCAGCGTGTTCCGTCCGGATCCGGCTGAAACGCCGGCACCGGCACCGTCGGAGACACCGGTTTCCGTACAGACTCCGGCACCTGAGGAGAAGCCGCAGGAAATCCCTGCCGTGCAGACGCTCCGCCCGGTATCGCCGCGGCCGGAGATCGAGCCGATGCCGAAGAACAAACAGATCCTTGAGATGCACAAAGCAGGAAAATCCAATATGGTGATCGCCAGAGAACTGGGACTCGGCATCGGAGAGGTGCGGCTGGTGATCGATCTGTCAAGAAAACAGATGAGGACCGGTTAACAGATGAAGCTGAAGTATTATCTGCGCGGTATGGGAGTCGGTATGATCCTCACCGCGATCATCATGGGGATCGCTCTGCACGGACGTACAGAGACGCTGAGCGATGCGGAGATCATGGCGAGAGCAAGAGAACTCGGCATGATCGATTCGACGGTCCTCTCCGATTACGCGGCGCAGGGCAGCTCCGGTGACGCCATGGGCGGCGGCGGAGAGAACGGCAATGCCGCTGACGGTTCCGCGCAGGCTTCCGTCAAGAGTGTGAGCCAGATGGGCGAATCAGGCAGCCGTCGTGTCGTCTTTGAGAAACTGAAGCCCGAAGATGACGCCACGGCCGGCAGTGCAAGGGATACCACCGGCGGCGCAGCCGGGAAGGGCAGTTCCCTATCCGGTACCGGATCCTCGGTCGCAGCGGCAGCCTCCGCGACCGGCAAGTCGACGGCTGATACAGCAGCGAGCAAGTCCGCTGTTGTGATGAAATCCGATGTCACGACGGCATCCTCCAAAGCGACCGGAGCTTCCGTGACCGCATCCACCGCCGGACAGAAGGCAACGGAAGCGGGCACGAAGGCATCGACCGGCAGTACTTCCGCGGCGAAACCCGCAGAAACGGCAGTTGCCGCCGCGACCGCCGGTACGGCCGCATCGAAGCCTGCTGAGACATCAGCAGCATCAGGTGCTTCAGAAAACGCCGGGACAGGCGCATCCGTAAAGACGGAGACCGCCGCTGCATCGAATACCGCGAGCACCGTCTCCGCCAAACCCGCGGAAACGGCTGTTGCATCAAACACCGCAAGTACTGCCGCAGCGCCGGCTGCTCCGGCGGAACCGGCTGCTCCCGCGGCACCCGCAGTGACAACCGCTTCCGGCAGGACGATCACGATCCCGAGCGGCGTGGGGAGCGATACCGTTGCGCGGCTGCTCGAACAGGCCGGGATCGTATCTTCCGCGTCCGAGTTTGACGCCTACCTCTGTGACCGTCATGTGGACAGGATCCTGCACAGCGGGACCAAGACCATCCCGGAGGGAGCAAGTTTTGAAGAGATCGCGGGGATCCTTACCCGATGAGTACCTCTGCCGGTCGTCTGCAATTCCTGCGATCCAAAAGAACCGGAGGCCTGCTGTTACTCGCGGCGGAAGTTCTCGTCCTCATCCTGCTTCTTGTGATCGCAAAGCGCGACGTGCCGCGTGAGATCGATCTGTCTTTTGAGAACTGGAAATCCCCTGCCGCCTATGCGGACGGAGGTTATCAGCTGACACCGGACACGCCCGGCGGACTCATATCTCCTGAGATGACGCTGCCTGCCGGCAGTTACACCTTTCATATCGATTACATCTCCACGGAAGACAGAGGGCTTGTCCTGACATCAGAGGAGCCCAAACAGGACCGCTACCTAAACAGCGGCCCGGTGATCCTCAGCCGTTTCTCGTACAGCACGACCTATGATTTTGACGCAAAGCTGCCCGTCAAGGGCTTTTGCGCTTCCGTCAGCTATGACGGCGAGGGAGATCTTTCCGTTTTCGGCGTATCGCTTGTGACCAACAGGCAACGGTATTACCGCATGATCGTTCTGTGGCTCTTCCTGTGCCTGCTGGCGGACCTCTGGATCTTCTTTGTCCGTCCGCGCCCGATGGAGGAGCGCCGTACGATTCTGATCCTGGCCGGGATGACACTTCTGGCCTCCCTGCCGCTCTTTACGGTCGGCGTGCATAACGGCGATGATCTGCCGTTCCATATCCTGCGAACCGATGCAATGGCGCAGGAACTCAGACGGGGGATCTTTCCGGTGCGTATGGAATCCATGTGGTTCTACGGATACGGATATCCGCCCGCGATCATGTACGGCGATTTCCTGCTGTATCCGTTTGCCTTCCTCCGGATGTGCGGATTCTCCATGACCGGCGTGTTCAAGGCGTTCATCCTGTGGGTCAATCTGCTCACGGCAGTCATCGGCTATTACAGCTTCCGCAGGATCTTCGGCGACCGCAACCGCGGCCTGCTGCTGTCGCTCATTTATCTCACCTCCTCCTACCGCATGGTGAATGTGTATTCCCGGGAAGCGGGCGGGGAATTCAGCGCGCAGATCTTTCTGCCGCTCGTTGCGGCCGGGATGTGGGGCATCTACACGGCGGCAAGGGAAGAGAAGCGCAGCCGCTATGATATTTTCATCGACATGCTCCTGCTGGGCGGAGGCATGGCGGGCGTCGTGTCCTGTCACAATCTCTCCGCAGAGATGACGCTGATCACGCTGGTGGTGGCGGCTGTATTGCTGATCCGGCTCACGGTCAGACCCCGCGTTCTGCTGCAGATCCTCGGCTCCGTCGGGATCTGTCTGGTGCTCAGCGCCTTTTATACGGTCCCTTTCCTCGATTACTATATCCATGCGGATTTCGGCATGAAGAAGGATTACTGGCAGGAATGGCTCCTCGGGATCCAGGTGAACGGGACCCGGATCGATGAGCTGTTCTCCTTCTTCCATACTCCTGTCGGGTATCATATCAATCAAGCCTCCACGCGCATGATGCTGACACCCGGACTGATCCTCATGGGGGCGCTCGTGATCGGGATCGCCGTGTGGTGGCGCGGAAAGGCGGACGGGACCGTGAAATTCCTGTGTGTTCTCAGCATCCTCATGCTGTTCCTGTCCAGCACGCTGTTTCCCTGGGATGTTATCATTGAGCGCACCGCTGTCGGTCTGATCCTCGCCCATGTCCAGTTTGCCTGGCGCTATATCGGCTGCACGCTGGTGCCGCTGACGCTCCTCGCCGGTCATCTGCTGGAATTAAATGAAGCCTCGGAACCTGCGGAGTCTGTGCACTTCCCGGACAGACGGCTGTTTTCGGCCGTGCGCATCTCCATGTTCCTCGCACTCACGGCGGTACTCATGACCTGCTATTTCACCGGCAGTTTTTCCGAGCACAAGAAGACCGTGAGCTACCGCGATACCGATGAAGTGGACAATATCGAGCCGGCGCTGGACGCGGAGTATCTGCTGGACGGGACGGAATACGACGATCTGCAGCCCAATTACCGGACGGATGCGCTTGAGGTCTTCCAGCCCGTGAAGCGGGACGGATACCGTTATGAGATCGTGGCCGCGAGCGAGGCGGGCGGTTATATCGATTTTCCTCTGTTTTCCTATCCGTATTACAGTGCGCGGGATGATGCGGGGAATGCGCTGACCGTCACTGTCGGAGAGGAGAACCGGATGGTCCGGGTGCTGATCCCTGAGGGCTTTGACGGTACCGTGCATGTCGATTTCGCACCTCCGGGCTACTGGATGGCCGCCTGGTGGCTTTCCGTCATCGCATGTGCCGCGGTGATCGTGATTTTATACTTGCACAGGCATGATTTATATGCTAAAATAGGCAAGCTGTCGCCTGCGAAAGGAGACGGCGCGTAAACCGGGGGAGACCCCATAACAAGCACGCATGCGGGATTTCGGTGCATCAGCCTTGAAGTATTTGCGCATGCGGAAGAACAACCGAAACGGAGGTAAGCAATGAGTGTAGTAAGCATGAGACAGTTACTGGAGGCCGGTGTGCACTTCGGTCATCAGACCAAGCGCTGGAACCCCAAGATGGCGCCGTACATCTTCACGGAGCGCAACGGCATCCACATCATCGATCTGCAGCAGACCGTGGGTAAGGTCGACGAAGCCTACAAGGCGGTGTATGAGATCGCTGAGCAGGGCGGTACCATCATGTTCGTCGGCACCAAGAAGCAGGCACAGGACGCGGTCAAGGCGGAAGCCGAGCGCTGCGGCATGTTCTATGTGAATGAGAGATGGCTGGGCGGTATGCTCACCAACTTCGCCACGATCCAGTCCCGGATCGGCCGCCTCAAGGAGATCGAGCGCATGCAGTTCGACGGCACCTTTGAGGTCCTGCCCAAGAAGGAAGTCGCCGGTCTCAAAAAGGAATATGAGAAGCTCAACAAGAACCTCGGCGGTATCCGCGAGATGAAGCGCATCCCCGATGCGATCTTCGTGGTGGATCCCAAGAAGGAGCGCATCTGCGTGAACGAAGCGCAGGCTCTCGGCATCACGCTGATCGGTATCGTCGATACCAACTGCGATCCCGAGGAACTCGACTATGTGATCCCCGGCAACGACGATGCGATCCGTGCCGTCAAGCTTCTGGTGGGCCGCATGGCAGACGCGGTCATCGAGGCCAACGAGGGACAGGAGATGAGCACCGAGCCGAAGGAAGACGAGGCTCCGGCGCCTGTCGAGTCCAAGGAAGAGAGCGAGTCTGAGGAGTAAACAACGCCTGCCGTACAGGCGCATTTGAGGAGGGAACATTATGGCGATCACAGCAGCAATGGTAAAAGAACTCCGTGAGTCCACGGGCGCCGGCATGATGGATTGCAAGAAGGCGCTGACCGAGACGAACGGGGATATGGATGCGGCCGTCGAGTATCTGCGCAAAATGGGCGTGATGAAGCAGGAGAAGAAGGCCAGCCGCATCGCGGCCGAGGGTCTTACCCGCATCGCGGTCAAGGACGATCAGACGGCGGCTGTCGTCGAGGTCAATTCCGAGACAGATTTTGTGGCGAAGAACGAGAAATTCCAGAGTTATGTCGAAGCTGTCGCGAAGCAGGCCGTGAACTCCACGGCGACCGACATGGATGCTTTCATGTCGGAGAAGTGGGTCGAGGACGGTTCCAAGACCGTACAGGAAGCTCTCGTCGAGATCACTTCCGTCATCAGCGAGAAGATCAGCATCCGCCGTTTCGAGCGTGTCGAAGCCGCACACGGTTTTGTCGCCCCCTATCTGCACGGCGGCGGGCGTATCGCGGTCCTCGTCGAGGCTGACACGGATGTTGTCAATGACGACATCAAGGAAGCGATGAAGAATATCGCGATGCAGATCGCGGCGTTAAATCCCAAGTACATCGACATGAACGATGTGCCGCAGGAATACCGCGACCACGAGAAGGAGATCCTCCTGGCGCAGGCCATGAAAGAGAACGAGGAACTCCCCGAGGAGAAGAGGAAGCCGCAGCAGATCATCGAGAAGATGCTGATCGGCAGACTGCAGAAAGAATTAAAGGAGATCTGCCTGAACGAGCAGGTCTATGTCAAGGCGGAAGACGGCAAGCAGACCGTTGCCCAGTATGTGGCACAGGTCGCCAAGGCAAACGGCGCGGCACTGTCCGTGAAGCGCTTTGTCCGCTTTGAGACCGGCGAAGGGATCGAGAAGAAGAATGAGAACTTCGCCGAGGAGGTAGCGAAGCAGGCCGGCATGGCGTAAGCCTCCCTGTAAGAAACCTGCGAAATGACCCCCGGCAGCATTGCTGTCCGGGGGTTTTATGCAAAATGGTGACGGTATGAAGCTTTTGACTGAGAAAAAAGCACTGTTCATCGTGCCGCTGATCGAGCTGGTGATCCTGGCCTGTCTGTTCTTTGCGGTCCGCGGCTTTACGCCGGCCGCCGTGGATACCGGCTTTTCCGGATGGCAGGGCATTGTCCCCTATCACGACGGCTTCTGCGGAACGGAGGAGGAACTGGCAGGCAAAGGATCGATCCTGACTGTCAGTACACCGGTCCCGTTAAAGCGCGGCGCCTACTATATGGAGGTCAGTTATCTGACGGACATGGAACAGCGGGTGGATCTCAATTCTTCCGTCAAGAACGGCCGCTATCTGGTCGGCAAAGGCTTCAAACTGAGCAATCTCATCTACAAAACAGGGTATCATTTCGAACTGACGGAGGATGATACGCTCACGGTCTCCGTATCCTACGGCGGAGAAGGCGCCATGTCGGTCTATGATGTGACGGTCGTCACGGACAATGCGCCTTTAAAACGTCTGCTCTTCCTCGTTTTCGCCCTGTCTGTGCTCCTCGATCTGATCTGGCTCTTACGGAAACTGCTGTACAGAGAACGGATGACCGTCGCGGCGCTTCTCTTTATCGCCGTATTCGCAACGGTTCCCTATATGATCAAAGGACTCGTCTGGGGACATGACATCTATTTCCACCTCATGCGCTTTGATGCGATCGCCAAAGAACTGCGGAGAGGCGTGTTCCCGGTGCGGATGGCGGATGAGTGGATGTACGGATATTCCTATCCCGCATCGATCATGTACGGCGATTTTCTGCTCTATTTCCCCGCAGTAATGAGACTGTTCGGCTTCGGGGTCAATACCTGCTTCAAGTGTTATGTCCTGTTCATCAATATGCTCACGGCCGTCACCTCGTTTTCTCTCTTTTACACGGTGTTCCGGAGGAGAAGAGAGGCCCTGCTGCTGACCCTTGTCTACGTGACGGCATCCGCCAGGCTTTCGGCAGTCTTCGTGCGAGCGGCCGTCGGAGAATACAGTGCCATGGCATTTTTCCCGCTGATCGCACTGGGACTGTGGCGGATCTACACGGCGGAACAGGAGGACAAAAAAGCATTCGACCTGCCTGCCGTCCTGTGCACGGGACTCGGCATGACCGGCGTGGTCTGCACCCATGTGCTCTCGACACAGATGCTCCTCGTGGTGCTGCCGGTTCTCTTCCTGCTCCTGTGGAACAGGTCCTTCCGTCCCCGGACACTGCTGCATCTGTCCGCCGCGGCGGTTCTTTGCGTCCTGGCGTCCATGACCTTCTGGCTGCCGTTCCTGGACTATTATCTGCATGTCGACATGGCCGTCAAGACCGATGCATCCAGGCAGATGCTGATCGGTATCCAGGATGCGGGACTCTGGCCCGGCGAACTGTTCTCCTTCTTCCAGAGCCCGTTCGGCTGGAATGACCGTACCGATGTGGACGGGAGATTCCTGCTGACACCCGGACCGGTCCTCATGGCAGCGCCGGCACTGGCATTGCTGATGTGGATCCGGCGCGGCAGAAAGACGGACGGACGTCTGAAATTCCTGTTTGTCTACTCCCTGTTCGTTCTGTGGATGTCCACGGACATCTTCCCCTGGAACGCGCTGATCGCGCGGACACCGATCGGCATGTTCCTCGCGCAGGTACAGTTCCCGTACCGTTACGCCGACATCGCCCTGCTGCCGCTGACCCTGCTGCTCGGGATATTGCTCGAAAATCTGCCGGAGAAGCTGCCGCACACCGGGCTCAGCAAGGCGGCCATGTATGTGCTGACCGGGGCTCTGTGCTTCGTCATGACCGGTTCTTTTGTCAGCGGGCTGTACAAGGGCATGAAGGAGATCAGCTACCACGACAGCATGGAGATGAAGGGGCTCGGCGCGATCGACGGCGGAGAGTATCTCTTTGCCGGCGTCGATGAGGAATGCCTCAATCCCAATTACCGCACGGACCAGGTTGAGGATTTCGCCATTGTAAACCGTGACGGAAGCCGTCACACGGTACATGCGAGGACCGTAACGGAGGGTGCCTGGGTGGAATTCCCGGTCTTTGCCTATCCCTATTTCGCGGTAGTCGATGAAGCGGGAACGCGTTATCCTGTTTCCGAAGGAGAAGGCCGGATGCTGCATGTGACGCTGCCGGCAGGATTTGAGGGCAATCTGACCACACGGTTCCTGGAACCGGCCTCCTGGCGGATCGCGGAGATCATCTCACTTCTGACGCTGATCGCCTGTGGCGCGGCCGTGGTACTGCGTGGGAGATCCGTCGGACTTAAGACGGCACAGGGATCCGGGGCAGACGGATCGGACACAGGGACAGAAACTGACTGACAAGAGGCGGTACCGATGAACCAGAAAGAGATCAGAGAGATCGAAAAGAGTGTGAAGAACATCTCCGCGATGATCAATGAGGAACGGATCGAGCACGGGGACCATCGCCATGACGAGGAGAGCAACACCGGAAAAAAACGGCAGGTGCTGGCACTCGATGTCATCAATGGTTTCCGCGTACGGCCCGGTCTCTATGACATCAACGGCGCCACGGTCCTGACGGACGGCATCAATTTTACCGTCTATTCCAACGGCGCGACGAAGATCACGCTGCTGCTTTATCATCGCGGCGAGAAGAAGCCCTACGGAACCGTACCTTTTCCGCAGAATTACCGCATCGGCAAGGTGTTCTCCATGATCGTGTTCGGCCTGGATCCGCTGGATCTGGAGTACTGTTATCAGGTGGACGGTCCCTGGGATCCGTCCAGAGGTCTGCTGTTCAATAAAAAGAATCTGCTGCTCGATCCGTATGCCAAGACCGTGGCGGGACAGCGCCACTGGGGAGAGATCGGCAATCCCGACGGACTGGGGTACCGCGCGCGCGTCGTTCAGAATAACTATTCCTGGGAGGGGGCTAATTCCCCCGACACGCCCATGGAGGATTCCGTCATCTATGAGATGCATGTCCGCGGCTTTACGATCGATCCTTCCTCCGGTGTGAAATGTCCGGGCACCTTTGCCGGGATCCGCGAGAAACTCGACTACTTAAAGGATCTGGGAGTCACGGCACTCGAACTCATGCCGATCTTTGAATTTGACGAGACCATGGGAGAACGTGTCCATGACGGCCGCAGGCTCCTCGATTACTGGGGCTACAACACGGTCAGCTTCTTCGCGCCCAATACAAGCTATGCCTCACAGGATTCCCTCACCAAAGAGGGGGTGGAACTCAAGGAACTGATCCGCATCCTGCACGAGAACGACATCGAGGTGATCCTCGATGTGGTCTTCAATCATACGGCGGAGGGCAATGAGAACGGTCCCTTCATCTCTTTCAAGGGGTTTGACAACAATATCTACTACATGCTCACTCCGCGCGGCGAGTATTACAATTTCAGCGGCTGCGGCAACACGATGAACTGCAACCAGCCGCTCGTGCAGGAGATGATCGTGCAATGTCTGCGGTACTGGGTGGAGGATTACCGGATCGACGGTTTCCGTTTTGATCTGGCGAGCATCCTGGGCCGCAACGAGGACGGCACCCCGATGGAAAATCCGCCGCTGCTGCAGCGTCTGGCCTACGACCCGCTTCTCGGTAATGTGAAGCTCATCGCCGAGGCCTGGGATGCCGGCGGTATGTATCAGGTGGGCAGCTTCCCCGCATGGAAGCGCTGGGCGGAGTGGAACGGCCGCTACCGAGACGACCTGCGCCGTTTTCTCAAGGGGGATTACTGGGTCGCTCCAGATGCCGTGAAGCGTCTTACCGGCTCTACGGACATGTATCATACGCAGTATGAGGGCTATAAGGCCTCCGTCAATTTCATCACCTGTCACGACGGCTTCACGCTCTATGATCTGTATTCCTACCAGACCAAGCACAATGAGGCCAACGGCTGGAACAATACGGACGGCGCCGATGACAACAATTCCTGGAACTGCGGCGTGGAGGGGGATACCGATGATCCGGAGGTCCTGTCGCTGCGCTATAAGCTCATGCGCAATGCGATCGCTGTCCTCATGTGCAGCCGCGGCACACCGATGATCCTGGCCGGCGACGAATTCTGCAATACGCAGTTCGGCAACAACAATTCCTACTGCCAGGACAATGAGATCTCCTGGCTGGACTGGACCTGTCTCGACAAGCACCGGGATTTCTACAATTTCTACCGCAGCATGATCCACCTGCGCAGACGCCACCCCTGCATCCGCAAGGAACTGCCGCCGACACACTGCGGGATGCCGGCACAGTCCGTGGTCGATATCAACGGCGAACCGCTCGCCGTCACGGATGAGACGAAGCAGCTGGGGATCCTCTACGCGGGTTATGATGAGAACAAAGGCAGGGATGACGCGATCCTCGTCATGATCAATGTCTACTGGGAAGAGGCACCGTTAAGACTGCCGCCGCTTCCCGGCTATATGCACTGGTTTCTGGTCGCGGATACCGGCGCTGCGGACGGACGTCATTTCCGGCGGATCCCGAAGCTTGTGACCGATGATATGCTGCATATCCTGCCGCGCAGTGTGATGGTCTTTTCCGCAGGAGAGGTACAGGGATGAACGGAGCATTACAGGCCAAGGATGAGAAAAGCCGCATCGCTGTCGCCAATGAAAATGCCGCGGCAGCCTATACCGGCAAGGGGACTGCCGATCAGGACGCGCTGCTGACCGTGCAGGGCTACAAGTTCCTGATCGAAGAGGATGCGGAGGCGGCCCGAACGGATCTGGTCCGGATCGAGCATCTCAACAAATACCTGAAGAACACCAAAGGCGACCAGGTGCAGCCGCTCTACGAGAAGTCCATACAGAACCGGCTCTTCTCCACGCCCGTCGGCTGGGAGTATCTGCAGGATCTGCGTGAGATGCTGATCGATCAGGGCGTGGATGCGGACAGGATCCCGCCGATCCCGATCGGTGTGCCGGTGACCCGCAGGAGGCTGCCCGGCGATTACCGCACCAGAGAGCGGATCGAAGAAAGCGCACCGGAGCCCATGGGCATGTCCCTCAAAACTTCACTTATCATCAATATCGTGCTGGGGATCCTCGTGATCCTGATGTTCGTGATCGCGAATACCAGCAAGACCGACAATATCCTGAATTACCGGCGCAATGTGACGAATGAGTATTCCACCTGGGCGGAAGACCTGACGAAGCGTGAACGCGAAGTGCGCAGAAAGGAACGCGAACTCGGGATCATGTCGACGGGACTGCCCGTGATCGTGGAGGATGGTAATGAGAGCGGGGCGGGAAGCGCTGCCGGAGAAGAGGAAGACGGTCAGTGAGTTCCCGGTCGCAGCGGATCAACGGACGGCTGCAGGCTGGTATGGAATATGAGGTACGGATATGGGAGAGAAACAGACGATCCTCGTCGTAGATGACGAAGCCAGGATGCGCAAACTCGTGCGGGATTTCCTCACCAAGAGCGGATATGACACGCTCGAAGCGGAGGACGGTGTCTCCGCGCTCGATCTGTTCTTTGAACGGCAGACGGAGATCGCACTCGTGGTACTGGATGTGATGATGCCCGGAAAGAACGGTTACGAGGTCTGCCGGGAGATCCGCGAATACAACAAAACGATCCCGATCATCATGCTCACGGCAAAGAGTGAGGAACGGGACGAACTCGAAGGGTTCGCGGAGGGCGCGGACGAGTATATCGCCAAGCCTTTCTCGCCAAAGATCCTCGTGGCGAGGATCGGCGCGATCCTGAGACGCACGGCGCCTGACGCCGGCGAAACGGTCATCGAGACCGCCGGGATCCGTCTGGACCGTGCGGCACACACGGTGACGATCGACGGCAAAGAGGTGGAACTGTCCTACAAGGAATTTGAACTGCTGGATTATTTCCTGCAGAATAAGGGGATCGCCTTAAGCCGCGAGAAGATCCTGGACAGTGTCTGGAATTACGATTATTTCGGGGACGCACGCACGATCGATACGCACGTAAAGAAGCTCAGGAGCAAGATGGGGGACAAGGGAGACCTCATCCGCACGGTATGGGGCGTCGGGTATAAATTCGAGGCTTAATGAAAACTGATCATACATACTGTAATCCGATCCTGTATACGGATTATTCCGATCCCGATGCCATAAGAGTCGGAGACGATTATTATATGATCGCCTCAAGCTTCTCCAATGTGCCGGGGATACCTGTTCTTCACTCCAGAGATATGGTCAACTGGAGGCTCATCAATTACGTGCTGGATCGACTTCCGGGTGAGAGATATGATAAGCCTGTTCATGGCTGTGGCGTATGGGCGCCATCCATACGTTACCATGACGGTTTTTTTTATGTATGCTTTCCCATGCCGGATGAGGGTATATATATGTGTACCGCCGAAGATCCATACGGCAGGTGGTCTGATCCGGTGTGCATCAGAGAGGGCGCAGGCTGGATAGATCCCTGTCCCTTCTGGGATGATGACGGTGAGGCGTATCTGGTGGCTGGTGTGGCCAAAAGCCGCATAGGCTATAAGAGTGTCCTCCATATGGTCAGGATGCAGCCGGACGGTATGGGACTTACAGGCGAAGAGGTGAAGATCTTCGACGGAAACGAAAATGATCAGGTAACCATAGAGGGACCTAAATTATACAAAAGAAACGGGTGGTACTATATCTTCGCCCCGGCAGGGGGTGTAAAGGGCGGCTGGCAGACGGTTCTGAGATCCCGGAATATCTTCGGCCCTTATGAATACAGAGTTGTTATGCGACAGGGAACTACTCCCGTAAACGGCCCTCATCAGGGAGCGTGGATCGATACCCCCGGGAATGATGGCAGGGATTATTTCCTGCATTTTCAGGATGTATATGCCGCAGGCCGGATCGTCCATCTGCAGCCTATGGAATGGGAGAAGGACTGGCCCATAATCGGAAAAAGAGTTGAGGGTGAGGATTATGGTGTACCCGTTCTGTCAGGTGAGCTGCCGGTTCCCGGTGGATCGACATCCGGTTCTGATACCGATTCCGCCGATAGTATCGATAATGCAGACGGTGTCTCTGAGCAGCATACAGATTCCATAAACCGGACAGATACATCTCACTGGCAGTGGAATGCCAATCCCAAGGATGACTGGATCGGATATCCTGAGGGAGCTTCCGGGTCCGATGGGAATGGGGATGAGATCCCGGGTTCCGGGGACTTTATGCTTTATCCGGTTTATAAGGATACGGTCTATGGGGATATTCCCAATATCAGGCTTATCAAATGGCCTGCACCTGAATTCGCTTTTGATCTGGAACTGGATATCTCGGGGTTGCGGTTGGGAGACACAGCAGGAGTGATAGCCCTTGGTACCTCCTACGGAGTCCTTACTTTCAGGAAAAAAGAGGGGAAGGTCGAAGTATGCGCCGTTACCGGTGTACAGCATTTCGGTAAGATACTTGTGGATCATACCGAGGAAAAATCCCTTATCATAGATGAAATCGAGACTGACATAAGTGTGTTTATAAGGATACTGGTGGAGGGATCCGGCAGAAGGGAGATCCCAAATGAAGCAGGCTTGTTTAACAGGGAACAGATAAGTATCCTCTACGGAACTGATCGTATCAATATGAAGACAGGCTGGAGTGGTGAAGCCATGCCCGGAAGATGGGTTGGTAATAAGCTGGGAGTGTTCTGTGCGAATGAATATATATCGGAGTGTTCGGATACTTCCTTGACAGGACAAAATGATGTATTATCCGGAAGTGTATCTGCGAATGTATCTCGGGTAACACGCGGCTTTATGTCGGTAAAGAATCCCCAATTTCATAATATATATCACAACCCGGTGAAGAGGGGATTTTTCCCTGATCCGTCGGTGGTCAGAGTGGGATCCGATTACTATATGGTCAATTCATCCTTCCAGTATTTCCCGGCTATACCCATAAGTCATTCCACGGATATGATACACTGGGAGTTCATAGGACATGCCATAACAGATCCGGATTACCTGGATCTTTCGGAGATTAAGGATTCGCACGGTATCTGGGCCCCTGACATATCCTATGTGGATGGCCGTTTCGTGATAATGGCCACTCTCAGGCTGAACGGAAAGCCGGGAGACGGCAGCGGACCTCTTCGGAGGCAGCTTATAGTAACAAGCGATAAGCCGGAGGGACCTTATTCCGGGCCGGTATGGATAGAGGTGGATAATATAGATCCCTCACTTTTTATCGATGATGACGGAAAAAAGTATATGCTCATAAGTCCGGGGATCAATCTGGTTCCCCTAAGCGATGATCTGACCCATGTTACGGGCGAAGAGATCCATGTATGGCCGGGCACGGGAGAGAGGTGCACCGAGGGCCCCCATCTGCTGAAAAAGGACGGATATTATTACGCCATAGTGGCCGAGGGCGGAACAGGCTACGGACATGGTATCAACATCGGCAGATCCCGAAATCTTCTGGGACCATATGAAGCATCACCCTACAACCCGACTCTCAGGCAGACCGATCCCGCTGCGCCTCTTCAGAGATGCGGACACGGCAAGTTCATACAGGATTCTGACGGAGGCTGGTGGGTATATTATCTCTGCGGAAGACCCAATATGGGCAACTATACAACCATCGGCCGTGAGACCGCCCTGGAGCCGGTTATATGGACCGATGACGGTTGGCCGCTGATTAATTACGGCAAGGGGCCGAGCCTTGTGAATATCGCTCCGGATATTATTTCCATGCATCCGGATGGAACAATCTACCGCCGAGGCTACGACTATCCTTATAGAGACGATTTTGATTCGGAGGTAATCGGACTTGACTGGGAATTCGTCAGGAATCCCGTCAAAAATGATTACTCTTTGTCGGAGCGCCCGGGGTGGATGAGGATTTATACCTCAGAGGGATTCTTGAGTGATCTTAAGGCTGAAAATGTATTCGTAAGAAGAGAAGAGGAGCTTTGCTACAGGGCGGAGACCCTTGTGGATTTTAACCCCTCCAAAGCAGGAGAGCAGGCCGGGCTTGTGTGTTACTATTCCACAGCCACATATGCGCGGCTGTCTCTGGAATATGACAGGGGCCGCTGCCTGAGACTTGTGACAAACCGCAATCACGGAGAGGAGATCACAGCCACTGTCCATGACATTCCCGATGGGCCCATAAGGCTGAAGGTTGTTGTGGATCATCTGACCAGAACCTTTTATTACAGTCCTGTGACCATATGTCCTGCCGGGCTTGAATCTGACTGGATATGCGCAGGTACCCTTAACAACTGCGTATATCTTTGCGATGAAGGTGTGCCCGATGATCCGAAACGTCATACCGGTACCCTTGTGGGCATCTATGCGTTAAGTGGGGCAAGCAGCGGAAGAACCCCTGCGGATTTTGATTATTTTGAGTATATGAACCTATGAAAAAG
>JAFXTJ010000142.1 GCA_017535945.1 Lachnospiraceae bacterium
GTATACGGATTCGCTTTTCGCCATGCGGCTGCCCATCGCGGCGGTCCGGAGCAGCGACATCTCGGAATCCATCGCCGCGCATATCACGGCGGGTACGAATTATATCCAGGTGCATCCGACCTTCCTCTACGAGAGCGCATGGAACCTCACGCTGCTGATCCTCATGCTCCTCTATGTGAAGCACAAGCGCTTTGAGGGCGAGATGACCCTCATCTATCTGGGCGGTTACGGCCTGGGACGCGCGATCATCGAATCGCTGCGCACCGACCAGCTCCTGGTCCCGGGGACGGCGATCCCGGTATCGCTGGTGCTGGGTCTTTGCATGCTTGCCTTTGCGGTCATCGTGGAGATCGTGGTAAGGAGCAGACTCGCGGGGAAGGCTAAGGAAGAGCCCAAGGATGCAAGCGGAGAAGCCTCCGAGAAAGAACTCACGGAAGAGCCTGTCGAAGAAACGGGCGAAGAGAGCACTGAAAAATCAGCGGGGGATGCTGAAGAATCCGAGGGAGACACAGAAGAGGATTCTGAAGAAGTCGAAGAGGAGGAAGAATCAGAAGAAAACGCTGAAGACGATTCTGAGGAAAACGCTGAAGAAGTCGAAGAGGACCCCAAGGAATGATCTGCTGATTCCTGACGAATCATAAACCGAATATTCGGCACACTGATCCGGGCGCAGAACGGAAGATCCGTTTTGCGCCCGGCTTTTTTGCTTTTGTATCGTTTCAGGCATTTCTCGCATTTTCGATACATCACCCAACACTCTTTCGACGTGAAATGTATCGTTTTGAGCACTTTTCACCATATCCGATACACCTGCCGGCGCCCCCACGTTATAAAGCGTTTCGTTTCGGCCGGAAACCTGCCGAAACGGCGTAAGCCCCACCCGTTTTTTGTGCCCTCCGCAACGGGCTGCGGGGCATATTTTGTGGAATGATCCGGAGGCACGCAAAATGCAGTGTATGCGTTCGGCCGCGGTGAAAAAAAACTGCAAAAAAGTCTTGTATTTTCCCACCTGGTGTGGTAAAGTTCCATTGTGTGGAAAGAAGTGGGGGAGAGTGGTACAAAATGCCACAAATCAACCGGCAAAACACCCTTCCCGATCGGAGACAGTACGGATGCTATTTCTCGGGCGTTATAACAACTCCATAGATGCCAAGGGCAGACTCGTCATGCCGGCGAAGTTTCGCGAGAAACTGCTGGAGGGCGGGGATGCGTTCGTCATCTGCGGCGGTTTTGAGCACAACCTCTATGTGTTCTCGATGCCTGATTTCGAAGACTTCTCCGATTCCCTGATGGAGCTGCCCCAGAGCGATCCCAAGGCGAGAGCGCTCAGACAGTTCTTCCTGGCTCACGCAGTGGATGTAGAGCCGGACAAGCAGGGGCGCGTCCTGATCCCGGAGGATCTGCTGAAATTCGCGCAGATCGAGAAGGATGTCGTGGTGGCCGGCAACGGCAAGCATGTGGAGATCTGGAGCAGGAGCAACTTCCCTGAGGCCGACAGCTTCGGCGATGTGGCCGAGCTGGCAGAGGGCCTGTCGGCATACGGCCTCAAGCTGTGAGTGAAACAGAGTTTTCCCACGTATCGGTCCTCTTAAACGAGGCGGTTGAGGGCTTATGCGTCCGCCCGGACGGGACGTACCTGGACGGGACGATCGGCGGCGGCGGACACAGTGAAGCGATCGCGCGCCTGCTGGGACCGGAGGGCAGGCTCATCGGGATCGACCAGGATGAAGAGGCGATCCGGGCGGCCACGGACAGACTTGCTCCGTTTCATGACCGCGTGACCATCCTCAAGGACAACTTCGAGAACGGCGCCGCAAGACTCAGGGAAATGGGCGTCACGGGAGTGGACGGGATCCTGCTGGATCTCGGGGTCTCCTCGAGACAGTTTGACAGCGCGGAGCGCGGATTCTCCTACAAAGAGGATGCCCCGCTCGACATGCGGATGGACAGGGAACAGCCGTTAACGGCGGCGGAGATCGTGAACACTTACGAGGAACGCGAACTCTTCCACATTCTCCGGGACTACGGAGAGGAGCCTTTTGCGGCGAACATCGCCAAACACATCGTCCGTGTGAGGCAGACGGCGGAGATCCGGACCACGATGGAACTGAATGCCGTGATCGATGCGGCGATCCCTGCCAGAGTTCGTGCAAAGAGTAACAGCCATCCGGCCCGCAGGACCTATCAGGCGCTGCGGATCGCCTGCAACAGGGAACTGGATGTGCTGACCGCGGCGTTATCCTCCCTGGTGGAGATCTTAAATCCGGGCGGGAGATTCGCGGTGATCACCTTCCACTCGCTGGAAGACCGGATCGTCAAGAACACCTACCGGACATGGGAAAAGCCCTGCATCTGTCCGCCGGAGTTTCCGGTATGCACCTGCGGGAGAGTGCCTCTGGGGCATGTGGTCACAAGAAAGGCCATCGCACCGGGCAAGGAAGAGACAGAGAACAACAGACGCGCGCGGAGCGCAAAGCTGAGGATTTTTGAAAAAGAATGAGAGGTTACGGAATGAACGCAAGAGACCGCCGTTACAGATCGGAATATGTGCACGGGAATACCGTCAGGAAGCATGAGGAGAGAAGCCGGAGAGACGACCGGAGACTGCGCAGCATCAAGGGCGGCAGACAGGCCGGGCGTCAGAGGGGCAGGAAGAACATCCTGCAGCTGCTCTCCATGGCGGCGGCCCTGACGATCACGGCGCTGGCGCTGTACAATTACGTGTCCGTGCAGACCAAGCTGGAGGCGAGCACGACGAGAGCCTCCCGCCTCGAGAAGGAGCTTGCGGTCCTGCGCCAGGAGAATGACGAGGCGTACAGCAGAGCCAATTCGCACATCGACCTCGAGGAGGTCAAGCGGGTGGCGATCCAGGAACTGGGCATGAAATACGCGGAGGAAGGACAGATCATCACCTACTCCGATGAAGGTGCGGCGGACTATGTGAGGCAGCTGGCGCAGATCCCGGATGCCGGTAAGTAATGAACGACAGGACGAGAGACAGAGACAATCGCAGAACAGATCCTAGAGGAGAGCGCAGGCAGGGCCGCCGGGACGACCGGACAGAAGGACGGGAGACCGGACAGGCAAAGCGGACCGCGGACAGCGGGCAGGCGAGACGGAATGCGGGCAGCGGGCAGACAAAGCGGCCGGCGGAAAGCGGACAGAACAGACGGCCTGCGGATAACGGCAAGGATCCCAAGGGACAGGGCAGACGGCAGGAAGAGAAGGTGAGTCAGTTCACCTTCCGGATGAAGAAGAAGCTGTTTGTCATGTTCCTCTTCATTTTGCTGTGCTTTGCGGGACTTACCGCACGGCTCGTTGTGATCGCGCGGAAGAACGGCGAGGAATACAAACGCCAGGTCCTCTCGCAGCAGGAGTACGATTCCGTGACGATCCCCGCCAGACGCGGCGAGATCTATGACCGGAACAAGACGGTCCTGGCCGCCAGCGAGAAGGTCTACAATGTCATCCTGGACACCCGCAATCTCCTCCGTGCGGAGCAGAAGAGCGAGGGCTGCGAGGATGCCACGATCGCCGCGCTCGTGCGGTATTTCGGTATCGATTCCGGCAAGATCCGTGATTACATCCGCGATAATCCGACTTCCCAGTATTATATCCTCGCCAAAAAAGTCACCTACGATAAGATGGCCGGCTTTGAAGCGCTGATGGACAGCACCTCCGATACCTATGACGAGCAGGTCAAAGGTGTCTGGTTCGAGAATGAGTATGTCCGGAAATATCCCAATCATTCCCTGGCCTGCGACGTCATCGGTTTCACCTCGTCGGACGGCAGGGGACAGTACGGACTGGAGGAATACTACAACACGGTCCTGTCCGGCACGCCCGGCCGGGAGTACGGTTATCTGGATGACAACGCGAATCTGGAGCGCACCACGATCGCCGCGCAGGACGGCAATTCCCTCGTCACGACGATCGACGGCAATGTCCAGACGATCATCGAGAAGTATCTGCTAGAATTCAACGAGGAATATAAGGATAAGGCCAGGATCGGCAACGGCGCCCAGAATGTCGGCTGTATCATCATGGAGGTGGACACCGGAAATATCCTGGGCATGGCGAGCTACCCGGGCTTTGATCTCAACGATCCGAGAAACACCGACTATCTCAAGGGGATCGCCAGGGTCAACGAAAAAGGCAAGCTCATGGTGGATGAGAACAACCGCCGGACATGGGAAGCGATCACGGACGAGAATCTCCCGGAGATCACCGCGAACAATGAGCTGCTCTACCAGAATTACAACGCACTGTGGAAGAATTTCTGCATTGTGGACACCTATGAGCCCGGTTCCGTTGCCAAGCCCTTTACGGTCGCGGCCGCGCTGGAGACCGGCTCCATCACGGGCAATGAGATCTATCAGTGCAACGGTATGCTGGAGGTGGCCGATCACGAGATCAAGTGCCACAACACCTTTGGCGACGGCGCGGTGTCCGTCACGCGCGGCATTGTGATCTCCTGCAACGTGGCGATGATGTACATCGGCCAGGCGACCGGTTCCCGCGTGTTCTCGGATTTCCAGAAGACCTTTGGCTTCGGCTTAAAGACCAATATCGACCTCGCCGGCGAGACCCGTACGGCGAGCCTCGTCTATACGGCGGACAAGATGGGGCCTTCGGAGCTTGCGACCAACACCTTTGGACAGGGCTTTAACGTGGACATGATCGAGATGATCACGGGCTTCTGTTCGCTGGTAAACGGCGGCAGCATGTACGAGCCGCATGTCGTTTCCAAGATCATCAATTCCGCGGGCGCGACGGTGGAGCATGTGGAGCCGAGACTGCTCAGACAGACGATCTCCCAGACCACCTCGGACCGGATCGTGCAGATGTGCAACCTCGTCGTCTCCGATGCGGAAGGCACGGGCCGCACGGCGAGACCGGCCGGCTATGCGATCGGCGGCAAGACCGGGACCGCGGAGACCCTGCCCCGAAGGAACGGTGAATATGTCGTCTCCTTTATGTGCTACGCGCCGGCCAACGATCCCCAGATCGCGATCTATGTCGTCGTGGACCGTCCCAATGCCGGCACGATGGGCCAGCAGGCGGACGCGAAATACGCGACCCGGATCGTGCGCAAGATCCTGACGGAGGTCCTGCCTTACCTGAACATCCAGATGACCGAGGAACTTTCGGACAAGGAGAAGCAGGAACTCGAGGAGTTGAGAGCCGCTTCCGTGACGACGCAGGCCGGTGTCGGCGAGGAAGAGGAAGAAGCGGCCGCGCCGGAGACGACGCAGACGGAGACTGCCGCGGAGGTATCGCCCACGGAATTCGCCGAGAACTCAAAGCCCGTCTGGAAGAGCTTTGAACGCGATGCCGAGGGTTACTACATCAACCCGAACAACGGCAATAAGATCGATCCGGTGAGCGGCTTTGAGTACGGCGCGCCCGCACTGGACGAGGATATGGACGATGTGCCCGGCGTTGACGCGAACGGAGCGGGCATCTTTGAGGAAATCATCGAGGAAGGAGATTACAGGCCTTGATCACGATCGATCTGTACCCGGGTTATGTCATCAGGATCCTGCTCCCGCTGCTGCTGTCGTGGCTGTTCGCGCTGCTGCTGGGAAAGCCCATGGTGCCGTTTCTGCACCGGCTGAAATTCGACCAGACGGAGCGCGAGGAGGGACTGGAATCGCATAAAAAGAAGACCGGCACGCCGACGATGGGCGGACTGATCTTCCTCATCCCGATGATCCTCGTCACGCTCGTGTGGATCCGCCCGGAGCAGATGACTGCCGGCGCGGGTTCGAGGAGCAGCCTGGTCGCTGTCCTGATCCCGACCGCGGGTTTCGGCCTCATCGGCTTTCTGGATGACTGGCTGAAGGTCGTGCGGCATCACAATCTGGGCCTCAGAGCCTGGCAGAAATTAGCGTTGCAGTTTCTCGTCACTATCATCTTCGGCGCCTGGCTCATCCTGGTCTGCGGGATCGACCCGGGACGCCTCATCGTGCCTTTTACGGGCGGCTATGTACTGGAACTCGGCATCCTCGGGATCCCGGCGCTCATCCTGATCGCCCTCGCGACCAGCAACGGGACGAATCTGACGGACGGCGTGGACGGACTGTGCGCCTCCGTGACGGTGCCAGTGGCACTGTTCCTCGCGGCAGCCGCGATCCTGACGGACGGCGCGGGAGCACCGGCAGCGGCATCGATGGCCGGCGCACTTTTGGGATACCTCTTCTACAATTTCCACCCGGCCAAGGTCTTCATGGGAGACACCGGGTCGCTCGCGATCGGTGGCTTTGTCATCGGGATGACCTATGTACTTGGGATGCCGCTCTTTATCCCGGTCGCGGGCTTCATCTACGCGCTGGAGGTGATCTCCGTCGCCCTGCAGGTATCCTATTTCAAGATCTCGCACGGCAAACGGATCTTCCGCATGGCGCCGATCCATCATCATTTTGAAAAAGGCGGATGGTCGGAGACGCAGGTGGTCGGCGTCTTCATGACGGTGACGATCCTGCTGTGCCTGATCGCTCTGGCAGGGATCGCACCTGCGCATCCGTAGCACTTTTGACCTGAGCATGATCCTGAAATGAGGCAGACTATGACAGAACAACTCGTGAACAAGAAGATCCTGGTCGTCGGGAGCGGTCTCTCCGGTGTGGGAGCGGTCCGTTTGCTGCATCGCGCGAAAGCAAAGCCGGTCCTGCTCGATGAGAGCGACAAGCTGACAAAAGATGAAGTGAAGAGCCGCCTCGCTGCGGAGGATCGCGCGGATACACCGATCCTGATGCAGAAGCTCGCGGATCCCGAACTGGATGTGACACAGTTTGACGCGGTGGTACCTTCTCCGGGCGTTCCGCTCGACACCCCTGCCTTTGACAGGATCCGTGCGGCATCGATCCCGGTCTGGAGCGAGATCGAACTGGCTTACCGCTTCGCAAGGGGCCGGCTTGTCGCGATCACCGGTACGAACGGCAAGACCACGACGACGACGCTCGTGGGCGAGATCGTCCGCGCCGCGTACGGCGATGCGAGGACGCATGTGGTCGGCAATATCGGCTATTCCTATGCGGAGGCGGCGCCGGATACGGATGAGCAGAGCGTGACCGTGGCGGAGATCTCGAGCTTCCAGCTCGAAGCGGTCGAGAGCTTCCATGCGGATGTCTCGGCGATCCTGAACATCACGCCGGATCACCTGAACCGCCATCACACGATGGAGGAATATGCCCGCTGCAAGGAGAACATCACTCTGCATCAGGATCCCTCGCAGGTATGTGTGCTCAATTACGACAATGCGCCGACCCGGGAATTCGGGGAGAAGCGCTGCCCTGCGAGAGTGCTGTGGTTCTCTTCGAGAGAGGAGCTGCGGGACGGCCTGTGGCTTGACGGCGAGCAGATCGTGCGCTCGAGCGGCGGAGAAAAGACGCCGCTGATGAACGTCCGCGAGATGCATCTGGTCGGACGCTGCAACGCGGAGAATGTCATGGCGGCCATCGGGATCGCCCTGTCGCTGTCCATCCCGCTCGATACGATCCTTCGTGTGGTCAAGGAGTTCCGGGCCGTGGAGCACCGGATCGAATATGTCACGACAAAGAACGGCGTGGAGTACTATAATGACTCCAAGGCGACGAATCCGGACGCGGCGATCCAGGGGATCGAAGCGATGGAGCGTCCCACAATCCTCATCGGGGGCGGATATGACAAAGGCAATACCTATGATGAATGGATCGACGCGTTTCAGGGTAAGGTGAAGCTCCTCGTCCTCATCGGCACGACCAGGGAGAAGATCGCAGCCTGCGCGGACGCGCACGGTTTCAAGGCATACACCATGGCGGAGACCAAAGAGGAGGCGTTGGAGCTGTGCCTGAAAAACGCAGAGCCCGGGGACGCGGTGCTCCTGTCGCCGGCCTGCGCCAGCTGGGACATGTTCCCGAACTACGAGGCGCGCGGCAGATGGTTCAAGGATTTCGCCAACGCATTGCCTGACTGATCGGAGAAATCATGGCTGTTTTTGAGTCGGACGCGGAAAAACTGAATAAAGAGGAAGCCGAGAAGACCAGGGAAAGCAGGAAGGCGGCTAAGGAAGCGGTGCACAAGCGCTTCCGCAAGGAGTATTATTCCGATTACGGCCTGATCTTCATGCTGATCTTTGTGATCGCCTTTGGACTCGTGATGCTGTTTTCCACGAGTTCCTATCAGGCGGCGCTGGATTTTGACGGGGATACCACCTACTATCTGCAGCATCAGTTCTGGGCAGCGCTTGCGGGCTTCGCCTTCATGATCGGCTTTTCCTTCGTTCCGTATCACTGGTACCAGAAACTCACGGTGGTGGCTTATGTGGCCTCCGGTATCCTCATCCTCGTCGTCCTCTCGCCGCTCGGCTATTCCGCCAACGGTGCGACACGCTGGTTCCGTATCTTCGGCGTCTCGGTGCAACCGGCGGAGATCGCCAAGCTCGGGATGATCATCTTCCTCGCAGGACTGACCGACAGACTGGGCAAACTTGCCGCACAGACCAAGTTTTTTATTGCGATCCTCGTCACGGCACTGCCGATCTGCGGTCTGGTCTATTTCATCACCGACAATCTCTCCAGCGCCATCATCATCATGGGGATCGCGCTGCTCATGCTCTTCATCGCAACGCCGGGGTACAAGCGGTTTGTCATCATCGGTGCCGCAACGGCGGCGATCTCGGCCCTCATGGTGTTCATCGCCCTGCAGACCAGGGACGATCCGTTTAACTACCGTTTTCGCCGGATCATGATCTGGCTGGATCCGGAGGCTTATGCATCCGACTACGGTTTCCAGACGATCCAGTCCCTGTATGCGATCGGCTCAGGCGGGATCTTCGGCAAGGGGCTGGGAGAGAGCATGCAGAAGCGGTTCGTGCCGGAAGCGCAGAATGACATGATCTTCTCGATCATCTGCGAGGAGCTCGGACTCTTCGGCGCCATCGCGGTCATCCTGCTCTTTGTGCTGATCATCTGGCGGCTCCTCATCATCGCCAATTATGCCAACGACCGCTACGGCGCGCTGCTGGTGGTCGGCGTTCTGGGCCATCTGGCCCTGCAGGTCATCCTGAACATCGCCGTCGTCACCAACACGATCCCGAACACCGGGATCACGCTCCCCTTTATCAGTTACGGGGGCAGCGCCGTGTTTTTCCAGCTGATCGAGATCGGGATCTGTCTCTCCGTGGCCAGAAGCATCCGGGTGCGATAGATGGAGTTTCTGCGGCTCCACAAGAGTCTGATCATCCTCGGCCTGACTGCGGGCATCGTGTTCGCACTGCTTGCGGGAGGTATATTCTACATCCTGCACAACTATGCGATCACTCATATCTATGTGGACGGCAACACGCGCTACACGAATGAGGAGATCATCGATCTGGTGCAGACGTCGCCGCTCTCGGGCAACTCCCTGTTCCTGTCCCTTCAGTACAGGGACAAGGCGATCACGGATGTTCCGTTCGTGGAACGCATCGATGTCGAGATCGTGTCAAAAGACACGGTGCGGATCCGGGTTTATGAGAAGATGCTCGCCGGCTATATTCGTTATCTCGGCCGGTATATGTATTTTGACAGGGACGGCATCGTCGTGGAGAGCACGACGGAGGAGTACAGCGATGTGCCGCTCGTGATGGGACTGGATTTCGACCATGTGGTCCTCTACCAGAAGCTCCCCGTTGAAAAGGAGGAGATCTTCAGCCAGATCCTGGATATCACGAGGCTGCTCAACAAGTATTCGATGAAGGCGGACCGGATCTATTTTGACGCCGGATACCATGTATATCTGTATTTCGGAGGCGTCGAGGTGAGCCTCGGCGCGGGAGAGGAGATCGATGAAAAGGTCATACAGCTCCAGAATATCCTGCCGGATCTGGTCGGAAAGCACGGTGTACTGCGGCTGGACGACTATTCATCCACCACCGGGAACATCACTTTTGAGGAACGAAATAGCATTAAATAACAAGCGTTATATTGAAATTCATGTTGATAATTCAGAAAAAAGAGAATAGAATATCATCGTAACTTTACTCTGTGGGGATTGTTAAGGAGGCTCACCTTGCTGGAAATCAAGTCAAACGAGGCGGAAAGCGGTTGCAGGATCATTGTTGTCGGCGTCGGCGGCGCAGGAAACAATGCAGTCAACCGGATGATCGACGAGAATATCTCCGGTGTGGAATTCATCGGTGTGAATACGGATAAGCAGGCGCTCCAGTTCTGTAAGGCGCCGAAGCTTTTACAGATCGGCGAGAAGCTGACCAAGGGACTCGGATGCGGCGCACAGCCTCCGGTCGGTCAGAAAGCGGCCGAAGAGAGCCAGGAGGAGATCAGTGCGGCCCTGAAGGGTGCGGATATGGTATTCGTCACCTGCGGCATGGGCGGCGGCACCGGTACCGGCGCAGCTCCGGTCGTGGCCAAGATCGCCAAGGATATGGGCATCCTGACCGTCGGTGTGGTCACCAGGCCCTTTACCTTTGAAGGCAAGACCCGCAAGACCAATGCGGAAACGGGTATCGCAAATATCAAGACCTGCGTGGATACGCTGATCGTCATCCCCAATGACAAGCTCCTGCAGATCGTCGACCGCCGCAGCAATATCAGCGAAGCGCTGAAGAAGGCGGACGAAGTGCTCCAGCAGGCCGTGCAGGGCATCACGGATCTGATCAATGTCCCGGCCGTCATCAATCTGGACTTCGCGGATGTGCAGACGGTCATGAAGGACAAGGGCATCGCCCATATCGGACTGGGTTCCGGCAAGGGCGACAACAAGGCGAGCGACGCCGTCAAGATGGCGGTGGAGAGCCCGCTTCTGGAGACCAAGATCGACGGCGCGACCAATGTCATCATCAACATCTCCGGCGATATCACCCTCATGGATGCCAACGACGCCGCGAGCTACGTCAAGGAGCTCACGGGCGACAATGTCAATATCATCTTCGGTGCGACCTACGACGAGTCCCGCAGCGACACCTGCAACATCACGGTCATCGCGACGGGTATCGACGACAAGAATGTCAAGGTCCGTCCCGCAACGCCCGCGCCTGCGGCCAATGCAGTGCCGACACGTCCGGCCCCCACACCGATCAGTGTGCCTGTCACCATGGCAGGAGAGGCGGACACCGCACCGGCACAGCCCGCGCCCGAACCGGCACCCCGTCCGGCGCCCGGCTATACGGCACCCCGTCCCGTCACCAGCACGGTCGGCGAGCGTAGCCTCAACATCCCGGATTTCCTCAAGAGGTAAACAATGAAGTGTCCTTTTTGCGGCAGTGAAGATACACGCGTCATCGATTCGCGCCCGGCGGACGAGAACACCTCGATCCGCAGGCGGCGTGTCTGCGATGCCTGCTCCAAGCGGTTCACGACCTATGAGAAGGTCGAGACCATCCCGCTGATCGTCATCAAGAAGGACAATGTGCGTGAGCCCTACAACAGGGCCAAGATCGAGACCAGCATCCTGCGCGCCTGCCACAAGAGACCGGTCAGCGCCGCGCAGATCACCAAGGTCGTCGATGAGATCGAGACGGAGATCTTCAACATGGAGCAGAAGGAGATCCCCAGCAAATCGATCGGCGAGCTCGTCATCAGCAAGGTCCGCGAGCTCGATCAGGTTGCTTATGTACGTTTCGCATCCGTGTACCGAGAGTTCAAGGATGTGGAGACGTTCATGGAGGAGTTGAAAAAAGTTCTAAAGGAGGAATGAAGATGAGAGGAAGAAGAGCACTCGGACGTGCCCTCCTTCCGATGATCGTCATGTCTTATCTGGCTGCTGCACTGGGCGGATGCGCAGGCGGCAAGACAGCGGACACTTCTTCCCGGATCACGATCGGTATCCCGCAGGATCTCGACAGTCTTGACCCCCATTATATGACGGCGGCAGGAACGAAAGAGGTGCTGTTCAATGTCTTTGAGGGACTCGTCAAACCCGATCAGTCAGGAGATCTTGTTCCCGCTGTAGCAGAAAGCATTGACGTGTCGGAGGATGCGGCACTCTATTCCTTCACGCTGCGTGACGGCGTGAAGTTCCATGACGGCACGAACGTCACCGCACAGGACGTGCGTTATTCGATCCTGCGCGCCAAAGAGGCGGGGGTCAATTCCGCCCTGGAGGCGGTCGCCGACGTCACGATCCCGGATGAGAAGCATATCGGCGTCGCACTGTCCGCACCGGATTCGGATTTCCTGTGCAATCTCACCTGCGCCGTGATCCCGGAGCACAATGCGGATCCCGCGACAAACCCTGTCGGCACGGGGCCCTATAAATATGTCTCCCGTTCTCCGCAGGAGAATGTCGTCCTGACACGTTTTGACGACTACTGGGGGACTCCGGCGAATATCCGCGATATCACGCTCAAGATCGAAGCGAATGCGGATGCGATCGTGATGGATCTCGAGGGCGGCTCCGTGGACATGTTCGCCCGTGTGACCAGCGCACAGAAGAAGCAGCTGTCCGATCGTTTCAGGGTCTACGACGGCACGATGAACCTGGTGCAGGCGCTATACCTGAACAATGCGTATGAACCTTTCTCCGATGTCCGGGTTCGCAGGGCGCTCAGTCTCCTGACCGACAAGCAGGGCGTCATGGATTTTGTCTCGGACGGAGCGGGAACGCCGCTCGCGAGCAGCATCTATCCGGCTTTCACCAAGTATTTCACGGAGGAACTGAACGATCTGTATCCGCTCGATGTCGGGCAGGCCAAAGCGTTGTTAAAAGAAGCCGGGTATGATGAAGCCCATCCGCTGACCTTTTCCATCGCGGTGGCATCGAACTATCAGCAGCATGTTGATACGGCGCAGGTCCTCGCGGAGCAGTACGCGAAGGGCGGCGTGCAGGTGACGATCGAGCCCGTGGAGTGGAACACCTGGCTCTCCGAGGTCTATACGAACCGCAACTATCAGGCCACGGTGGTCGGCGTGGACGCCTCGACGCTGTCCGCCTCCGCGCTCCTCTCCAGATTCCGCTCGGACGCGGGAAACAACTTCATCAATTACAGCAATCCGGCCTATGACGAGGCGTATGCGGCCGCGGAGGCTGCCGTGGACGACGCGGAAAAGACCGCCGCCTACAAGCAGTGCGAACGGATCCTCGCGGAGGACGCCGCCAATGTCTACATCCAGGATCTGCCGTGTTTTGTGGCACTGAACAGCGACTATGATGGCTATGTCTTCTACCCGCTATATGTGCAGGATTTCGCGTTGCTGAAAAAGGCGGACCGGAACTGACGGGCAGGGATGTGCGATACGTGCTCCGAAAACTGATCTCCGCAGCTGCCACGCTGTTCGCGGTATCCGTCCTGGTGTTCGGCGCCTTTGCGCTGATACCCGGAGATCCGGCCCTGAAGAAACTCGGCACACAGGCCACACAGGAATCCCTCGCCAGGATGAGGGAACAGATGGGACTCAATGCACCGCTCCCCGTGCGCTATGCGCGGTGGGCGGTGCATTTTATCAACGGAGATCCCGGGACCTCGTATTCCTATGACATCCCGGTACGGACACTCCTGGGCGATAAGCTGCCCGTGACACTGGCCCTGGTCCTGTTCTCCTTTGTGCTCCTCATCGTGATCTCGATCCCGCTGGGGATCCGGCATGCCAAGTACGAGGGGCGCCTGTTTGACCGGGTCTTTCTGGTGCTCGGGCAGATCGTCATGGCGATCCCGCCGTTCTTTCTGGGGATCCTGCTCACCTGGTTCTTCGGGATCGTGCTGCGTGTCTTTACGCCCGGCGGCTATGTGTCCTACCGGCAGGATCCGGCGGGCTTTCTCGCCTATCTCTTTTTCCCGGCGCTCGCGATCGCTCTGCCTCGTGTGGCGATGACGGTGAAGCTCCTCAGGGCGGAGGTCCTCAAAGAAGCGACGAAGGATTATGTGCGCACGGCATACAGCCGCGGGAATTCCACGATGTCGGTGCTCTACCGGCATGTGCTGAAAAACGCGTTCCTGCCCGTGCTGACCTTCCTCGCGATGAACCTGACGGATATGGTCGCGGGAAGTGTCGTGATCGAGCAGGTCTTCGGGATCCCGGGGATCGGACGGTTCCTGCTGGTCTCCATCCTGGGACGGGATCATCCGGTCGTCGAGGCGATCATCATGGGGCTCGCGGCATTTATCATCGGCGTCAATCTGCTGACGGATCTCTGCTACCGCCTGATCGATCCGCGGATCGGAGGCGAGTCATGAGGCGCGCGCTGCAGCGGATCCGTGCCTACTGGAACCGGAGCGCGATGTTCCGGGCCGGCGCCGTGATCACGGGGCTGGTGTTCTTCTTTATCCTGTCCGGCATGATCTGCAGGAGCTGGCCGCCGACCGCCATGGATGCGACGGCGAGGCTCTCCGGCTTTTCGGCCGCGCATCTGCTCGGGACCGATCATCTGGGGCGGGATACCTATTCCAGAATGGTCTCCGGTGCGGGGACGACGCTGTTCATCGCTGTGGGGACGGTCCTGATCGGCGCCCTCGGCGGATCCGTGCTCGGTGCGCTGTGCGGCTATTTCGGCGGTCCGGCGGACGAGATCATCATGCGCATCGTGGATGCGCTCTTTGCGTTTCCCTCGATCCTGCTCGCCCTGGTCTTTGTCAGTCTCTTCGGGAGTGGCCGCTATCATGTGATCGTGGCGCTGGGGATCGCGTTTATCCCGAGCTTTGCCCGTACGGTCCGCGGAGAGGTGATCCGGGAACGGGAGCGGGATTATGTCCTGAGTGCCGGCCTGCACGGGATCTCTCCCCTGCGGATCATCTTTTTCCATATCCTGCCCAATACCGGCGATGTGCTCCTGTCCGCCGTTCTCATCGGTTTCAACAATGCGGTGCTCGCGGAAGCGGGCCTGAGCTTCCTGGGGATCGGCGTGCAGCCGCCGGATGCTTCCCTGGGGCGGATGCTCTCGGAGTCGCAGCAGTATCTCTTCAGCGCGCCGCTTACGGCACTGATGCCGGGGATCCTGCTCGTGCTGATGATCCTGGGCTTCTCGCTGCTCGGAGAGGGGGTGCGCAGTGCGGGAAACTAAGCATACGCTGCCGATCCTCTCGGTGGAGGACCTGCAGATCGAATTCCGTGATCACAGCCTGCCGGAGACGGCCGTCCATGATTTTGATCTGATCCTGCATGCCGGCGAGATCGTCGGGATCGTCGGGGAATCCGGTGCGGGCAAAAGCCTGTCGGCTCTCGCGATCGCAGGACTCTTAAAGCGCCACAGTGCCGCAAAGGCGGGCAGGATCCTGTTCGATGATCTCGATCTGTTAAACTGCCCCAGAGAGGTGCTGCGCGAATACCAGGGCGACGAGATCGCCGTCATCTTCCAGGAGCCGATGTCGAGTCTGGATCCGCTTATGCGGATCGGTCCCCAGGTGGAGGAGAGCCTGCGGATCCATCATCCGGATATCGACCGCGCGGAACGGAAGAGGCGGGCGCTGGAAGCGCTGGAGAGTGTGGGGCTCACCGACACGGAGCGTGTCTACCGTGCCTATCCGCATGAACTCTCGGGCGGGATGCGCCAGCGGGTGATGATCGCCGCTGCCATGATCGCCGAGCCGCAGATCCTCATCGCCGATGAACCAACCACGGCACTCGATGTGACGGTACAGGCGCAGATCATCGCGCTGTTAAAGGAGATCAACCGCACGAAGAACACGGCGATCCTCTTCATTTCCCATGACCTGAGCCTGGTGCGGCAGCTGTGCGGCCGCGTGGTTGTGATGCGGGACGGCAGGATCGTGGAGGAGGGGGAGACGGCGCGGGTGTTCGCGGATCCGCAGGATCCCTACACGGCACAGCTCATCGATGCGATCCCCCGTGTGGAGAAAAAGGAGTCTGCCGGACGGGAGCAGGGAGAGACGATCCTGTCGGTCACGGGGCTGGATGCCGGCTATCCCGGACATCCGCCGCGCCGGATCGTGCACGATGTGAGCTTCTCTCTGAAAAAAGGTGAGATCCTGGGACTGGCGGGGGAGAGCGGGAGCGGGAAATCCACGCTTGCCAAAGCGGTCCTCGGTCTGCTACCCTTGATGAACGGGACGATCGACGGGGCGGGGCTGAGATCCGCCATGGTCTTCCAGGATCCGTACGGGAGCCTCAATCCCGCAAAGACCATTGAATGGATCCTCACGGAGGCGCTGACCGGCGGGAGGAGAAGGAACTTTTCCCGTGAGGAGCTGCACCGCCGTGCCGCCGCGGCGCTGGCGCAGGTGGAACTGCCGGAGAGTTTTCTGGAGCGCCGGCCGGCGGAACTGTCCGGCGGACAGAGGCAGCGTGTCGCGATCGCGGAAGCGCTCATCGGCTCCCCGGATCTCATTATCGCGGATGAGCCGGTATCAGCGCTGGACGTGACGGTACAGGCACAGATCATCACACTCATCGAAAAGATCCGCCGGGAGACCGGCGCGGCGATCCTGCTGATCGCGCATGATCTGCGCGTGATCTACCGCGTGTGTGACCGGGTGCTCATCATGAAACAGGGCAGGATCGTGGAAGAGGGGGACGTGGAACGGGTGTACTTCGATCCGCAGGAGGAATATACAAAGGAACTGCTGCGTGCCGCGGGTATCGGCAGTGAGCGGGATGCATAACGGGTCGGCCGCACAGGCGAGACTGGGCATGATCGCCGCGGTCATCGGGATGCTGCTCATGATCGCCGCCGATATCCTCTGTTTCGGTCCGCTCCTGAAGGGGGCTGCGGGACCGGTGGAGCCGGTGCGCGAGGAGCAGGAGGAGCTGGAACCGGAACCGGAGCAGGTTAAGGAGGAAGAGCCGCCTGTCTTTGACGTGCCGGAGACCGCGCCCGAGGTGGACTACAGACGACTCGTCTGTGTTCCGACCAATGCGCTGCCGATCAGAGAGGAGCCCGGCGGCAAAGGGGATGCCCTCACGGAACTGCCTCCCGGTACGATGCTCAGATGGTACGGTGAGGAAGTGGCTGCCGGCGGCAATCTGTTCTACCATGTCGAGACGGAGGACGGCGCGTTCGAGGGCTATGTGACGGAGCGCTATGTCATCCCCGTGGAGACGCCGGCCGATGAAGCGCTTCTGGATATTGTCGATGCAACGGACGCCCTTTATACCTATGAAGAGATGGAGGAGGATATCGCGGAGCTGCTGGTCCGCTATCCGGACCGCATCGCGGACGAGGTGATCGGCGAGAGCCTCGACGGCAGACAGCTGCACGCGCTGACGATCGGGGAGCCGGAGGCGCCGCAGCACATCATGATGCAGGCGGCGATCCACGGCAGGGAATATATGGCGTCACAGCTGGCCATGAAGCTCGCGGAGTATTACTGCACCTATTACGATGCCGGAACATACCGGGGGATCCCGTACCGTGAGCTTTTCGCGCATACGGCGATCCATCTGATTCCCATGGCCAACCCGGACGGTGTCACGATCAGCCAGTACGGAGCGGAGGGCCTGCGGGATCCGGAATACCGGGAGGCCGTCCTCGGCGCCTATGAGCGGGAACGTCTGAAATTCGCGCTCGAGGAGGATGTGGATGAGCATACCGGCTGGGTGGATCATTACCGGATCAAAGGGTATGACGCGAGCCTGACCGGCGATGGTCCGTTCATCACGCAGGGGGAGTATACCGCGATCTGGAAGGCGGATGCGCGTGGCGTGGACTTAAACCGCAATTTCGACGCGGGATGGGAAGAGGTCGAGTTAAAGGAGGAGCCCGCTCACAGCAGTTACAAGGGAGAGGTGCCCTGCTCGGAACCGGAGGTAAGGGCGCTCACGGAGTATTCCGAACGCTATGATCATCTGTGCTACGTGAATTATCACGCCAGAGGGAACATCATCTATTACGACGCGGTCGGCAGCACGGAGGAGGTCTCCGCGGCATCGGAGGATCTCGCGAAGCGGCTTCAGGCGGTCACCAAGTACGATATCGTCAATACCACGGAAGTGAATAATGTGAATCCCGGCGGTTTCGGCGACTGGGCGCAGCGGATCCTCGGCAAGCCCGGCGTCACGATCGAGGTCGGCCGCTATCCCTGTCCGCTTGAGATCGGGGAGTTCCCCGGGATGTGGGGACGCAACCGCGAGACGTGGGCGATGCTTTTGGCGGACGCTATTTCATGATAAAATAATCCCATGTGTGAGATCTTCATGAAAAACTTACTGCCCGGGGAGCGGGCGGATTCCGCCTACACGCTGCCGTATGAGGAATTACGGGAGCAGGGTGTGAAGGGCGTGATCTTTGATATCGACAATACGCTGGTGCGGCACGGGGAGCCGGCGTGCTTCCGGACGGTGGGGCTCTTTGCGCATCTGCGGGAGCTCGGGCTCACACCTTTCATCCTGTCCAACAACGGGATCGACCGCGTGCGCAGCTTTGCGGAGGCCGTGGGCGCACCGTACCTGCACAAGGCCGGGAAACCCGGTCCGGCGGGGTACCGCAGGGCCTGCGAGGTGATGGGGATCCGGCCGGAGGAGGCCATCGCCGTCGGGGACCAGATCTACACGGATATCTGGGGCGCCGGACGGTGCGGGATCCGCAGCATCCTGGTGGCGCCGATCGACCCCAGGGAGGAGATCCAGATCAAATTCAAGCGGATCCTGGAGAAGCCGGTGCTGCGCGCCTATGAGCGGCGTGCAGGGAAAAGTTCGAAGAGGTAGACAGTGGGACCGGAGACGGAGAAAAAGAACACGGAGCGCGAAGCGCTCACACTGGGGATCATCGGCGATCCCATCGGGCACACCTTATCCCCGCTGATGCACGGCATCTTCGGGGAACGGACGGGAACGGAACTGACCTATACCCCGTACCATGTGCGGTCCGCCGGTCTGGAGGAAGCGATCCGCGGTGCACGGGCGCTGGGGATCCGCGGGATGAATGTCACGGTGCCGCACAAGAGTGCCGTGATCCCTTATCTGTCCTCCGTGGATCCTGCGGCGGAGCGGATCGGCGCCGTCAATACGCTGGTGACGGAGGAGAACGGTTACCGCGGATACAATACGGACGCGAGCGGCCTGAAGCGGGCGCTGGAGGCGGCAGGGACCGTGCTCGCCGGTGCGCATGTCGTGATCCTCGGAGCCGGGGGCGCTGCCCGCGCCGCTGTCTGCATGTGCGCATCGGAGGGGGCCGCGGAGGTCCTCATCATCAACCGCACAGCGGATAAGGCAAAGCAGCTGGCGGCGGAGGTCAATGCCGCCTGTGCGGTGACGTCCGTGAGCGCGGCGGCCATGGAAGAGTTTCTCGATGCGGACCGGCAGAACGGAGTGAAGTATCTCGCGATCCAGTGCACCTCCGTGGGACTGGCCCCTCACGATGATGCTTCGCCTGTCACGGATCCCGCCTTTTTTGAGCGGCTGTGCTTTGCGGTGGATCTCATCTACAGGCCGTACCGGACGGCATTTCTGAAGCGGGCGTCGGCGGCCGGCGTCCCGGTACTGAACGGTCTGTCCATGCTCCTGTATCAGGGAGCGGATGCCTATGAACTCTGGAATCCCGGGATCCGTCTCACGGACGAGGACCTCGATGCCGCCATGCGGGCGCTGAACTGCGCCGTGCTGGGTGTCCGCGGGATCTTCCTGACCGGGTTCATGGGATGCGGCAAGAGCACGGTGGCTCATGCGCTGGCGAAGCGCCTGTCCTGGGAGGTGATCGATACGGACCTGCTGATCGAGAGGGAGGCGGGGAGATCCATTCCGGAGATCTTTGCGGAAGAAGGAGAGCAGGCCTTCCGTGACAGAGAGAGCATGGTGCTGGCGCGGATCGTACGGGAGCGTTTGCGCGGGGACCGGATCGGGACCGGCGGCGTGGTCGTATCCTGCGGAGGCGGACTGCCGCTCAGAGAGGACAACAGACAGGCCATGGCCTGCGCGGAAACCGGCCGGACGGTATGGCTGCGCGTGAAGCCGGAGACGGTGGCTGAGCGGCTTGCCGGTGACACGTCCAGACCTTTGCTCGCAGGGAGCGCGGAGGAGAAGACGGCGCGCATCACATCCCTGATGGCGGAGCGCGGACCGGTCTATGCGTCGTGTGCGGACCTGACCGTCGATACGGACGGCCGGACGCCGGAGGAGATCGCCGAAGCGGTCGTGGAGGGACTTATATGAAGATCCTGCTGATCAATGGACCGAATCTCAATTTCCTGGGGATCCGGGAGAAAGCGGTGTACGGAGAGGAGAGCTATGAGGGACTCCTGGCCATGGTGCGGGAGGCCGCGGCCGCACGGGGGGATGAGATCGACTGCTTCCAGTCCAATCATGAGGGCGCGATCATCGACCGGATCCAGGAGGCCTATTCCGACGGGACGGAGGGGATCATCATCAATCCCGGTGCCTATACGCATTACAGTTATGCGATCCACGACGCGCTGCGGAGCGTGGAGGCGATCCGCAAGATCGAGGTGCACATTTCCGATATCAGCGCGCGGGAGGAATTCCGCCGGATCTCCGTCACGGCACCCGCCTGCGACAGACAGATCGCCGGACACGGACTGCAGGGCTATATCGAGGCGATCGACGCCTTACATGAAATACTTGATAAATGATCAAAAATAGAGTATAATCTCAAAGATTGTGATTTTAGACGGGATGCGACACGTTCGTTCCCACAGGATTGGAGGATTGGTTTTATGATTTCTGCAGGTGATTTCAGAAACGGCGTGACGCTTGAGATCGACGGCAATGTCTGCCAGATCGTGGAGTTCCAGCATGTGAAGCCCGGCAAGGGTGCCGCATTCGTCCGGACCAAGATCAAGGACATCATCAACGGGGGCGTGACCGAGCGCACCTTCCGCCCGACGGAGAAATTCCCGACGGCGCGTATCGACCGCAAGGATATGCAGTATCTCTACGCGGACGGTGATGTCTACAATTTCATGGATACCGAGAGCTACGAGCAGATCGGCCTCAACAGCGATGTCATCGGCGATGCACTCAAGTTCGTTAAGGAAAACGAGATGGTCAAGGTCTGCTCCTACAACGGCAATGTCTTCTCCGTGGAGCCGCCGCTGTTCGTGGAGCTTGTGATCACCGAGACCGAGCCCGGCTTCAAGGGCGATACGGCCACCGGTGCCACCAAGCCCGCCACGGTCGAGACCGGAGCCCAGGTTGCCGTTCCGCTGTTCGTCAACGAGGGAGACGTCATCAAGATCGATACCCGCACCGGCGAGTATCTGTCGAGGGCTTAAGGCCCTCAACCTGCACCTGTAGTCTAATGGATAAAACGGCGGCCTCCGACGCCGCTGTTGCTGGTTCGAGTCCAGTCGGGTGCACGCATCGATGCAACACGGTTCTGCCGTGTTGCATTGATTTAAGGGTAATCTATGAGCAGAAAACAACGACAAGGTTTTTCAGAAATACTGGGCGGTCTTCTGATCCGTATCTGGGAGTTCCTTTCGGATAACAGGAAGAAGGTGATGCCCGTCATCCTCCTGATCTGCGTCTTTGCGACGATCGGGATCGCTATTCATGCCAACCGCGTCGCCGCGGAGCAGGCGATATCCGACGCGGACAAGAACGAGTCTTCGCGTCCGTCCAGCTTTGAAGTCACTCAGGCAGCCCTCATGCAGGATGCCTATCCCGAGATCAATTCGCTGATCTCCGATTATTTCGACGCCTATGTTTCCGGCAATGTCGCCAAATTAAACAGCGGTCTCTACCGGACGCTCGACGAGATCGAGACGGTCACGCTGGAGGAGCGCGCGAAGTACATCCAGTCCGTCCGGAATCTCACGGTCTACACCAAGCCCGGTCCGGTCGAGGACAGTTGGGTGGCCTACGCCTACACCGATGTGCGCTACATGGGCTGTGAGGAGGATCTGCCCGGCATGGTCGCTTTCTACATCTGCAAGGATGAGGACGGGACCTATTACATCAATGCCGATGAGACCACGCAGAGCGTTAAGGATTACATCACTGCCGTCAATCTCCAGGATGATGTCGTGGAGCTCTACAACCGCGTCAATGTGGAGTATGCCGATAAGCTTAAGGAAGACCAGATGTTCGCGGAACTCGTCGCGGCGATCTACGCCGAGATCGACGAATCGATCGGCGAGCGCCTGACCGGAGCCGACGCGGCGGTGGCCGCAGCGGAAGCCGCGAACGCGGAAGCGGGCAACGCCGGCGGGGAAGGAAACGGAACCGCGGCGGGAGAGGACGATACGCCCAAGGAAGTCAAGATCCGGGCGACCACCACCGTGCGTGTACGCAAGTCCGACAGCACCGAGAGCGAGGTCCTCGGCAAGGCGGAAGCCGGCGAGGAATTTGTGCGGATCAGTGAGCAGGGCAACGGCTGGAGCAAAATCTCCTTTGCCGGCGGCGCTGCCTTTGTCAAATCGGAATTTTTCGAGGTCCTGGATGCGGAACCTGCCGGGATCCCCGTGAATACCGGCGCGAATGCGGCCACGACCGCGACGACCGCCGCAGCGGAAGCGACGACGCAGGCCGCGGCAGCCTCCGCCTCGACGAACGCGGGGACCGGTGCGAGCAATGCGGCGACCGGCGCTTCAACGGCCGCGGGTACCGGATCCACTGTCGCCGCATCGGGCAATGCCTCAACCGGGAAGAGTGCTTCCTCCGCGAACGCTTCGACGGGCA
>JAFXTJ010000143.1 GCA_017535945.1 Lachnospiraceae bacterium
ACACGGCAATCTGCTGGATGAGGACGCGCTGGATCTCATGATCGATGTCACCGACACGGGCATCGGGATCAAGGAGGAGGACATCGGCAAGCTCTTCGGTACCTTCCAGCGCGTGGACATGAACAAGAACCGGACGGTGGAAGGGACCGGTCTGGGACTGGCCATCACGCGCAACCTGCTGGAACTGATGAGCGGCGAGATCAATGTGACCAGTATCTACGGATCGGGGTCCACCTTCTCCGTGCATCTGCCGCAGATGGTGCTGGATCCCAGACCGATCGGCAACCTCAAGGAACGTCTGCGCAAACACGCCAAGAGCAGAGAGGAGTACAGAGAATCCTTCACGGCACCGGATGCGAGGATCCTGGTCGTGGACGATACGGAGATGAACCTCACCGTCGTGAAGGGACTTCTGAAGCAGACCCGGATCATGATCGATACGGCGCTCAGCGGCAGGGAATGCCTGGAGAAGGTCAAGACATCACATTACGACTGTATCTTCCTGGATTACCGGATGCCGGAGATGGACGGTCTGGTCACCCTGCACAAGATGAAGGAACTGAAGGGATATCCCAACGCGAAAACCCCGGTGGTCGTGCTGACGGCCAATGCGCTCACCGGCGAGCGGGAGAAGTTCCTGGCCGAAGGCTTCGACGATTATCTGACGAAACCGGTGGAGTCGAGGAAACTGGAGGAGACGCTGATCCGCTTCCTGCCGAAGGAACTGGTCGTACTCTCCGAAGCATCGTCCGTGGAGTCCGTCGATGCGCCTGTTGAGAAGGATGCATATGATGAAGCGCTGGAGCGTCTGACTGCGGCTGTGCCGTCGCTGGATACCGATAAGGGGATCGAGCGCTGCGGCAGCAAAGAGGCGTATCTGGAAGCGGTGGAGATCTATCGGATGTCGCTGAGCGGCAAGATCGCGGAGATCACGCAGTTCTTTGAGGAAGGTAACTGGCCGGATTACACGATCCGGGTCCATTCGCTCAAGAGCACTTCCCGCGTGATCGGTGCGCTGGATCTGGGCGAGGCCGCCTGGGAGATGGAGCAGGCGGGAGACGCCCGGGATGAGGATCTCCTGCTGCAGAAGACCCCCGCACTCCTGAAGTCCATGAAGGAACTGGAGGAGGCACTGGGCAGGGCGGCCGTGAAGAAGGAGCAGGCACAGCCTGCCGGCGATCTGCCTGCCATCGATCCGGCGACGCTCGAGGAGGCTTATCAGGCATTGCGTGATTTTGTCTCCATGATGGACTATGACAACTGCGGTTTTGTGCTGGATGAACTCAGGGGTTACGCGCTCCCGGCCGCGGATGCGGAACGGGTGGACAGGATCGGAGAAGCACTGGAGATGATCGACTGGGAGACCATAAGCGGGATCCTTGCAGAGGTGCAGGGAGGAGACGCATGACGATCTTTTCGTTTATCAATCAATCGGCCTTTTTGCTGGGTGCGATCCTCGTGAGCATGAGCTGCCTCATCTACACGGTGGCGCAGCATCACACGGACCGTCCGCAGAATACGGTCTTCATCGCCGCCGAGATCTCACTGGCCATTGCGGCGGTGAGTGATATTGCCGGCAATTATGAGATCAGGCATGCGCAGATGGGCCAGATCGGGCAGGTCGGACAGACGGTCAAGCTGGCGGCCCATTCGGCGGAGTTCTTCTACTTCCTGCTGCACAATACGCTGCCGGTTCTCCTGTACTATTATGCGCTGTTCGCCAGCCGCAATTTCCAGCGGATCCGCACGGCGACGCATGTGCTCATCATCCTGCCGTTTGCCGTGACGGAGATCCTGGTGTGCATCAATCCGCTGTTCCGCGTGATCTGGGATTTTGACGCGAATATGAATTTCACAAGGGGGCCGGCGGAATATTTCCTCTATCTGGCCGCGGCCTTTTATTTCATCCTCGCCGCCAGACTGTTCCTCTTCAAGTGGAGCGGTCTCACGGTCCGCAAGCGGCAGATCGTCTATTTCTCGCTGCTGGTCGGTGTGGCGGGGATCGTCTGCCAGGTCCTGGTGCCGCGTGTATCCACGGAGCTGTTTGCGGAATCGATCGGGTTCATGGGACTGATGCTCGCGTTTGAATACGATGAGGACAGACTGGACACCGCCACGGGGATCTATAACCGTTCCGCCCTGATGCAGGACACCAAGAGTTATTTCGAGAACGGCAGGAAGTTCTACGCGATCTCCGTACGGATCACCAATATGGAGGTCATCCAGCGGACACTGGGTGCATCCAATGACGATGAGATCTTCCGGCTCGTCGCGGATTATCTGTGCAGTGTGCATCCGCGCTACATGATCTACCGCGCCACACAGACTTCCTTTGTACTCCTCAATCTCCGCGGAGATGAAGGCCAGGTGCGGTTCCTGTCCCAGATGATCTCCTGGAAGCTGGAGGAGGGCTGGGAGTACCAGGGCCGTGAGCTGCCGCTGCACGGTGTGATCCTCTACGCGGAAGCCATGAACGAACTGCATTCCGCGGATGATATCCTGCTCATGTGTGAATCACCGCTCAGCAATCAGGAGAACGGTGCCATCCTCGTGGGCGAGGATCTGCATGCGATCCTCTATCATGCCAATCTTGAAACGGCACTCCACAGGGGACTTGCGGAACATAATTTCCGTGTCTACTACCAGCCGGTCTATACCTCTGACGGCAAGCAGATCTACTCCGCGGAATCTCTGATCCGTCTCAATGATCCGGAATTCGGAGAACTTTTCCCCGGAGAATTCATCCCGGCGGCGGAGCGCAACGGCATGATCGAACAGCTCGGGGACTATACGCTCGAGGAGGTCTGTAAATTCCTGGAGTCGGGGATCCCGGGGAAACTCGGGATCAAATACATCAATGTCAATCTGTCCGTGGTCCAGTGCATGAATCCGGAATTCACCTCCAATGTGAAGCGGATCGTGGACCGGTATGCGGTCCTGCCCAACTGGATCAATTTCGAGATCACGGAGAATGTGGCTTCCATGGATTATGCCACGCTTGATGCGGTCATCCGCGAATTGAAGGCGGAGGGCTTCATGTTCTCCATGGAAGGATACGGGACCGGTTTCTCCAATCTGTATTCCATTTTCTCGCTCGACTTTGATATGATCAAAATGGACAGGCGCCTCCTGAACGAGGCGGGCAAGAGCGAGGCCGGCTGGACGATCCTCGAGAACAGCGTGCGTCTGGTGCATGAACTGTCGCATCAGGTGGCCCTGGTCGGGATCGAGACCAAGGAACAGTTTGAGCGTACGAGGAAACTGGCCGTGGACTGGTATCAGGGGAACTATTTCTCGAGGCCCCTGTCGCGCAATGAACTGGAGAAGATGGTCTGACGGACACGTCATATACGATACGGGAGGTTGTGATGAATCTGAACATGAACATGGGCGGTGCGCGTGACAATAACCGCATCCTGGTGATCAGCGTGAGACAGGCATTTATCTCGAAAGCGCTGCAGAAAAATCTCAAGGATGCCGGCTACGAGGTCTACGCCACCGGAGCGGATGTGGAGAGCATCTCTTCCTACAGCGATACGGTGAACATCTACATCCTCTACATGGATGACGACGTGGAGGATTTCATGAAGGCCCTGGTCTATCTTAAGGATGTCAGCATCGAAGAGGACAAGATGGTGATCGTCATCGGCACACCGGTCGAACTTGAGCTGGTGTCCATCGTCCTGCCCCGGGAGAACCTGGCGGCCTGTTTTGAACGGCCCGTCGATATGCGGCTCCTTCTGGAAAAGGTCCGCATGCTGACGGATCTGCGCGCCATGGAAAACTTCAAGAAGAGCATCCTGGTGGTGGATGACGATGTCACCTACCTCCGGATGATCCATTCCTGGCTGAAGGATACCTACCGTGTCTCGATCGTCAATTCGGGCATGCAGGCGCTGACATGGCTCGCCAGGAACCCGGTGGATCTGGTGCTGCTGGATTATGAGATGCCCGTGACCTCCGGACCTTCGGTGCTGGAGATGTTAAAGAGCGAGGATGTCACCAGGGAGATCCCGGTCATGTTCCTCACCGGCAAGAGCGACCGGGCAAGTATCAGCAAGGTCGTGGGACTGAAGCCGGAACGGTATCTGCTGAAGACCATCTCGAGGGAGGAACTGCTGGACGAACTGGAACAGTTCTTTAACGACGAGGCCTGGTGATGCGCGGCGGTACTCTGGCACGCATCAGCCCGCTCCTCCTGCTCCTCGCATCCCTTCTCTGGGGAGCCACCTTTGTGGCTCAGGCGATCGGCGCGGAGCATGTGGGGGCCTTTACCTATCTCGCCTCCAGGAGCTGGGTGGGGGTGGCGGTACTGCTCCCGGTGATCGCGCTGCTGAAAAAGAAGGGGATCTCCTCCAAACGGCCGACCCGGCGGGAACTGCTGACAGGCGGTGTGACGACCGGATTCCTGCTGTTTGCGGCGAGCGCGGCGCAGCAGATCGGCATCGCCTCCACCACGGCGGGGAAATCGGGTTTCATCACGGCGATGTACGTGGTGCTCGTACCGATCGTGTCCGTCTTCCTGAAGCGGCTGCCGCCGAAGAAGATCTGGATCAGCGTGCTGCTTACGGTCGCGGGCATGTACCTGCTCTGCATTAAGAGTGACTTTACCGTCGGGATCGGCGATCTGTGGACGATGCTCGCGGCGTTTCTGTTTTCGTTCCAGATCCTGGCGGTCTCGCATTATGTGCGGCTGGCGGACGGTGTGACGCTCACCTGCCTGGAGTTTTTCTTTGAAGCGATCTTTGCGAGCATCATGATGCTCATTACGGAGCGGGGGACGACCGTGGCGGAATTCCGGGCGGCTCTTCCGGCAATCCTCTTTGCGGGACTCTTCTCGAGCGGCGTGGCATATACCCTGCAGACGATCGCCGAGGAGCATGTGAGCCCGCCGGTGGCTTCGCTCCTCATGTGCATGGAGAGCGTGTTCAGTGTGTTTTTCGGTTGGCTGATCCTCGGGGAAGCCATGGGACAGCGTGAGGCATGGGGGTGTGTACTGATGTTCGCCGCGATCCTGCTCTCGCAGATGCCCGTCGAGGACCTGTTTATAAAGAAGCGGAGACAAAGAGATGAAAATCTGGCATAAACTCAAGGAACAACCCTGGGCGAACATGGCGTTTGCCGCCTGTTTCGCGATCCTGTTCTATCTGGCGGTCACACACCTGTATCTGGTGCTGCGAGTCCTGTCGGCCGTTTACGGATGGATCCGGCCGGTATTTCTGGGGATCATCATCGCCTATGTCCTGAATCCCATGGCCAACTGGTTTGAAAGATCCGTATGCAGAAAAATGAAGAAACGTCATACGAGGCGCGGGATGGCAACGGGACTGACGCTCCTTCTGGTGATCCTCGTTGTTGTGGTCCTGATGCTCTTGCTCATCCCGCAGCTGATCGACAGTATCAGCACATTCTTCGCCAATTTCTCGGGATACAGCCGCTCGCTGCAGGCCATGCTGGAACAGACGGAGATGCAGTCGGCGGACGGCTTCCTTGATCTCACCGATGTGATCGACAAGCTGCGTACGGTCCTGGGATCCCTCACCACCGTCATCGGGGACAATATGGGCAGCATCGGCGGGGTGGCCTCCAGCATCGGCTCCGGTGTGTTCGACGCGGTGCTGGCTTTTATCGTGGCGATCTACATCCTGGCGGACAAATACCGGCTCAAGGCGCTGCTGCGCAGACTCCTGCATCTGTTCCTCTCGGACAGCCGCTACGATTTTCTGGTCACATACTGGAAACGCTGCAATGACATCTTTGTGCGTTTCATCGTGTTCGATCTGCTGGACGGCGTGCTGGTGGGCGTGATCAACTGCATTTTCATGCTGATCGCGGGCATCCCGTACAGCGTCCTGATCTCTGTGGTGGTCGGCGTGACCAATCTGGCGCCCACCTTCGGCCCTGTGGCCGGCGCGGTCATCGGGGGCCTGATCCTGCTGCTGGTCAATCCGTGGTATGCCCTGTGGTTCCTGATCTTCACCGTGATCCTGCAGGTCATCGACGGCTATGTGCTGAAACCCAAGCTGTTCGGCGGTTCCCTGGGAGTCCCCGCGATCTGGATCCTCATCACCCTGATCATCGGCGGCCGGATGCTCGGCGTTCCCGGGATCCTGCTGGCAATCCCCTTTTCCGCGATCATCATGTCCGTCTGCAGGGAGTTCTTCCCGCAGATGTTCCGTGCAGAGCGGGAAAAAGGAGATGATGAGGAGGAAGACGGGCCATAGGAGAGGGTTTCTCGGTGGGACGTCTGCGCATGCTTCTGCGGGGATTCATCCCGCGCCTGGTACCCAATCGCCTGGTGCTGTTTTTCTATGATCTGCTGGCCGGCCACCGGCGTTTCGGGACGATCGGCGCGGAGCAGGATGCCGGGCCGGACAGGGGAACTGTTCCCCGGATGATCGAGGATCAGCGGGCGAGGGCTTCGGAGCCCTTCGGCCGGTCGACGGTGGCCTATGCCGGATGCGAGGTGATCGCGCTCTACAATGCGATGCTGTATCTCTGCGGCAGAGAGCCGGTCCCCTTCCGGGAACTGATCCGGATCTTTGAGAAAAGGGGGATGGTGCGTCACGGACTCTGGGGTACTTCCCCGCTTGCACTGATGCGCTTCTTCGATGTCTGTGCACCGGGCGGGATCCGCGCGGCGGCAACGGCGGACCGGAAACGGTTTGAGGAATTCGCCCGCACCTATCCCTGTCTGATCTACAGTTTCTACAATGACGGACGCGACATCTTCAGAGGGGTGCACACCGTCTGCCTGACTGCCGGAGAAGGCGGCTTCACGGCACACAATCTGACGGAGGACGGCAGAACGCACGGACCGTATCCCACGCTGGAAGCATTATGTGCGGACCATCAGGGCGGCAGGATGAAGGGACTGTATCTGCTGGGGCTGCGAAAGGATCCTTAGGACCTGCCGGAAACGGCAGGTCTTTCTTTATCTGAAAAATTTCCCTTTTTGTAAAATTCCGCTTGACAGGAGATGAGACCTGTCATATTATGAACACATGAATAAATGTTCATATATTTCAAACGAACGCGGAAAGAGAGGTGTGGTATGAGTCTTAAGGACGTGGAGCAGTGCGAGGTAGCGGAGCTTCATCCGGAAAAAGTGAGGATCGTCCGTGCATCCATGCCGGATGAGGATGAGATCGCGGATCTCGCGGAGCTGTTCAAGGTCTTCGGTGATTCGACCAGGATGCGGATCCTGTTCGCCCTGTTTGATACGGAGATCTGTGTATGCGATCTGGCGGAGGCCCTGTCCATGACGCAGTCCGCCGTATCCCATCAGCTCAGGATCCTGAAGCAGGCACATCTGGTCGGGAACCGCAGAGAAGGCAAGAGCATCTTTTATTTCCTGGCGGATGATCATGTGCGTACGATCATCGGTCAGGGAAGAGAGCATATCGAAGAGTAGACAGGAAAGAGTAACAGACACGCATCAACGGAAAGGAGACCGACATGAAAAAGAAGTTCAACTGTGAAGTGGATTGCGCCAACTGCGCCGCCAAGGTGGAAGAGGCCATGAAGAAAGTCCCCGGCGTCATCAATGCGAGCGTGAATTTCCTCACGCAGAAGGCGCTGATCGAAGCCGCGGACGAGGGATTTGACGCTGTGGTGCAGGCGGCTTATCAGGCGGCGAAACACGTCGAGGATGAATTCACGATGGAGATCGCCTGAAGAGACAGGTGGCATTCGCGGGAGGAAGAATGAGATGAACAGGAAACAGAAGAAGACATTGCTGAGGATCCTGATCACCCTCGCCTGTTTTATCGTGCTGATGATCTGCGAGAAGCGGATCGCCGGACTCCCGTGGTACCTGCAGGCACTTTTCTATCTTCCGCCTTATCTGCTCATCGGCCATGATGTCATCCTGCGTGCGCTTAAGAATATCCGCCACGGGCAGGTTTTTGACGAGAACTTCCTCATGATGGTCGCGACCTTTGCCGCGATCGGCATGGGAGAATTCGAAGAGGCGCTGGCTGTCATGCTCTTCTATCAGGTGGGAGAACTCTTCCAGAGCTACGCGGTAGGGCGTTCCAGAGCGTCGATCACACAGATGATGAGCATCGCGCCGGAGTACGCCGGACTGGAAGCGTAGGACGGGAGCGTTACGGAGGTGGATCCGGAGGACGTGGAGGTTGGCTCCGTCATCGTCATCCGGCCCGGGGAGAAGATCCCGCTCGACGGCACGGTCCTCTCCGGCGAATCTTTTCTGGATACGGCGGCTCTCACCGGGGAGAGTGTCCCGCGGAGAGCCTGCGCCGGAGATGACGTGATCAGCGGCTGCGTCAACGGAGCCGGGACGCTCCGGGTGCGCGTCAACAGGAAGTATGAAGATTCCACCGTGGCCAGGATCCTGGATCTGGTGGAGAACGCGAGCAGCAAGAAGGCAAAACTGGAGAATTTCATCACGCGCTTTGCGAAGTATTATACTCCCGCCGTGACGATCGGCGCGGCGCTCTTAGCCCTGATCCCTCCGGTCGTGCGGCTCGCCATGGGACTTGCTCCCGCCTGGGGAGACTGGATCGGCAGGGCCTGCATCTTCCTCATCGTCTCCTGCCCCTGCGCACTGGTCATATCGGTGCCGCTCGGCTTTTTCGGCGGGATCGGCGCGGCATCCCGGATCGGCGTGCTGGTAAAGGGGAGCAATTTCCTGGAACTCATCGCGGAGACTACGACCGTGGTCATGGACAAGACCGGGACGCTGACAAAGGGAGAGTTCGCCGTCACCGGTGTCCTGCCGGCGGAGGACAGTGCGGATGCGGAGAGGCAGCTGCTGCTCCTGGCGGCCCTCGGGGAGAGTTTCTCCACGCATCCCATCGCGCAGTCCGTACTGGCAGCATATAAAAAGGCGGAAGAGGAGGGCGGTGAGCCGCTTCCCACAGCAATGCTGAGTGATATGCAGGAGATCGCCGGTCACGGAACGATCAGCAGATATCAGGGCCGGGAGCTCCTCGTCGGCAATGCGGCGCTGCTTTCCGACAACGGCGTCGAGATGTATAAAATAACAGATGATATTAAAAAACTCGCGGGAACCGTGGTGCTCGTGGCGCTGGACGGGGTGTACCGCGGAGCGCTGGTCATCTCGGACAGTGTGAAGGAGGGAGCAGCGGAGGCCGTCGCCGGGATGCGCCGGGCGGGCGTGCGCCGGGTCGTGATGCTGACCGGTGACAGGGAGGACGCCGCCCGCGCGGTCTGCGAGAGCCTGTCGCTGGATACGTATTATGCGGAACTGCTTCCGGGGGATAAGGTGGACGCGGTCGAGAAACTGATCGCGGACAACGCCGGCAGCGGGAAACTGGCCTTTGTCGGGGACGGCATCAATGACGCGCCTGTCCTCATGCGGGCCGATGTCGGTATCGCCATGGGGAGCCTCGGCTCCGACGCGGCCATCGAGGCGGCCGATATCGTGCTGATGGACGATGATGTGACCAAGATCGCGCGGCTGATGCAGATCGGACGGCGCACGCTCAGGATCGTGCGGCAGAATGTTGTTCTTGCGCTGGGGGTCAAATTTGCGGTATTATTGCTGGGAGCCCTCGGGATCGCCACCATGTGGCTGGCCGTATTCGCGGATGTGGGAGTCGCCGTGCTCGCGATCCTCAACTCCATGCGGGCCCTGAAGGGATAACTGCCGGATCTTCCGGACAGCGGAGGAAGAAGCGATGATGAATCAAAAACTCGTGCGGGTGATCGCGATCCTGCTGATCGCGGGAATGGTGGTCACCGCATTTCTCGGGATCGTTTTCTGA
>JAFXTJ010000144.1 GCA_017535945.1 Lachnospiraceae bacterium
AGCGGGTGACATGCGTCGCCCGGTTGCGGAAAGGAAGAGGAACGGGTATACGATGGGCACGAGGGACTCGGTAGCACTGTTTACGGCGGTGATCGCCAACGGCGCGGCAGTCGCGTTGATGATGCGCCTCCTTGTGATATACAGGCAGTATTACGGCAGGAAGCGGACGGAGGGCAGATATTATCTGTACTTTATCCGGTCCGTCATCGGCATGGCCGTCATTGATCTGGCGAGATGGCTCCTTTCCCCGTACCGCGAGAACTTCACGTTCGACGGACTGAAAGGGATGGCGCCGTCGGAGACCGCTCTTCTCGTTGTTTGCAGTACGCTGGATTTTCTCAATCTGTTCATGTCCACCCTGTTCTTTTTCCTGTGGCTGCTCTATGTGGGATATCGCCTGTATCCAACTAAGGATTATGTCAAACGGCGATTCCTCAGGGCAGTATCTCCGCTGTTTCTCTCCGGTGCCGCGGTCGTTGTCTGCATCATCGCGACCTTATTCGCCCCGGATCGCGGTTACGTCACCGTTTGGGCGCTGTTCGTCTTCCTCGCGATCCGGATGTTCTATTTCATTCACTCGGTCCTGAGGATCAATCTCTACAAGAAGCAGAACGGCTATATGAAATTCTTTAATATACGGGGATTCTTCCTCCCGGTGATCGCCGGGATGCTGATCCAGGATTTCTCATCCTTTCATGTGTGCGCTCTGGGAGCCGCGATCGGTGCCACGCTGCTGTATGCCTCGATCGTCAGGGAGAAGTATTATCAGGACGCGGAGACCGGGCTCTATAATCTCCACTACCGCGAGTATCTGACGAAGCTCATCCGGCTCGGGAGATATGCCCCCTGCAGTGCGCTGGTATTTAAGACGGGGGAAGGCGTTGACATCACCGGACTTGCCGGGATGATCAAACAGCAGCTGCCCAAAGACAGCGAGCCCATAAGGCACGGCGATAACGAGGTGGTCGTGCTGACACAGGTTAAGGAAAAAGCACCGCTGACCATGGTGGCTGAGGATGTGAAGGCAATGACGGAAGCGGAGGTGGAGACCTCCTGCATCCTGAAGAAGAAGGATGAAACGCCGGAAGCGTTCATGGAGAGGATTCTGTGATGGAAGTGTTCGGGATCTCGGAAGAGAATATCGAAGCATTCCGCTCTCTTCTGGGCGAGGATGTTGCGGATGACATGAAGCGGGTGTATTTCCGCGGGATCGGTGCGCGGGATGACAACGGGAAAGCGCTCGGCGCGGTCGCCTTTGAACTGATCGACGCGGAGAGCGGCGACGATACGAAGAGCAGGATCTTTCTCGCGAAGTACAGGAATGAGGAGGCGGGCAGCCTCCTGCAGGAATTCTACACGGCAAATGCCGTGAGCGAGGACGAGATCACCGAGAGCACCTATGAGCTGCCGGACGAAGCGCAGGCGGAGGTTTTTGTCCATGCGGGCTTTACCGGCGGGAAAAAGGAGAGCGATGAGATCCGGATCACGCTGGGAGAGATCGCAAAACTCGATATCGCGAAGCCGAGGAACCTGCCGGATTATATCGGGAGCATCGAGGACCTGTCGGTCCTGCAATACCGCAACGCCGTGAAGAAGATCCTGTTCAAGGGACAGAAGGGGATCCTGGAGGATCTGGCGTATCTCCCGAAGAACTGGTTTGACGAGCAGATATCGGCCTGTTCCGTCTCGGACGATGAGGCGGACGGTCTGTTCCTGGTACGCAGGACCCCTTCGGGGACGCTGATCCCCGTACTGCTCTATGCGTACGGGCCGGATTACCGGAAGAATCTGCTGTTCATGATCGGGCAAGCCGCACGCCGGGCACTGGAATCCTGCCCGCCGGAGACGCCCGTGCTGATCAACCGGAAGAATCCGGCGACGAGAGCTCTGGCGGGGAAACTCCTGCCGAAGACAACAGGTGCCGAGATCTTTTACGGCAGCAGAAAGGAGTAGGGCTCATGGATGTATCTCTGAACATGGAGAAGCAAAAGAAACAGGTGCTCTCGAAACAGCATGAGATCTCCGGGAAACAGCAGTCCGCCGGCGGCCTGATGGCGGCCGGTCCGCAGCAGACGGAATCCAAAGAGGTCACGGCGAGAAAGCGGGAGATCCGGGCCGTGATGCGGGATTTCGCCTCCCGTTACAACGGGGAGTGGGAGGAGAAGGACGTGGGTGCCAGCCTCAGCATCAGGATGCCCGAACTTCACTTCGCCATCTCGGATTTTGCCGGTCTCACCGCGGGCGAGAAGCGCTCCGGATCCGCCGTGGAGCTGCGCAACTGCCTGCTGGAGATGCAGGCGCTGACGCAGGATAAGACAAAGGAACCGACCGCGGAGGAATACACGGAGAAACTCTTTGAACTCTCTATGGCCTCAGAAGGATACTGTGACACTCACCGGGGCCGGATGTGGACTTATCAGGGCTCGGCCCGGATCGGGATCGCGAAGAAGGTCCGCGGCATGACACGGGATTTCCTCTCCGCGCTGGTCACCGGGGAAGAGGAGGAGAAGATCCTCTCCAACGAGGATGCGGATTATGTCACCGGCGAGACCCTGAAGTCCATCACGAAGGATCTGCAGAAAGCGGCCAAAGCCTATAAGAAATTCGCTGCGCGCATCGGCAATGACTGCCAGGCCTACACGCCGCAGGAGATCCTGAACAGACGGATGCAGGCCCTGCGTCTCAATGAGCGTAAGATCAAACTCTACCGCATGCAGTATCCGGATGCGGCGGAGCGCGATGCCGGCATTCAGGAAATGATCGCTGCTTATGAGAACGGGCTCAGATGGGAGGCGGTCCGCGCCTTTACCAGAAAGAATGAGAAGGAGTCCTATCTCTCCGGCCTGATCGAAAAGCATGTGGAAGAGGAGGGGGAGGTCGAACACACGGAGAAACTCTCCTTTGCGGATCAGACCGAGGGCCTGGAGCCCGAACAGCTGCGCGGGATCGAGGCGATCGACAATTGGCTGATCCGCAACTTCCAGAACGGAGGCCTCGCCGGTGCGGCGATCACCGCTGTTAAG
>JAFXTJ010000016.1 GCA_017535945.1 Lachnospiraceae bacterium
GATCCGGGTGTGACCGCGCAGATGTATGATCTCCTCGCGAAGCTGACTAAGGAAGGGATCACGATCCTCATGATCTCCCACGACATCGACGCGGCGGTGCGGTATGCTACGCATATCCTGCATATGGGGGACGACATCTTCTTCGGGACGAAGGAGGAATACCGGAACAGAACGGCGGGGAATACAGAGAGGCAGGTGACGGCGGATGTTTGAAACACTGGGTCTTTATCTGCAATATCCTTTTGTGCGCTATGCGCTGATCGTCGGCGTGCTGATCGCCCTGTGCTCGTCGCTTTTGGGTGTCACGCTGGTGCTCAAGCGCTTCTCCTTTATCGGGGACGGGCTTTCGCATGTGGCTTTCGGGGCGATGGCGATCGCAGCGGTCGTGGGGCTCACGGATCAGATGCTCATCGTGCTCCCGGTCACGGTCGTGAGTGCCGTGCTGTTGCTCAGGACCGGGCAGCATACGAAGATCAAGGGGGATGCGGCGATCGCCATGATCTCCGTGGGAGCGCTGGCTTTCGGTTATCTGCTCATGAATCTCTTCTCGACCTCGTCGAATATCTCCGGGGATGTCTGCAGCACGCTTTTCGGCTCGACCTCGATCCTCACGCTGACTAAGACCGAGGTGTGGCTGTGCGTGGTCCTCTCCGTTGTGGTTGTGCTCCTTTACATCCTGTTCTACAACCGGATCTTTGCGGTGACTTTTGACGAGGATTTCGCCGTGACGGCGGGGACGCCGGCGGGGTACTGCAATCTGCTGATCGCCGTCATCACGGCAGTCATCATCGTGCTCGCGATGAATCTCGTTGGGTCGCTGCTGATCTCCGCCCTGGTGATCTTTCCGGCGCTTTCCGCGATGCGGATCTTTGACACCTTTAAGATGGTGACGGTCTGCTCGGCGGTTCTGTCGGTCGTCAGCGCCTTTGCGGGGATCGTCATCTCGATCCTCGCGGGGACGCCTGTGGGATCAACGATCGTGGCGGTCGATGTGGCGGTGTTCTGTATCTGCTATGCGGCCGGGCGGATCCGGGGAGGCGCGCGCGGATGAAGAAGAGAGGAAGACTGATCCCGGCGGTTCTGCTGATGTGCCTTGTTGTCTGCGGGTGCGGAGCAGAGGGCAATGCTGTGTCCGGGAAGCCGCAGGCTGCGGCCGGTGTGCAGACCGTGGCGGATGTGTTTGACGCAGCGATGCAGGATGAAGAGACTGCCGAAGCAGAGCCTGTCGCAGTGCCTGAGCCGGGGGCAGTGACCGGGACGGCAGATGCGGTTTCCGCGGATGTCGATCTGACGGAGTATTCCTCCACGATGGTTTATTCCGAAGTTTATAATATGATGACCGTGCCGGACGAGTATATCGGCAAGAGCATCAAGATGGCGGGGCAGTGCTCCGTTTACCTCGATGAGGCGACGGGGAAGACCTATTATGCCTGCATCATTCAGGATGCGACGGCCTGCTGTTCCCAGGGAATGGAATTCGAGCTGTCGCCGGAGTATGCGTATCCGGCGGACGGGAGCGAGATCTGTGTGGTGGGCACCTTTGACACCTATGTGGAGGGGGAGTACACCTATTGCACGCTCAGGGACGCACGGCTGGTGTGAGGGAGTTGGTGTGCGGTCGCTTGCATTGTGGCTATATTTGGTTTATAATATAGCCACGCGAAAGGAGGTGCCCTTATGCAAATCGTACCGATGCGGGACCTGAAAAACACGGTGGAAATTGAGCGGCGATGCACGGAAGCAGATGAGCCGGTCTTTGTCACTAAGAACGGATATGGCTGTCTCGTGGTGATGGATATCGGTTACTATGAGCGGACCATGCGCAGGATCAATGAAGCTTCGCTTGTCAATAAAGGCATTGCAGACTATGAAGCAGGCCGTGTGGTGGACGGAGATTCAGCAATAAAGAAACTGAGGAAAAAGCATGGTGTCTGACGGCATCTCTGAGAATACACAGAAAAACAACCGGATCAGCAGTAATCTGCCCGGCACGATCGCGTTTATCGGTCTCGGGCTCATCGGCGGATCGATCGCCAAGGCGATCCGCAAGTTTCCCAGACGCTACCGTCTCATCGCGTGGAATCCGCACGCGGACCGCGTGGATGCCGCGATCGAAGAGGGCGTGATCGATGTCAGGCTCGAATCGCTGACCGACCCGCTGCTTCAGGAAGCGGATATCATCTACCTGTGCGCGCCGGTGGAGAAGAACCGCGAGAATCTCGAGACGATCCTGCCGCTCATCAAGGACAGTGCCATCGTCACCGATATCGGCAGCGTCAAGACGGATATCCACGAAGCGGCCATCCGCCTCGGGATCGAAGACAAGTTCGTCGGCGGCCATCCGATGGCCGGGAGCGAGCGCACCGGGTATTTCGCCTCCAAGGATCATCTGCTGGAAAACGCCTACTATGTCATCACCGCTTCGGACGGTGCGGATGAGGCACGCATCCGGCGCATGGCGGCCTTTGCCGCGGGGATCGACGCGATCCCGATCCGGATGGATTACCGGGAGCATGATCGGATCGTCGCGGCCATTTCCCATGTCCCCCATGTGATCGCCGCCTCCCTGGTCCATCTTGTGGAGGATAATGACAACGACGAGCATCTCATGAAGACCATCGCGGCCGGCGGTTTCAAGGACATCACCCGGATCGCCTCCTCCTCCCCGCAGATGTGGGAGGAGATCTGTATGACCAACGGCGCAAATATCACGGATTTCCTCGATAAGTTCATCGATTCGCTCTCGCGTACGAAGCAGGTGATCGAGAGCAGGCAGGCGGGTGCCGTCGAGCGCTTTTTTGCCGGTGCCAGGGATTACCGGGACTCCTTTATCGAGGCTTCGAGCGGCCCCATCAAGAAGGTCTACGCGCTTCATATCGACATCGCGGATGAACCGGGCGTCATCGCTTCGGTCGCGACCCTGCTCGCCGTTCACACCATCAATATCCGCAACATCGGCATCACGCACAACCGGGAGGTCGAGAGCGGAGCGCTCCGTATCGAAGTCGGGACCGCAGAGGATGCGGAGACCGCGCGACGTGTGCTCACCCAGCACGGATATACGGTGAGCTGAGGTTCTGCGCATGATCACGATCCGTCCGACCCATCATCCGTTCCGTCATGAACTCACCGTACCGGGAGACAAATCCGTCTCCCACAGGAGCATCATGTTCTCCGCACTGGCGGAGGGTGATACGAGAGTCCGCGGATTCCTAAGGAGCGCGGACTGCCTCTCCACGATGGCCTGTTTCCGCGGGATGGGGGTTGACATCGAGGAGACGGACGGCGAACTGATCGTGCATGGTCGCGGTCTGCACGGACTGCAGGCGCCGGCGGACACACTCGATGCCGGCAACAGCGGTACCACGACGAGGCTCATGGCGGGGATCCTCGCCGCACAGCCGTTTTCGAGCAGGCTGACCGGCGATGCCTCCATACAGAAACGCCCCATGGGGCGCATCATCAGGCCTTTGACCGCGATGGGAGCGGATATCCGCGGGGAAAAGGAGCCGGAGCTCGCACCTTTGCTCATAAAAGGCTCTGCGTTGCACGGGATCGACTGGACGAGTCCCGTGGCTTCCGCGCAGGTAAAATCCTGCATCCTGCTGGCAGCCCTGTGCGCCGGTACGGAGGCTTCCGTCACGGAGCCCACGCTCTCGCGCGACCATACGGAGCGTATGCTTGGCGCTTTCGGCGGGAAGATCTCCACAGAACAATATGCCGACGGTTCCGCCACGGCCCGGATCACTCCCTGTGACCGGCTCGTGAGTCCGGGTGTCATCGATGTCCCCGGCGATATCTCCTCCGCCGCCTATTTCCTGTGTGCGGCGCTCATGGTCCCCGGCGCGGAGATCCTCGTGAGAAACGTCGGCATCAATCCGACCAGGGCGGGGATCCTCGAGGTCCTGCGGCGCATGGGAGCCGTGATCGAAGAGGAGAACAGGACGGAGAGCGGGGAACCCCGTGCGGATCTGCGTGTTCGTTACCGGGAGCTTGCGGCGCCGGATCGTGACGCGAACGGGGTTCTTGTCATCGGCGGCGAGATCATCCCGGCGCTCATCGATGAGCTGCCGATGATCGCGGTCCTCGCGACGCAGCTTCCCTGCCGGACCGTGATCCGGGACGCCGCGGAACTGCGCGTCAAGGAGAGCGACCGGATCGCCGTGGTGACGGAGAACTTAAGGCGCATGGGCGCCGGTATCACGGCGACGGGGGACGGATTCATCATTGAGGGCCGGGCGCATCTGCACGGCGCTGAGATCGATCCGCACGCCGACCACCGCATCGCCATGAGCTTTGCGGTCGCGGCCCTTGCCGCCGAGGGCGAGACCCGCATTGACGGAGAGGAGTGCGTCTCCATCAGTTATCCGGAGTTCTGGCGGGAGCTGGAGCGGCTGCTGTGAAAGAGAATCTGAAAAAGATGGCGGGCTATTACCGGCCCTATCTGCGGATCCTGTTCCTGGATCTCTTTTTTGCGATCCTCGCATCGTTCATCAGCCTCGTGATCCCGTTGGTGGTGCGCTACATCACGACCCATGTCGGCGAGATGCCGGCGGAAACGGCTGTGCGGCAGATCGCTGTTTTGTGCCTTGTGCTGCTCGTGCTCGTCCTCGTACAGTTTGGCTCCAACTACTTCATCACCTATGTCGGCCATGTCATGGGGGCGCGGATGGAATATGACATGCGCGCGGAGATCTTCGCCCATTATCAGAAGCTGTCGTTCTCCTTCTACGACGATCAGAAGATCGGTCAGCTGATGAGCCGGATCACGACAGACCTGTTTGAGATCACGGAGTTATTGCACCACGGGCCGGAGAATCTCATCATTTCCTGCATCAAGATCACCGGCGCCTTCATCATCCTCACGGGGATCAGCGGCTATCTCACGGCGGCCGCCTTTGTCCTGCTTCCGTTCATGTTCATCTACGCTTTTTTCATGAATGTGCGGATGAAGCGGGCCTTTGCCGAGAACCGGGTGCGGATCGCCGGCGTCAACGCGCAGATCGAGGATAATCTCTCCGGGATCCGGGTCGTCAAATCCTTTGCGAATGAGGAGATCGAGAACGCGAAGTTCAAAACCGGCAATGACGCCTTCCTCGCGGCCAAGCGGCGGAGTTATTTCTACATGGGCTTCTACCATTCCGGGATGACGGCCTTTACCATGTTCATTAATGTGATCGTGATCCTCGCAGGCGGGGTCCTGCTTGCGAACGGCAGGATCGCGGTCGCTGATTTTGTGACCTTCCTCCTGTATATCAATGTCTTCACGGATCCGATCCGGACGCTGATCGATTTCGCGGAGCAGTTCCAGAACGGCTATTCCGGGTTTGAACGCTTCACGGAGATCCTCGCGATCGAGCCGGAGATACAGGATAAGCCGGATGCCGTGCCGCTTACCGATGTGCGGGGCGATATCACCTTTACGGATGTGTCTTTCCGCTACAAGGATACCGCGCACCGGGTCCTCAGGCACATCAATCTGGACGTGAAGGCGGGTTCCTATGTGGCGCTCGTGGGGTCCTCCGGCGGCGGCAAAACGACGCTGTGCAGCCTGATCCCGCGCTTCTATGATGTGACGGACGGCTCGATCCGCATCGACGGCCTGGATGTCCGGGATGTGACGTTAAAGAGTCTCAGGGAGAATATCGGGATCGTGCAGCAGGATGTCTATCTCTTCGTCGGCACGGTCTATGACAATATCCGCTACGGGCGGCCCGATGCGACAAAGGACGAGATCATCGAGGCGGCGAAGCTCGCCAATGCGCATGACTTCATCATGGAGCTGCCGCACGGATACGATACCGATATCGGCCAGCGCGGGATCAAGCTGTCCGGCGGGCAGAAGCAGCGGCTGTCGATCGCGAGGGTCTTTTTAAAGAACCCGCCGATCCTGATCTTTGACGAAGCGACCAGCGCCCTCGACAACGAGAGCGAGAGCATCGTCAAGGAGAGTCTGGAGCGGCTCGCGAAGAACCGTACGACGTTTGTGATCGCGCACCGGCTCTCGACGATCCGCAATGCGGAGCGGATCCTGGTCCTGACGGAGAACGGGATCGAGGAATCCGGCACGCATGACGAGCTGATGGCAAAGGGCGGGATCTACGCCGGGCTGTATCAGTGGGCGGAGAAATAATGAGGAATCCGGTTCCTGTTTATGCGGATACATGCTATAATATATGAAATATGCAGTGCGCCGGGGAGCTCCCCGGCCGGAGCATCCGTTAATGAACAGAAACAGAGAGAACAACGTGAAAAAAACGATCATGGAGCAGACGCTTGACCGTCTGGGGAAGCGGGAAGAAGCGCCCGTCATAGTGTTTCTGCTGCTGTTGCTTTTGTATGTCATCTCCGCGCTCACGGTCAGTCTGACCGCAGGCTCGCAGCGGGTGGTGGTCTTCGGAGGCAATCCCGTTTCGATCTATACCTTTGCGGGAGTTTTTGCATCGGTTTCCAATCTGTGCATTGTCCTGATGGTGGTCTTCTGCGGAACCCGGGGGTTCATCGCGTCCGTTGCCGTTCTGCTGGTCCAGTGTCCGATGATCCTGGCGGGGATCATCGCCAGAGGGAATCTCACTAGTATGCCGGGTCTGTTCGGTAATCTCCTGACACTCATCGTCGTCTGCTTCATTCACGTAAACAACAGAAAACTGGATGACTCCCGGCAGAAGCTGCGGGAACAGGCCAGCACGGACGTGCTCACGGGACTGCCGAACGGCTTTGCGAGTACGGAGCTGATCAACGGGCTGATCCGGGAGAACATTCCCTTTGCGGCGGTCACGATCGACATCAACAACTTTAAGAGCATCAACGACCTGATGGGGTTTGACATGGGCAACAAGGCGCTGGTCGAGATCGCCTCCCGCTGGCGATCCATCGCGGACGGCGGACTGTCCGGAACGAACGATTTTATCACCCGCATCAACGGGGATGAGTTTTCCCTGATCGTCAGGGACTATTCCTCGGAGGAAGAGGTCGTAAAGACGATCCGGCTGTATGAGCAGGCGCTCGAAGAGAAACTCTGCATCGAGAGATATGAATTTGTGGCAAATGCGAGTTTCGGATATGCGCTGTTCCCGGAGGATGGCCAAACGAAAGACGCGCTGATCACAAATTCCGTTGCGGCCATGAGGGAGATCAAGCGCATCAACAGCAGCGAGCATATCCTGCACTTTTCCTTTAACCTGCTTAAAACACATGAGCAGCTGATCATGGAAAACAAGGTGCGGGATGCGCTGGATCATGACAGGATCGGATTCAGACTGCAGCCGCAGTTTGATATATCGCACAGACTCCGCGGATTTGAAGCACTTGCCAGGATGAAGGATGAGAACGGTGACAGCATCAGTCCGGTCGAGTTCATTCCCGCCGCGGAAAAAGCCGGCCTGATCGACAGTTTGGATCTGACGGTATACCGCAAGGCGTCGGCATTCTTCGGGGAGATCATCAAGAGGACGGGCGCGGATATCGTGCTGTGCATCAATGCCTCCGTCAAGCATCTGATGAAGAGCGATTTCATCGATGAGATCCGGGAGATCCTGACGGCCGGCGGCATGTCCGGGGAGCATCTGGAGGTCGAGATCACGGAATCGATCATGATCGAATCTGCCGAAAAAGCCATCGACTGCCTGAAAAAACTGACGGATATGGGCGTCAGGATCGCGATCGATGATTTCGGGACCGGTTATTCATCTCTGAGTTATCTGAATATTTTCCCGTCGGAGATCCTCAAGATCGACAAGTCGTTTATCGACAAAATAAACGAGGAAGAATCCGAAGCAAAGTATGTGGAGGCGATCATCTCTCTGGCGCATGTCCTGGATTACCGGGTCATCGCCGAGGGGGTGGAAGAGCAGGAACAGCTGGATATACTGAGGAGGATCGGATGTGATTATATCCAGGGATTCTTCTGGGGACGTCCGCTGTCTGCTGAGGATGCGGGAGCGCTGGTAACGGAGAGTTTCCCGTCATCATGACGGTTCAGGAACAGCAGTCATCAAGAGGAGGAATGAGCAAATGAGCGGACAGAATTTCGGCATCGGAACCAAGTGTGTGCAGGCGGGGTATACGCCGGGCAACGGGGAGCCCAGACAGATCCCGATCGTGCAGTCCACCACCTTTAAATATGACACGAGCGAGGATATGGGGAAGCTCTTTGATCTCGAGGCCTCCGGGTATTTCTACACGAGACTGCAGAATCCCACGAATGACTATGTGGCGGCCAAGATCGCGGCTCTGGAGGGCGGCTGTGCGGCGATGCTCACCTCGTCCGGGCAGGCGGCCAATTTCTTCGCCCTGTTCAACATCTGCGAGTGCGGCAGCCATATCGTGTCTTCGTCGTCGATCTACGGCGGCACCTTTAACCTGATCTCCGTGACCATGAAGAAGATGGGCATTGATGTGACCTTTGTCTCCCCGGACTGCACGGAGGAGGAACTGAATGCCGCTTTCCGCGACAACACGCGCGCGGTGTTCGGCGAGACGATCGCCAATCCGGCGCTGACGGTGCTCGATATCGAGAAGTTCGCCAGGGCGGCGCATGATCACGGCGTGCCGCTCATCGTGGACAACACCTTCCCCACGCCGGTGCACTGCCGGCCGATCGAGTGGGGCGCCGATATCGTGACGCATTCCACGACGAAGTACATGGACGGCCACGGCACGGCGGTCGGCGGCGCGATCGTGGATTCCGGACATTTCGACTGGATGGCCCATGCGGACAAGTTCCCCGGGCTCACGACGCCGGACGATTCCTATCACGGGATCACCTATGCGGAGAAATTCGGGCAGGAGGGGGCCTTCATCACGAAGTGCACGGCACAGCTCATGCGTGATTTCGGCTGCATCCAGTCGCCGCAGCACGCGTTTTATCTGAATCTCGGTCTGGAGTCCCTGCATGTGCGCATGAGGCGGCACGCGGAGAACGGCCAGGCGGTCGCGGAATTCCTCGCCGGCAGGCCGGACGTGGCGGCGGTGCATTTCTCCGGGCTGCCCGGGGATCCGTATCACGAGCTCGCAAAGAAGTATCTGCCGGAGGGCGGCTGCGGTGTCGTCTCCTTTGAGCTTGCGGGCGGCAGGAAGGCCGCGGAGGCCTTTATGAAGAAGTTAAAGCTCGCGGCGATCGAGACGCATGTCGCCGATGCCAGGAGCTGCTGCTTAAATCCCGCGACCTCTACGCACCGGCAGATGACGGACGAGCAGCTGGCTGCGGCCGGGATCCCGGCCGGCCTCATCCGGATGTCCTGCGGCCTCGAGGATGCGGCGGATCTCATCGCGGATCTGAAGCAGGCGCTGGAGGGGTAGGAAAGCACCGGCGTTTGGTCATTGTTCACAAAAATTTCTTGTGCAACGCCCTCTTTTTTGGTAGAATTGTCTACGGTTTCGGGCTTTCCGAAATACAAACAATAATGATTGGAGGATCAGGATGAACGTTTACACGACCGATAAGATTCGCAACGTAGTTCTTTTGGGGCACGGCGGCAGCGGTAAGACGACGCTCACCGAATCGATGGCCTATCTCGCGGGCGTGACCTCCCGTATGGGTAAGGTCGCGGACGGCAACACCGTGAGCGATTTCGACAAGGAGGAGCAGAAGAGACAGATCTCCATCAGCACCTCTGTTGTCCCGATCGAATGGGAGGGGGTCAAGATCAATCTGCTCGATACGCCCGGCTATTTCGATTTCATCGGTGAGGTCGAAGAGGCCATCAGCGTTGCGGACGGGGCGATCATCGTCGTCTCCGGCAAGGCCGGCGTGGAAGTCGGGACCACCCGTGCGTGGGAGCTGTGCGAGAAGTACAACATCCCCCGCATGATCTATGTCTCCGACATGGACATCGACGATGCCTCCTTTAAGAACGTCGTGGAAGCGCTCAAGGAGAAGTACGGCAAGATGCTGGCTCCCTTCAATTTCCCGATCCGTGAGAACGAGAAGTTCGTGGGTTATGTCAATGTCATCCAGGAGAAGGCGCTGCGCTGGGAGGGCAAGGAGGTCAGGGAGATCGAGATGCCCGATTACAGCAAGGACAATCTCGCCGAGTACCGTGATACCCTGATGGAATCCGTGGCGGAGACCAGCGAGGAGTTCATGGACCGGTACTTCGCGGGCGAGACCTTCTCCGAGGCGGAGATCCGCGCGGCCCTCCGGGCCAGCGTCTGCGACGGTTCCGTGGTCCCGATGGAGATGGGCTCCAGCACCCTCTGCCAGGGCGTCTACACGCTGCTCGACGATATCGTGAAGTACATGCCGAGCCCCGAGAACCGCAAGATGAGCGGCATCAATACCAACACCAACGAGATCTTCGAGGCCAACTTCGACTTCTCCAAGCCCAAGACGGCCTTTGTCTTCAAGACGATGATGGATCCCTTCATCGGGAAGTATTCCCTCATCAAGGTCCGCTCCGGCGTCATCAAGGCGGATGATGTGATGTATAACACGAACAAGAATCAGGAAGGCAAGATCGGCAAGCTCTACATCCTCCAGGGCAACAAGCCCTCCGAGGTGAGCGAGCTGCACGCCGGCGATCTGGGCGCTCTGCAGAAGTCCGACGCCTCCACGGGAGACACGCTCTCCACCAAGGCGACGCCCGTCCAGTATCCCAAGATGGACATCTCCACACCTTATACGGCGATGCGCTATCATGCACAGAACAATGCGGATATCGACAAGATCGCACAGTCCCTCGCCAAGATGTGCGCCGAGGATCTTACGCTGCGTGTGGTCAACGACGGATTAAACCGCCAGACTCTGATCTACGGTATCGGCGATCTGCATCTCGAGGTGGTCGTCTCCAAGCTCCTCTCCGAGTATAAGGTCGGCATCGATCTCACCAAGCCCAAGGTGGCGTTCCGCGAGACGATCCGCAGGAATTCCGATGTGGAGTACAAGTACAAGAAGCAGACCGGCGGCCACGGCCAGTACGGTCATGTTAAGATCCGTTTCTCGCCCTCCGGCGACGATCAGGCACCTTACGTGTTTGAGCAGGAGGTCGTGGGCGGCACGGTGCCGAAGAACTTCTTCCCGGCTGTGGAAAAGGGCATCAATGAGTCCTGTGCACGCGGACCGCTGGCGGCTTATCCGGTCGTCGGTGTCAAGGCGGTGCTCTATGACGGATCCTATCACCCGGTCGATTCTTCGGAAATGGCCTTCAAGGTGGCTGCTTCCCAGGCCTTCAAGAAGGGCTTCCTCGAGGCGGGCCCCGTCCTGCTTGAGCCCATCGTTTCCCTCAAGGTCACGGTGCCGGACAGCTACACCGGCGATGTCATGGGTGATCTGAACAAGCGCCGCGGCCGTGTCACCGGCATGAACCCGATCGGCGGTGGTAAGCAGACCATCGAGGCGGATGTGCCCGAGATGGAGCTCTTCGGTTACTGCACGACGCTGCGTTCGCTCTCCGGCGGTACCGGCGATTACTCCTATGAGTTCGCCCGCTACGAGCAGACGCCGGCGGATATCCAGGAGCGCGAGGTCACGGCCAGAGCGTCCAAGGTCGCGGAGGAGAACACGGAGGATTGAGGATCCCCGTGACCGGCTTTCCGGCCGGACAGATGATTATCAGTTAAACGTAAACCCGGGTACGATATTTCGTATCCGGGTTTTCCAAAGGGAGGACTGCCCGCACCTGTGAGTACGAAGATGGGAAAAAGAAGATCCATCAGACGTCAGTTCACCATCACCTTTATCGCGGTGGTGGCGGGGACGATCGCGCTCTGCATCCTGGCAAACCTCCTGCTGCTGCGTCCGTACTACATGGCCATGAAGCAGAGCGCCGTAAGGGACGCGTACCGGAGCGTCAACGAAGCGGTGGTCAAAGGGGAGATCGCCTCCTCCGAATTTGATGTGAAACTCTCTCAGATCGGCGCCAAGTATGATATCCGCCTCCTGGTGTTGGATGCCGAATCCCAGACGATCAAGGCCTCCATGGAGGACAACGGCCGCATGGCGAGGCTTCTTTGGAACAATATCCTGGGGATCAGGGAGCCCGGGACGCATATCGAGATTATCGAAAAAACGTCTAATTATACACTGCAAATCGAGAGCTACGAGAAGACCTCCACGGAATATCTGACCTGCTGGGGGTATCTCGACAACGGCAATATGTTCCTGATCGAGAGCGCGGTTGATTCCGTCAACGAATCGGCGCTGATCAGCATCCGTTTCCTCATCGTGGCGGGACTGATCGCCATGGCGCTGGGCGTGCTGTTCATTCTGATCCTCGCGAAGCGCATGACAAGACCCATCACGGATCTGACAGCCCTGTCCGAGGATATGAAGTCCCTGCATTTTGATGCGAAATATGAGGGGGACGCCGGCAATGAACTGGATCTTCTGGGGGAGAACATGAACGAGCTCTCCGCCACGCTCGAGACGACGATCAGCGATCTCAAGACTGCCAACAACGAGCTCCTCAGGGACATCGCCCGCAAGGAGGAGATCGATGAGGAACGGCGGGAGTTCCTCTCCAATGTCTCGCATGAACTCAAGACGCCGATCGCCCTGATCCAGGGCTACGCGGAGGGTCTCGCCGAGGGCATCATCGATGATGAGGAGAGCCGCAGGGAGTACTGCCGGGTGATCATGGACGAGGCCGGCAAGATGAACCGGATGATCCGGCAGCTGCTGACGCTGTCACATCTGGAGTCGGGCGAGGATAAGGTGAGTTTTGCCCGGTTCGATATCGTGGAGCTCATCCGCAATTATCTGCGCAGCGCAAGGCTCCTCATCGAAAAGGCGGGCTGCAATGTGCGGATGGAGGAGTATCCGCCCTGCGAGGTGTGGGCGGACGAGTTCCTCGTGGAGGAGGTCCTGCAGAATTACGTGACCAATGCCCTTCATCATCTGGACGGTGAGCGTGTGATGGAGATCCGGATCACGAAACGGGAGGAACGGGTGCGGGTCAGTGTCTTCAACACGGGCGAGCCGATCCCGGAGGAGAGCATCGGGCATATCTGGGAGAAATTCTATAAGGTCGACAAGGCCAGGACCCGCGAGTACGGCGGCAGCGGCATCGGCCTCTCCATCGTGCGCGCGATCATGGAATCCATGCACCGCGATTACGGTGTCATCAACTACGACAACGGGGTAGAGTTCTGGTTTGAGTTGTGATGCTGTGTTCGCATCCGGGGGTTCAGGGATACAGCTTCTTCATGCTCGCCATGAAAGCGGATTCCGACATATTGGCCTCTGCCGCGGCGTTTGATACGGACAGCAATCCGTTGCGGACGAGGGAGGACAGTGCCTTTAGGATGCCTTGCTTCTCAGCTTCCTCAAAATCCTCTTTGCACATCTCGTGGATCCATTCATTTACAATATCGCTCATGTTTTGTTCCTCCTTCAGCTTCGCATACACCGCCCGATTCGCCGCAATACTCACCTGCAGTACTGCATCGATATTGGCCCGGTCGCCCGGATCCGTCAGATCAGCCGTCTGATTGACAAACCGTTCCACATCCTCCACACGTGCCCGATCCGACAGGATCCGCAGCGCAGCATGATCCTCACTCAGCCGGCTCATAACTACGATCTGGATCGGCAACGACGGGATCCAGGTCACATAATAGATTCCCGGATACTTCTCCTCGATGGACGCGCCAAGTTTCTGAAGAGTGTCCATCATTTTGCGCGGGTAACGGTCATGAAACACCGATACCGTCAGTTCGTCCGCAGGGATCGCGTCCACAGTCGCGCCCATGCCTTTGTAGAGAAAAGCGTAACCGATCGTCTTATACAGATCGTCTATGGACAGCGAGTCCGCCGGGGATTTGTACTCGACGATATTGTGTCCGCGAAAAATGCGGCCGATATCCACGTCGATCACCGCCTCCGGATCTTTCTTGATGATCAGCATATCCATACACAGCGGCTCCTTGCTCAGCTGGTGCTCCGGATCGAAAGTCAGAAGATCATCGAACCTGACCATCTGCAGCTCGATCCCTCCGCAGAAACCGGGATGCCACGATATTCTGTTATGAGCCTCCGTACCCAAACTCATCCTATCATGGGAGCGATACACGGACAATACTAGTGGCAGTAGGATACATGCTGAGATTCCTTTCTGCGCTTCGCGCAAAGGTGTGGGGAATACAGGTGAGACATGACAGTTCAAAAAATCACCTGCCTGTTCAAAGATCGTTAAGCCTGGGGAATCCTCCGGCAGATCGCCGGAGAAGAATAACGATGCGGAAACCATACACCTGCGGCACGCAAATGGCAATACTTAAACTGCATTTTCAGCACAATGCACAAAAATGCCGTCCGAAAAAGAGCGAAAGCCATGCACCGCCGACAACCCCTGTGTACAAAGTGCACAAAAAACATGCAAAAAACAGCCCATGTTTTTGACAGGCGTGCAAGAGCGTCTCGTATGATGCGTCAGAGGGGTTATTCGTGTTTCCGGATGAGGCTGTAGGTGTCCCGGTAGAGGCGTTCGCGGCCGTCGCTCAGCAGATAATCGATGTCCGCGCGCAGGGTGGGCTGTCTGAAGAGATCGACCAGGAAAGGGGCGTAGTGCGTGCCCGCGCCTGCGGCGATCTCCTGCTCAAATTCCGCAAAGGTCTTGCCGCGGCTGTAACTGCGTCCCACCGTGTCCGTGGCGGCGTCGAGACAGTCGGCGGCGAGAACGATGTCGATGACTGTCTTGTACGGGCTTTTCCTCGTATCAAAACCTGACGGATAGCCGCGGGAGCAGTCATACCAGATGTGATGGCCCCGGATGACATCCGCGTAGTCTTTGGTGGAGTGATGTGCCGCGGCCAGGTTGGCACCGACGGTCGGGTGATTTTTGATCGTGACAAATTCCGTCTCCAGGAGGCTGCGGCCGTACATGGAGATCGTGTCGATGATGAAGAGTTTGCCCAGATCGTGACAGAGTGCCGCATGGTAGGTGTAGCCGATGATCCGGTCTTTGTTTTCCCGCACGGCATCGACATCCGGGCAGCCGGGGAAGCCTATAAACCGTTCCGGGTCCGATCCCAGCAGATGTCTCGTCATGCATTCCGCGAGTCTGGCCACCATGTTGACGTGCACATAGGTCGGCGGGTGGATCGCGGCAAATGCGTTGACGCAGAATTCCTCCATCGTCATCGCCCCCGGGACTTCCGTGAAGAAGACCGGCAGGTTGGAGAACAGCGTCATGCATTTGAGGTACACGTCTCCGGTATTCGGGATATGATACAGATAATCCAGCATGGATCGCTGGATCTCAAACACCCGGTCGTAATCCGCCTCCGTCATCTCCAGATTCATCAGCCTGGCTGTGCTTAAGTACGAGGAGGGGGAGTCCAGATTCTTGTTAACGCCGGTGATGGAATAATCGCTGCTGTCGCGCTCCGTGTAGGCCCGGTAAAAGGCTTCACAGGCTTCTCTGGCAGGGGTGTAGCCCGCCTGAACCGAGGCCAGATACGCCAGGTCCTCCTCCTGCCCGATGTTGACTACGGCAAGAACGCCTTCGTTGGTCGTGTTCTTCAGGAAATCGATGGCTTTCCGGGCATAATCGTAAGCGCGTCCGGCAATGCGCCCGGGCAGGATGGAATAAGCCAGAAAACTGCCGTAGTAATAGATCCGGAATTCATACGTATCCCAGGCATAATCCTGCAATACATTTCTGTAAAAAGGATCGTTCAGGATCTTCTCCGCCTGCCTGATGATGCCCAGACATTTCTCCCAGTAACTTTCCGGCATCCGCACCAGCGTGCTTTCGTAGAGCAGCGCACCCATCAGGGAGAACTGGAGGGCCGCACCTTTGGCTTCATCCGGCAGCGTGACAAAGGTCTCCGGTTCCAGATAACTCCGGAGAAGAGCGTGGTTTTCGAGAGCTTTGGCACGGATCGCTTCGGTATCGTCATTGATAAAACGTGTCAGCTCGGCGATGATGAGATAATCCCGTTTGACCTTGTCCGCCAGGGCCAGCACGCGGTCGCCGGGACTGCTGTCCTCGCTGATCTCGGCCTCGTCGTAGAGAAGATCGTTCAGGACTTCCGCCAGATGCGCATCGGTTTCTTCAAAATTCTCCTTGAAATCCATCAGAAGCTCGTTGAATTGCTCCAGCATCTCGCGCGTTCCGGGATCCAGTTCGGCCCGGCCCGACAGGACGGGATTGACATACGCATCGATCACGGCACGGTTGTCGGCAGCCAGTGACCCGATCTGCTCAAAATTGCGAACCAGCGTCTTGCTGTACTGCGCCGGATCGCCGATCTTTCGCAGATCGGGTTTGGAGAGCAGACGGATTTCCTGCATCCGTTTGATATATTCGTCAAATTCTTCCGGGTAGTTGCCCATGATACTTCCTCATGATGGAGCACTTCTCTGCTGAGGCTTTATTATACCACAGGATGGCATGCCTGCGTCATCGGCTGAAAATCTCCACGGCAAATCTGTGAAATGTCTTCCGTGCGGCAACAAAATGTGGTATACTGTCAGCGGTTTTATCCGGAGGGATATATGAACAGGATCCGATGTGTAAAAACGGCGCTCGCCATGGCCGTCATGAGTATGCTGCTTGCGGGATGCGGGGAGAAGTTCCCGACGCTCACGCAGGAGGAATACGATCTGATCGTCGACTATTCGGCCGGCGTGTTATCCAAATACAATCTTGGCAACGGGGACAAGCTCACCAGGCTCATCCCGGAACCGGAAGAGGTGCCGGAGGAAGCGCCCGTGGAGGAACTGCCGCCGCTCAAACCCGCAGCGGAGGAGAAGCCGCAGAAACCGGCGGAAGAGAAGCCTTCACCGGTGGTGATCAAGGAGGAGACGCCGGAGGGCGGGACGGAAGAAAAGCCCGCGGAAGAGCCGGCAGAGCAGCCTGACGAGGCACCGGAGGGTGATGTGACGGTGCCGGAGAAGGCAGAAACTGCGGAGACAGCGGATGCGCAGAACGCTGTCCCGGTAGGGAGCGACAAGGATCTGCTCCAGAAGATGCAGGACGGACTTGCCTGCAACCTGAACGGCTACTATGTCCTCAATTCCTATCCGGATAATGCGGTGTCCGACAGCAGGGCACTGACGGCGGAGACGGGCAATAAGCTCATGATCCTCTCGTTCGGCCTTGTCAACAAGACCTCCGGAGAGATGAACGTGGATCTGCTGAACGGCAACGCCACGTATACACTTTTCATCAACGGGCAGCCTGTCAGCCGTAATATGGTGACGCTGCTGGATACGGATATGAGCACCTATATGGGGACCATCGGTCCGGGAGAGACGGCCGGCGCCGTTCTGTGCTTCCAGGTCAAGGAGGCGCAGACCAAAGAGATCGACACGCTCTCGCTTAAGGTGAATTACCACGGGGAAGAGCAGATGCTCCGGATCGAATAAGGTGTGTGATTTCGAGATTTCGGTGTATATTTTCACTGAACTGTGCTATAATACTTGAGATTGTTTTGTGCGCTTCATGCGCGGGGACATAAAAACGGAGGGATGAATCGGTATGGATACAAAGATCCTGCTCGAGAGCGGCAGCAACGAACTGGAGGTTCTGGAGTTTACGGTTGATAACCATGCATACGGGATCAACGTGGCCAAGATCAAGGAGATCATTCCCTATGAGGAAGTGACTCCGGTTCCCAACGCGCATCCGAGTATTGAAGGCATCTTCATGCCGCGTGATGTGATGATCACGGCGATCGACCTGCGCAACTGCTTACAGCGCGGCGTATCCGAGCCGGGAGGACTTTTTATCATCACCAATTTCAACAAGCTTGACATCGCATTCCATGTGGATACGGTCATCGGGATCCACCGTGTGTCCTGGGTGGACATCATCAAGCCCAACGCGACGATCTCCAAGGCGGAGGAGAGCATTTCCACCGGTATCATCAAATTTGAGGACCGACTGATCATCATTCTCGACTTCGAGAAGATCGTCTCCGATATCAATCCCAATACGGGTCTGAAGATGGAGGATCTCAAGAAGGATTACGGCTCAAGGCCGCGTAACCGCATCCCGATCGTTCTGGCCGAGGATTCCCAGCTGCTCAACAAGCTGATCGTGGATTCCCTGAATCAGGCGGGTTATGACAATGTCAAGCATTTTGAGAACGGCAAGCAGGCCTATGATTATGTCAAGCAGTGCAAGGACAACGGCACGCTCGAGCAGAATGTGCAGTGTATCATCACCGATATCGAGATGCCGTTGATGGACGGTCACCGTTTCACCAAGCTGATCAAGAATGATGATAAGCTCAAGAAGATCCCGGTCGTCATCTTCTCATCGCTGATCAATGAAGAGATGCGCCGAAAAGGGGAATCTCTTGGTGCGAACAAACAGATGACAAAGCCCGAGATCGGCGATCTTGTGAGTGTCATTGATGAACTGGTAGGTATCACGAAGGCGGATTGATCCGCGGGGATCCATGAATTCCAACAACAGCGAGAGTTATCTGGACAGCCTGCTCTCCGCCATGATGGGCGGAGGCAGGAAGAAAGAAAAAGCGGCGAGTGAAGAGCCTGCGCGTGAGTCTGTGACGGATGCGGAGGCTCTTGTTGATGATACGCCTGCCGATGATCCCCGGGATGTAACGGAGATCATCGATGAGGATTATGCGGCCGAAAACCCCGATCTGCAGGAGATCAGCGATCTTCTGAAGAAGTCCGACGCTCATGTGCTGGCGGATCCGGCACTCGAAGAGGAGCTGACTTCCTTTGAGCAGATCCCGGCGGACAGTGCGCCGAAGATGAGCGAGTATCTCGAGCGGGCGATCCCGCAGGAAGAACCGGAGCCGGAACCGATACCGGAGCCGGTGTTTACGCCGGAACCCGAGCCCGTGCCGGAGCCCGTGTATATGCCGGAACCTGAGCCTGTGCCGGAACCCGTTCCTGTGCCGGAGATCCCGGTCGAGTCTGAAATCCCTGATTTCCCTGATGTATCCGCTATTCCGCCGGAAGTCGACAGCGATGATATCGCTGCCATCTTATCTGCGCTTGAGCCGGAACCCGAACCGATTCCCGAACCCGGACCGATACCTGAACCCGAGCCGATCCCTGAACCGGAACCGATCGTAGAACCTGTGCCTGAAC